>JAYVSS010000028.1:0-3798 GCA_043775075.1 Acidimicrobiia bacterium
GGAGCACGCCTTTCGCACCGGCGTGGACGTGATGGTGGCGACGCCTGGTCGGTTGCTCGATCACTTCCGCTCGCCGTACGCCAAGCTCGATCAGCTGGAATATCTCGTACTCGACGAAGCGGATCGTATGCTCGACATGGGATTCCTCCCCGATATCAAGAAGATTCTGCGTCACCTGCCGTCGAGAAAGCGGCAGACGCTGTTCTTCAGTGCGACGATGCCGGCCCCGATCGCCGCGCTCACGAAAGAGATGCTCACCAATCCGGTGACGCTCAACTTGCAGCGCAAAGCAGCGCCGGCGGTTGGCATTACGCAGGCGGTATATCCGGTCTCACAGGACCTCAAGAGCGCGCTGCTTGTTGAACTGCTCAAACGCGGCGACATGCCGCAGGCGCTGGTCTTCACCCGCACCAAGCATCGCGCCAATCGTCTCGCCTCGCAGTTGGTCGCGAACGGCATCAAGGCCGAACGTATTCACGGCAATCGGTCTCAGGCGCAGCGCACCCTGGCGCTCGCTGGCTTTAAGGACGGCGTGTACCAAGCGCTCGTGGCCACCGATATTGCGGCACGCGGCATCCACGTGGATGACATCGCACTGGTGATTCACGTCGATCCCCCAACTGAGCACAAGGCCTACCTTCACCGCTCGGGTCGAACCGCTCGGGCCGGCGCTGAAGGCATCGTGGTGACGATGATGACGCCTGATCAGGTCACCGACGTCAAGGCACTCACCAAGGCTGCCAGCATCACGCCGACGGTCACGCGTGTTGCCCCCGGTCACCAAGCCATCGTCGGACTTGTCGGCGAGCCGGCGGACCATGTGGAACCCGCGCCGCTTGCCGTTCGACCGCCGCAACAGGCACAGCAACACAATCGCCCGCCGCGAGGTCACGGCACCGGTCCGCAGCAGCCGCAGGCCCGCACTACCGGATCGATCGGGAATACCGGGAATACCGGGAATACCGGCCGTGGTCCGAAGCTGGCGTCATCGCCCAGGAAGTCAACCCGTCGATACGGCTGAGACGGCGAGCCGTTAGGCGAGCCGACCAGAAGCACACCAAAATGAATCGGCCAGCTTGCTGGCCGATTCGACGATCGCTGCGAGAAACGTCGACCTATCGGCGCAAGCTCTCAGGACGCTGATTGCAGGAGCGGCATGTCGGGGAAGGCGATCTTCACGGAGTTCCCGTTTATCGTGGTGGCGAGGTGGAGGAGGAAACTTCCGACGCCCGCCGCACCCTGCATGTAACCGGTCTGTGTTTGCACGAACTTCGGGCGAACGCGGTGATCGGCCTGATGCCATGCGCGCATACCTTGTGCGGGAGCGGTGCTGCGGGCCAACACGCTCGCCGCACACCGCTTGGCCAAATCGAGGTACATCGGGTCACCGGTGAATTTCAACATCCAGGTGGCGTAGTCGCCGATGCCGGCATCGCCGCAGCCGTCGCCAACGGGTAACGTCCGGGCCTGCACGTACCGAGCGGCGTCGATTGCGGCGTCGAGATATCGCCTGACGCCGGTCTCTTGATAGAGGTCGGCCAGGAAGAAACCGACGCCAGCTCCGCCGTGAGCAAAGTTTGGGGCGGTGAACGGGAATGGCATGTCGGACATCAAGCGCCAGCGCAATCCTGTTTCGTCGCGCTCGGCCACTTCCAGGAGTCGGTCAGCCACCGCCACAGCCCACTCAAGGGCCTCGCCGTGCATGCCTCGTCGGTGTGCCCACAACAGAAAGCAGCCGGCGCCTGCCGCCCCGACTGACTGGTCGTAGATTTCGCGATTGCCGGTGAACCCGGTGATGTCGGAGAATGGCATCGGTTCGATCCACCCGATGCCCGACCCGAGTTCGGAGGCCTGGGCGCGAAGTTGATTGAGCGAGTAGCGCGCCGCGGCGAGAAAGCGCCGGCCACGATAGGTCCACACGGCGTTGTCTCGACGCTCCCCATCTGCTGCTGCTCTATCTGCGGCCTCGGCCAGTTCGGCCATCACAAAGGCGTACCCAGGCCATCCGGTGGCCGGGGCGACGGAAAGCGCAGTGCGGCCGTCGAGATAGCGGGCAATCTCGTCGCCCGCGTCACCGGCCAATGCCAGAAACTCCTCGTTCCCGGTGGCCCGAAAGGCTTCGAGAAGAAACAGGGCGATTCCTCCTGATCCGTGATAGAGCGTCCGCCCACCGTTGGCCTCCTCCCCGAACGCCCGGAGCCACGTAACGCCGCCTTCGGACTGGTGCTGCTGGCCAGCGAGAAAATTTGTGACCTCGATCGCCGCCGCCAAGAATTCAGCAGCGAGTGGCGCGTCGGTTGAGGAGGAAAGCATCGCCGCAGCGTACCGAGATACTCCCGAGGGCACCCACCTCGGTCAGTCCTGTACCCACGTCAGTCAGTTGGCGCCCCACCACGCCCGGTTCCTTCACTACGGCAGCGGAATTCCGTTGAGGTGGGGCGGAATGAGCCCGAGGTGGGGCGGCCAGGGACGCCGTGGTCTCGACTCAGACTTCACACCGGAGCGACGCCACCACCACGACGGCGTCGCGGCGCACCACGCAGGTTGTTCGTTGGCGTTCCGGGACGTCGGCGATCACCGCGTCAAAACGCGTCGCATGTTCGACGAGCGGCGAGAACGGAAACGAATCGCCGATGGTGGTCAGCGTGACAACGCCATCGAGGACGACGAAACCAAGCGCATCGCCAAGGTCGACAGGCGATCCGGCTGTCAGCGAAATCAACTCGAGCGACGGCTGACCGATGTTCGCGTCACGACGCACCATGAGATTGAGGTCTCGCACTGGACCATCGAGAAGCGAACATAGCGTTTCTGAGGCACCGTCAAACCGGAAAGGATCGTGGTGACGGATCGTGTGTGATTGCCCCTTGATCCGCAATTCCATTCCGGCCCCAGAAACAACGACGAGGGCTCGGTCAACACCGGGCAATTTAGAGAAGGGCCCGTCGGTCGGCACCTCGGCCAAGCTCAGCCGCCAGTCCCAGGCGTCGGGAGATGGACAAGCGGCGATCTCCAGCGTGCTGCCCTTCCCAGCCAGCCACCGCATCGTCCGATGATCGCGTTCTCGTTGCAGCCTCACCGCTGACATCTTGGACGCAATCGGCACGCGGCAGTGAATGGCAGACACGCGCCCATCGGACCGATCAGAATGTCACCATGGCACAGCGCGTGGGGTTCATCGGTCTTGGGCATCTAGGAGCTCATCTGGCCGCAAGTCTTCTGCGGGCGGGGCATCGCCTTACGGTGACGGACCTGACGCCAGAGTCCGCCACCAGCCTCGTGAACGCGGGAGCTCAATGGGTGTCAACGGCGGCCGATGTAGCCGAACAATCGGACGTGGTCTTCACTTGCCTACCCTCCCCATCGGTCGTGAAGACCGTCGTGACGGGGCCACAGGGAATTCTCGCCGGGTTCGCCCGAACCACCACAGCACGTGATGTCTCCCCCACGTGGATTGATATGTCCACGAACGATCGAGCCGAGACGGTCCGCCTTAGTGCGATCGCCGAAGATGCGGGCGTGTCCATGCTCGAAGCACCGGTCACCGGGGGCGTGCATCGCGCCGCCGCCGGACAGATCACCGTGCTCGTCGGCGGAGAGGAGGACCAGTTCGAGCAGCACAGGATTCTTCTGGCCGCCGTCGGAAACCCCGTGCTGTACATGGGACCACTCGGCAGTGCGGCGATCATCAAGGTCATTACCAACATGCTGGCGTTCGTGAATCTCGTGTCGGTCGGAGAGGCCCTCATGTTGGCCAAACGGGGCGGACTCGACCTGGCGAAGTCGTTCGAAGCGATC
>JAYVSS010000029.1:0-5026 GCA_043775075.1 Acidimicrobiia bacterium
GACATCAATCGACCTTTGCCGGGCATCGCCCGACCGCTCGCGGCTGTTAGACCTCGTCGATCTGACCGATCTCCACCCAGTTTCCGTCGGGGTCGGCGATCATGGCAATGTCGACGCCGGGCCGGGCCGTCGTTCGCTTGATCGGGATGGCGTGTCCCGCGGCGGCCGCCCTCGCCAAGATTTCGTCCATATCGGTGACGAAGAACGTGAGGTACCGAAGCCCCGTGGCGCCGTTCATTCCACCCGTGGCGTCGTGCTTCTCCGGCTTTACCGCCAGGTCGACAAGCTTGAGGACGCTGTCGCCGCAACGAACGCGATGCATGGTGCCGCCGAGGCCGAGGGGCATCGGCTGGCTGAGAAAGTGGTCGAGGCCGAGCACATCTCGGTAGAACATCAGCATTTCCGTCGGGTTACGCATCACGATCCCGAGGTCAATGCCCGGTTTGGTCACGTTGGCCCGAAACGGTTCGGCGCTTCCCGAGCGAGGAACGTCGGGCGAGTCTGAAGGGGCAAGACCTTCGGCGGAATCAGTCATGGTCCCGGTCTAGTGCAGTGAATCAGGATTGCCCAGCGGTTCACGCTCGCAGCCGGCGTGCACCGACCACGCAACGCGTCTACCGTCTCTCAGGATGCGTGGAGGTAGCGGCCGTCGATGAGCCATCTCGTTGTCGACGTTGGTACCTCGAATCTTCGTTGCCTCGTGCTGCGGCCCGACGGCACGGTGACGGCCGAACATCGCCGCCCGTTTGCCCCCACCAACCCGTTTCAGGGAGCCGTAGAATTCGACGCCGTGGCGTTGGCCAACGCGGTGATCGACCTGGCGTCGAGGTCCCTGGCTGAGGCCGGTCCGGTGGTGAGTGTGGGCATCACGTGTCAACGGGCGTCGGCGATCGTTTGGGACCGAACGACCGGGGTGCCCGTCGGTCCGGGTATCGGTTGGCAGGACCTTCGTACGGCGGGTATGTGCGTGATGGCGGGGGCGATGGGCGTCACAATTGCGCCGAATCAAACGGCAACCAAGGCGCAGTACCTCTTCGATGCCTACGACAGCGATCGTTCGGGTGATCTATGCCTGGGGACCGTCGATTCGTGGATCATATGGACGCTTACGAATGGGGCGGCGCACGTCATCGAAGCGAGCAATGCCGCGGTCACCGGTTTGATCGATATCGATGCGGCCGACAACATCGTATGGGACGACTCCCGTGCGGCATTCTTTCGACTCCCCCTCGCCGCCCTCCCCCGCATTGTTCCGAGCGTTGGTCTTGTCGGTCTGGCCATCGCGCTGCCCGGCTCGCCTCCGATCACCGGCGTGAGTGGCGACCAGCAGAGTTCGATGATCGGCCAGGGCTGCGTGGTGCCGGGGTTGAGCAAGATCACGTTTGGCACCGGGGCAATGTTCGACCTGTGCCTCGGCTCCCAACGACCAGCAGCGTTGGCCCGTAACAGGGCCGGCACGTTTCCCATCGTCACGTGGGCCGAGGCCGACCACACGACGTATGGCCTTGAGGCGATTGCGTTAACCGCCGGAGCGTGCGTGGCATGGCTGGTCGAAGACATGGGGGTGCTGGCGTCGCCCACCCAATCGGCAGAGGTCGCGGCCCAGTGCGAGACGACGGACGGGGTTGCGTTTGTCCCCGCCTTGCTTGGCTTAGGTACGCCGTTGTGGGACTACGGCGCCCGCGGTATCTTGCTCGGACTGACCCGAGGGACCGGACGACCTCAGATCGTCCGAGCCGTTCTGGAAGGGATCGCCCAGCGCGGCGCCGACCTGGTGGACGCAGCCGAGGCCGATGCCAAGATGACGATAAGCGCGCTTCGAATCGACGGCGGCATGAGCGCCAATCCCGTGTTCGTTCAGGCGTTGGCTGATGCCACGAATCGTCGCGTGGAAGTGTCTCCCATGCTCGAAGCGACTGCTCTCGGAGCCGGGTATCTGGCCGGCATGGCCACGGGAACCTGGTCCTCGTGGGATGACATTGCTGCTCTTTGGAATCCCACGTTCTCTGTGGAACCATCGAGTCGGGCCGCCGGGTTTCGCGACGGCTGGCTCGACGCCGTGTGCCGCAGTCGCGAGTGGGACCCTGACCTAAGCGCGCTTACCTTCTGACACTCCTATGCGCCTTTGATTTATGCGCGGA
Source organism: Acidimicrobiia bacterium (assembly GCA_043775075.1). GTDB lineage: Bacteria > Actinomycetota > Acidimicrobiia > Acidimicrobiales > JANYDT01 > JANLQX01. Next base: position 2,142 of record JAYVSS010000029.1, read on the forward strand.
GCGCTAGCGAACGGTCACTTCGATGGTGTGCCAACCGGTGGCGCCGTCGGGGGCGACGGGAGCGCGTTCCTCCACCTGCGTCTCTCCCGTCACGTCGGTGGCCCGTACTCGAATCCGGTGCTTTCCGGCAGCTGCTTGCCACGTGAGCTTCCATTGACGCCACGTGTCCAGCCCACCATCAGCGGCCAGGGTGGCGACCTTCCACGGTTCGTCGTCCACTTGAACCTCGACCTTGGCGATGCCCACGTGTTGCGCCCATGCCACTCCGGCGATGGCGTTGACGCCCACGACCGGACGGCCGTTCACACCGACCACATCGATACGCGAACTCGTCTTGATCGGACCCAACGCTGACCAGCCGCGAGGAATCCAATACCCCTGCTTTTCTTCAAACGTCGTGAGCTCGATTGATTCAAGCCACTTCACGGCCGAGACGTAGCCGTAGATACCGGGGATTACTAAGCGCGCGGGGAAACCGTTTCGGAACGGGAGGGGCACACCGTTCATGCCGATGGCGATGAGCGCTTGGCGCCCGTCCATCGCCAATTTGGTGGGGAAGCCCGCGGTGAAGCCATCAGTCGACGTCACAAAAATTTGGTCTGCACCTATATCTTCGACGCCGGCTTCGTTGAGCACATCAGCCAATCGAACGCCGGTCCATCGGGCGTTACCAATAAGATCTCCGCCGACTTCGTTCGAGACGCACATCAGCGTGCAGTCATGCTCAACGAGAGGTCGCTTTAGTAAGTCCGCATACGTCAATGTGAGGGGCTTCTTCACCCGCCCGCCGATGGTCAATTTCCATGTGTCAGCGTTGATGCGGGGAACGACGAGGGCCGTATCGATTCGATAAAAGTTCTCGTTGGGCGTGACCCACGGAGTCATTCCTTCAGCCGCGGCCGTGGCCTTAGGGTTCGCCGGGCCGAGGGTCTCCGTCGCTTTCGGCAGGGTCAAGGCATCGCGCACCGCAGCGGCCTGTGGATCGCCCTGCAGGTTCCGGCCGACGACTGTGGTCAACGCCGCCACCCCTGCCACCGTCCCACCCATAGTGAAGAACTGGCGACGGCCGACCACGGTCGGGCCCATCCGCGTGGGGAGGGCGTCGACCGGGGGCTGGTCCGACTTCGATTGCGGCCGTCGAACGAGCAGCCACAACGCGGCGATCGTCACGACTCCGGCGATCACGATCGGCCACACGTCCACGGCCTCGGGCTTGCGACCGGTCTGGGCAAACGCGATACCCATGCCGGTGACCGCGACCACGGCAATCGCTGCGGCCACGAATCGTCGGGCGGCAAGCCGACCAACGAGTAGTGCCCCAATGGCCAGCACGAGCATGATCGAGACGAGAAGGACTGGTTTATCGTTCGTGCCGAAGCGCTCAATGGCAAACGTCTTGAGCCACCGGGGGGCGCCGTCGATCACCCGGTCGCCGACCCGACGCACCGGGCTCCCGGCGTCGAGGATCCCCGCCGCCAACTCCCCCACGCCCAGCCCGCACGCGGCGGCCAGAAGGCCACTCACGGCGGAACGCATCGGCGGGGAGGTCGGGGTCGAATCCACGGTTCTCATCTTGGCCGCTCGCCCGCCGTCCGCCGCGTCGGTCTCTCAGTCCCCCTTCAGCGCCCTTGACCATTGCGCGGGGAGCCCGGCCCCGGGTCCGCGGTGGCGGCGTGCGAGAATACTGGGCGACGGTGAGTTGGCTGGGTGGTCGCGGTTTGGGTCTCGGTTGGCCGAGACCTGGGCTGAGGAAGGTCGGGGCTCCGCAGGGCAGGGTGCTGGCTAACGGCCAGTCGAGGTGACTCGCAGGAAAGTGCAACAGAAAGCAAACCGCCGATGGCTCGGGCAACCGTGCACAGGCAAGGGTGAAACGGTGCGGTAAGAGCGCACCAGCGTCCAGGTGACTGGGCGGCTCGGTAAACCCCACCCGGAGCAAGGTCAAAGTGGAGGAGATGGGCGGCCCGTCCATCGTCACGGTTCGCCGGGACGACTCCTCCAGGTGGACCGCGCAGATGGATGGCTACCCACGGTCGAGCGTCTCCGGGCGCACGACCCGGACAGAACCCCGCCTACAGGTCAACTCACCGTCACTACCAGCCTGTTTGCGTCCAAAGAGGTGCTTGAATGTCTGATTTACGACTAGATGTCCGGTTTACGACGTCGTAAACCAGACATCCAGTCGCATTCCAGACAGCAATGCGCGAGAGTTGCGCAACTGATCACAACCGTCTCCGGTGACCTCGCGGAAAAGTCGTGAGCGACCGCTCGTAGCCGCTCGAGCCCGGTGAGCTGAGGACCGGCTGAGGACTAGGGCCCTCCGAAACGAGCATTTCCCCTGGTCAGAGCCACCTGTGGTTCGTTCCCCGCCTTTAGGCCAACTCACCGTCACCGACCTCGGCCGAAAGCGTCGAACACCGTGTCTGACCAGCGGCTTTCACGCACCGTGGCTGACGGCTAAAGACCGTTTCAGCGCTCAAAGGTGAGGACCTTCCTTCGAAGGGCCGCTACTTGGTGACCGCGAGGTTCAACGTCACCGTACGGGTGATGGCCCCGCTGGTGCCGGTCACCACGACCGAATAGCTCCCGGTCCGGGGACCAATTGCCATGGTCAACACTGACGACCCGGAGGTGAGCGACGAAGGAGCGAACGTCGCGGTGGGGCCTACCGGCGTGGCTCTCGCCGACAGCGCCACCACGCCCGTGAAGCCACCGGTCGCAGTGACGGTGATGGTGTAGCTCGCAGTCTGGTTACGACGGACGCTCTGGCTGAGCGGTGCTGCCGACAGCGAGAAGTCAGCTACCTGGTTCACGATCAGTGTCACCGCCGCGGTACGCACCAGCGAACCGCTCGTCGCCGAAATCACCAACGGATACGTCCCCGGAAC
>JAYVSS010000030.1:0-4093 GCA_043775075.1 Acidimicrobiia bacterium
CGCGTTCTCATGTCCTGGCACCTCGCCCCCACCCGCGAACAAGCCCGCGCCGAAGCCGTCGACGGACTGCAGAACTGGAACAACAACTACAACGTGAAAGTGCTCGGTCGACCGAACGCCGTGCATGTTGATGACAAGTGGAAGTTGCTCGACATGACCGCGTCCAACGGCGGCGCCGGCGCGGGCGCGTCGGTGATTGGAACTCCAGACGAGATGGTCGAGGCCATTTTGAAACTGCAACATCTCACGGGCGGCTTTGGCACGGTGCTTGGTTTCGCCCACGACTGGGCTGACCGCGAGGCAACGTTCCGGTCGTGGGAGCTCTTCGCCCGGTACGTCGTTCCCGAGGTCCACGGGGCAATTCGTTCCATGCGGGCCTCGGCCGATCACGTGACCGCCAACAAGGCCACCCTCATGGCCGGGGCCGGCGCAGCGATCATCGACCAAATCAAGCGCGACCCGAAGGCCACCGCCGCCCTCGCCATCACCTTGGCCCAGGGCGCCAAGCAACAGGTCGGCTCGTCCGCCGCCGCCGCCGCCCTCGAATCCGAACAAGCTAAGCACGCGTAGTACGTCGGGCTCCCTGTTCGCGGCATGGGCGGGCCTACGGGACGGCGCGTGTCGGCGGTCGTAGGCCGTGTGGATGTCTGTCTTGCGACAGAGTGTCCGGATTGCGCCGTCGCAATCCGGACACCTGGTCGTGAATCAGACAGCAATCCTCGAACGACCACCGGTCCAATAACACCGCCGACGAAGCCACTGCCGGCAAATGTTCACGGGAAGCCCCGGAGAATGGCGGATCGGAGCTAATCCGCCTTGTCCATGGAGAGGACCTCATCCGACACTCAGGCATGGAAATTTTTCGTATGTCCGATGTTTTGCTGCACGGGCAATCATCTCGCCGTTTACAGCGGGCGGCCGAACGAGGCGACCTCAACCGCCTCCACCACGGGATTTACGGCGTTCCCACCGGCGACTCCGACGCACACTGGCTCCAGCAGTTGACCGCCAATCTGGCTCGGGGCGGGCCGACGAGTGCCATCAGCCATCGTGCGGCGGCGATGCTTCACCGCCTGGAGGGGTTTTTCAACGAGGCGGGGTACGACAATGTCCCCCGACACCATGACACCACAATTGCCGTGTCGTCCGGGTGGAAGACGGCGCCGGCGATCCGTTCCGCCACGCTCAAGCCCAACGACATCACGATCATCAACGGTGTGCGGGTCACTTCACTCGCACGAACGCTGGCTGACCTCGGAAGGTTCGTCAATGCCGACCGATTGGAATTCGCCGTGGAACACGCTCTTCGAGGCGACAACCGTCGTCGGCCCGATCTCTGGAACGAGGACCTCCTCGCCGAATTGCAGACCCGGGCCGAAAACAGTCGGCAGCCGGGCGCCATTGTGCTTCGAACGGTTCTTTCCCGCCGAGGTTTGCAGCGACCGACGGGAAGTTACGTCGAGACGATGCTCGTTCAGGGAACGCGAACCACTGGGATCGAACTCCAACGCCAACCAACGATCGATATCTGCAACCGACGCGGGCGACTGCTCCACCGCTACTTCCCCGACTTTGCCGATCTTCAGGTCGGCCTCTTGCCCGAGATCGACGGACGCCTCGGTCACACCGGCGATGACAAAATCGACCGAGACGATCGTCGACAGAACGAACTGATTCGGGGCTTTTACGTCATTCGATTTCATGCGTTTCGAGTGAGGCACAATCCGATTTTGGTGGCCAAGGAAATCGCGTCGATGCGAGCGTCACTCCCGACTCGTCCGGACCGATGGCAAGCAAATGGAGTTACCGTCGAACGCACCGCCGACGGGGCGCGCCTCACCCGCTGACTTAAGCAAATTCATGTCTGATTAGCGACGGACTGTCCGGTTTGCGACGTCGCAATCCGGACGGCTCGTCGTAAATCAGACAGCAATCAGTGTGCCTAAGCCGCTCGGTGGCGGGACCGCGAAAGGGGCCGACCCCCCGGTCAGCCCCTAACGCCACTCTGTGCTTCGCTCAGGTGATGCTGCGAACGCCGCCGTCGGACGACGAAGTTGCTACGCCCCGCAGGCCTCGAGTGCCCGCTTGGTCAGTACACGGGCCAAATGCTGACGATATTCCACCGACGCATTGAGATCGGCGGGCGGCTCCGTGCCGTCTGCGGCATGGGCCGACGCATCGGCGGCGGAAGCCCCGCCATTGATTGCCGCCTCCACCGACGATGCCTTGACCGGCGATGACGCCATATTCACCAGACCGACACCACAGGAACCGTTGAGCTTCCAGGCCGCAACACCAACGATGGCCCAGTCCTGGGCCCGGCGATTGAACTTCTGGTAGTTCGACTTGGCGCCGGTGATCTTCGGGATCCGAATCTCAGTGAGCAACTCATCGGCCGCTAGCGCCGTGGTCAGGAACCCCTGAAAGAAATCGGCGGCAGCAATGGTGCGCTCACCTTTCGGACCCCGAGCGACCAGCGTGGCATTGAGGGCGAGCATGGCGCCGGGGAGATCGGAGGCCGGGTCGGCGTGAGCCACTGATCCGCCGATGGTGCCACGGTGACGCACCTGCGGGTCACCAACTTCACGAGCCACGAGCGGCAGCAACGACACGTGCTCGGCCAGCATCGATGACGTCTCGACGTCGCGGTGGCGGGTCATCGCCCCAATGGCAATGTGATCGCCAGCGTCGCGAATGAAGCTCAGGTCTTTCACCCGACCAATGTCGATCAGCATCGACGGCGAGGCCAACCGCAGCTTCAGCAGCGGCACGAGCGAGTGGCCGCCGGCGAGGATCTTGGCGTCGTCACCGTGCTCCACCAAGGCAGCGACGGCAGCGTCGGCGGAGTCAACACGGACATAGTCAAAAGCGGCGGGAATCATCAGATACTCCTGGTTGTTGGCAGGTCGAACAAGAACGTAGACGAAACAGAAAAACGGAACATCATCGGGCCCCGGCGGCCTGAATGGCTCGCCACACCGTCATCGGAGAGGCGGGCATGGCGACGTCGGTAACACCGAACGGCACGTTGAGGGCGTCGACGATGGCGTTGATCACCGCCGGGGCCGAACCGATCGTTCCGGCCTCACCAACACCCTTTACGCCCATTGGATTCGTGGGCGACGGAGTGACGGTGTGATCGAGCGTCATGAACGGCACATCGGCCGCCGATGGGATGAGGTAGTCGGCAAAAGTCGATGTCAGTAGGTTGCCATCGGCGTCGTACACCGCCTCTTCGAAGAGGGCTTGGGCGATGCCCTGGACGATGCCGCCATGGAGCTGCCCCTGGACGATGAGCGGGTTGATTTGATTGCCACAATCGTCGACCGCAACGTATTTCACCAGGTCGACGCGACCGGTCTCTTCGTCCACCTCGACGATGGCGATATGGGTGCCGAAGGGGAACACGAAGTTCGGTGGATCGTAGGAGGTATGGGCCTCAAGGTTCGGTTCCATGCCGTCGGGCAGATTGTGGGCGGTGAACGCCCCGAACGCGATCGCCGCCAACGGAAGACTGCGATCCGGGGAACCCTTCACGCTGAAGACGCCGTTGGCGAACTCCATATCATCGTCGGAGGCTTCGAGTTGATGAGCCGCGATGGCTTTGGCTTTCGCAATCACTTTGTCTGTGGCCAACCAGATCGCCGTGCCACCAACGGAGAGGGAACGCGAGCCGTAGGTGTCCAGGCCGAGTGGCGAGATGGCAGTGTCGGAGTGCAATACCTCAATGTCATCCGGCGAGATCCCGAGCTTGTCTGCGACGATCTGGCTCCACGCCGTTTCGTGGCCCTGCCCATGCGGCGTGGCTCCGGTGATCACCTGCACCTTGCAGGTGGGAAGTACACGTATGGTCGCGGCTTCCCATCCCCCGGCTCCATAGTTCAGTCCAGCGAGCGCGCGGGAGGGGGCCAGGCCACACATCTCAAAGTACGACGAGATGCCAATGCCGAGATGTTTCTTCGAGCCGGCCGCTCGGCGCGTCACTTGCTCAGCGCGCAGAGCAACGTAGTCCGCGTGGCCGAGTGCTTTCTCCAACGCCGGTGCGTAGTTGCCGCTGTCGAATACCAATCCGCCCGCTGATTGGTACGGGAAC
>JAYVSS010000031.1:0-28610 GCA_043775075.1 Acidimicrobiia bacterium
TAGGCGGCTTGCGCAACGCATGTCGCAGCTGATTTATCGGCCGTCGACGGAGAAATGCTGGTAATCCTTGGTGGAGTGCCAGTGGCCGCCCCACTTCCAACCTTCGGCGGCGAATGCCTGAACCAGCTGCCCCTTCGCCAGCGCCATTCCTGGCTCGCTGATCGACCGGTCGACGTACTTCTTGGCGGCCGGATCGGTTACCGAGCCGTCGGCCAACACGTAAGGGTTCTGCACCGGGTTCACGTCCACGGCGTGGCCGTAGGCATGCTGCGACCACCGCTTCGTGGGGAGTCCGTCGGCCCCGAACGACGGTCGACAGTTAAATGCCGACGTGTTGTTGGCTATCGTTGATCGATCGTCGTCTCCGCCGTACGCCTCGATCGGCTCGATTTTGGCGATAGGGAACTTCGCCTCATGGAGCCGCACGAAGATGCGACCCACCGCCTGCGCGACGTCACGATGCACGACGATTGCTCCGGTTTTCTCGTTGTTCTCGAAATCAACGAACGGCACGATGACTCGCCGAAGGTGGGCCAACGCAACGGGACAACCGGGCTGCCACGCAACCCCTGTCATGGCCTTCCGGGTGGCCGCGTCGATCCGTTCGACCACAAACACAGTCATACGTACCTTCTGCGCGCTGATTTTCTGTGCACTTACGTTCGCGGGGAACACCACGACCGCCACCGTCGCCGCGCCCACGCCGACGAAAAGACCGGCCCTACGCTTCAACAATTCGCCGGCCTTCGAGCGCGCGACCAAGGGTCAGCTCGTCGGCATACTCGAGGTCCCCGCCGACCGGCAGCCCGCTAGCAATCCGAGACACCTTGATCTCCAAACTCTTCAACAGCCGAGCGAGATACATCGCCGTGGCCTCCCCGTCGAGGTTGGGGTTGGTACAGAGGATCACTTCTTCAACGTCTTCATGGCCGAGCCGGATGAGGAGTTCTTTGATCCGCAACTGATCGGGGCCGATGCCTTCGAGATGATTGATCGCGCCCTGAAGGACGTGGAAGCGACCCTTGTATTCCTTCGTGCGCTCGACGGCAACGATGTCTTTGGGTTCCTCCACAACGCACAGCAGGCGACCGTCTCGCGAGGAATCGCGGCAGATCGAACACTCCGTCTGGCTCGGGTCCGAGAGGCCCGAACCATCGCCTGGATCGATGAGCTCAGCGATGTTGAAACACAGAGAACAGAACACCACCAGTTCCTTGGCGCGGGCAACTGCTCGGGCCAGACGGAGGGCGTCCTCCTTCGACTTTTTCAAGAGGTGATAGGCGATTCGTTGCGCTGATTTTGGTCCGATGCCAGGCAGCCGACCGAGTTCATCGATCAGCTCCTGTACCGGACCGGCGTAGACCCCAGCCATCGTCGTCGGGTGTGTTCGCGCTCAGCCGAGCAGTCCGCCGAGGGACCCGCCCCCGAGGGACCCACCGAGCCCACCGAGCCCACCGAGCCCACCGAGCTCTCCGGCGACGGCTTCCATGCTGTCGGCATTGGCCCCGGCGACTTTGGACGACGCATCACGCAACGCCGCCAGCAGCAGGTCTTCGAGCAAGGAAACGTCGGCCGGATCAACGACAGACAGGGCGAGCCGCACGGCTTCGAACTCGCCGGCACCCGAAACGTCGATCTGGACTGCCCCACCGGCGGAGGAACCGGTGAACGTCTTGAGGGCGGCCTCCTGTTGTGCCGCGGCAAGCTTCTGTTGCATCTCCATGGCTTGACCGAGAAGGGCATTTAGATCGAACGACGGAGTATCAGACATAAAATTCCTAGGACGGTGATGGCGTGGGACGGGCGGGGAAAGGAGCGCGGTGGCTACGGCTCGTAGACGAGCTCGGCCCCGGGGAACGTGCGGGCGATGTGGTCGAGGGCGGTTGATGCGGTGTCTCCGGCATCGACGAGTTCGTTGAGGTCGACCTCGTGGTCCTCGGAAATCGCTGGCGGTGGGACGCGCTCGGGGGACGCGGCGATTGCGCCGGGGACAGCAAAGCGCCGATTGGCCAGCACCCCGCCGGCATCGTCTGGGGCTTCGGCGACCGGCGGACCGGCCGTCGGGTCGACAATAAGACGCACGACCGTTTCCGCAGAACGAAGCGCGCTTACAACTGCGGCGACGTCTGCGGTGAACTCCTCGCATCGAGCAAGGTGCATGGCGTTGGGAAAAGCGATTTCCAGCTCGGTCGGGCTAGTGGGGGTGAAGCGTCCGGCCGAGAACATAGCGCGCGCCTTACCCTTCAGACCTTCGAGAATTTGCTCCCGTTCGTCTGGTGGGGCGGTGGCGACAGGGGTGCTTGAGGCGGCCGGGGGCGAGGCCGGTCGGGACGGGGCAACGGGGGGGCGGGTGGCAGCGGAGCGACCGGCCGGACCGGTTTGCAGGTGAGCGCGGGCGCCGTCGGCCACACCGGAGCGCCGCGACGCCGCCGAATCGGTCGGTGCGGGCGTCGTTGACGCCAGACTCGGCATCGCCGAAGCCGGGGTGCTGGTCGCCGCCGCAGCGGGAGCCGAGACGGAGGGAGCCGAGACGGAGGGAGCCGCTGCGACTGCGAGGACCGCCGGGGTGGGAGTGGGCGCGATGAGTGCGTCCGTAACCTCGCGAACACGCCCACTTGGCGCAGCCGCGCTGGCGGCGGGCGCGGCTCCGACCCGGACGAGGCGTTCCAGACGATCAAGGCGCTCGATGAGCGCTGCCGGCGAGGCGTCGAGATCGGGGTTGGCCAGGCGGACGAGTGCCGTTTCCAAGACGACCCGGGGCTCGATGGCGTCGCGCTGGGCCACCAGCGTCTCGCCCAGGACCTCCAACGCCCGCGTGGACGCGGCGGGCGAGAGCGCCCGCACCAGTTCGTCAGACGCATTCGGGCGCGGCACGCCCATGTGCGTGAGGAACACGTCTCGCATCACTTCGACCAGGTCGCGGGCCAACTGGCGGGGATCGCGGCCCCGCTCAACGGCGCGATCGACGGCGGTAAGCAGCCCGCCAACGTCTCGACGCCCAATTGCCGACGCCAGCTCGGTGATGTCGAACGTGTCCGTAACGCCACCCGATGCGGCAACGGAATCAAGCGCCGAGAGGGCGTCTCGGGCCGACCCGTTGCCCCGTTTGGCGACGGCGGCGAGGGTGGCATCGTCGAGATCAAGCCCGGCTTTCTCTGCCACGTCGCGGACCAGCGCGGTGAGGGCGTCCATGGCGAACAGGCGAAATTCAAAGACCTGGGTACGGCTGCGAATCGTCGGCAGAACCTTCTGCGGATCGGTCGTGGCCAGCACGAATACGACATGGGCCGGGGGTTCTTCGAGGGTTTTCAGCAGCGTGTTCGAAGCTGCCGTGGACAGCATGTGGACCTCGTCGAGTATGTAGACCTTGCGTCGGCCGGCGGTGCCGAGTGCGGCCCGACTGACGAGGTCGCGCATGGCGTCGACCCCATTGTTCGACGCCGCGTCCATCTCGATGATGTCCATCGACGTACCAGCCGCCACCTGAAGGCACGAGTCACACTCGCCACAAGGCTCGCCGTCTTGGAGATTGGTGCAGTTCAGCGCCTTGGCGAGAATGCGGGCTGACGTTGTTTTCCCACACCCGCGCGGGCCGCAGAACAGATAGGCGTGGGCCACCCGATCAGTCCGCACGGCATTCCGTAGGGTCTCCGAGACGTGCTCCTGCCCGACCATGTCGGCAAAACGTTGCGGCCGGAACCGGCGGTAGAACGACTGATACGTCACGCCCCCGACTGTACCGGGCACCGGGTGACAGGTTCCCCTGGTTCAAGTGGGATCTGGGCCGCCGTTCGCGTCCAAGTCACCGTATTTCCGCGTCCACGTCGCCCCAAAGCACGCCCACAACACCCCGAATTTGCCGACTTGGACGCGCAAACCGCCCGACTTGGACGCGAAGACTCCTCATGCGCGCGATAAACCGAGGGCCTCGAAGAGCAGGGGATCGGCCACCATGAACCGAACAACGGCTAGGCGATGGGTTGAAGCGCCGCCTGCCTCGTGATGGACGAACCCGTCTCGGACGACTTTTTCGAGTCGTTCCTGTACACCGACGCGATCAAGACCGTTCCGCGGGTCACCGTCAGCACCGGGTTGTTGACCAGGTCAATCCGGCCGATTTTCCGGTTCGACGCCGGTGCCAGCCGACCATCAGGAGTCGTCCGCCATCGGTGTTGTCCTGCACGATGCGACGAAGGAGGAGATGTTGCGGCCGCTCCCCACACGAAATCGCCTTACCGCTGGCCCAGTTCATCAGTATTTGTCGCGGGCGTCGGTGGGAGGCACTCTCTCCGACGTCGCGGTCAGCGACGTTGCTAGCCGACGGGTCAGCAAACCGTTTAAGCGCCGCCGTTCTCTGCAACCGCGACGTCGGAGAGAGGCCGGGCGTTCGCCGTCTTCCCGTCTTTGGTAACCCGTAGGGATCGCCCCGCCACCACGCCGGGCACCGACCGACACGGTGGATCCTTCGGCCGGATCGACCTGGTCAACGCCAGGAGGCGACCGGTCAGCATCGAGGCATTCCGCGACTCCCGCACGGCCGATGGATACGCCGCCCAGGCCTCCGTGAGGGGACGGGTCGGCGCCACAACAAGGGTGATCGGGGACGGGAGAACCATCAGTTGGATCATCGCTCCCAATCTGGCCGTACGGGTGTCGTCACCGGCTGCGCCGACCGGCCTGACCGACGAGCAACTGAGAGAGTTTGCCGAGATCCTGACCGTCGCTTTGCCCTAGAGGATCGCCGATACTTCGCCCAGGAAGCGGTATGCAATCGCCCAGGAGGCCGCAAAACGGGCGATTCGTTCACCGATTGAGCTGTCCTGGGCGATCAAACCAGCCGACCTGGGCGATCAGCACTTACCGACCGACTGCCGTGAGAGTTACCGGTGAGCGGCCCAGACCAAACAATTACCGGCGCGCCGCGAAGAACGACTGAAGCAGCGTCGACGACTCGTCCGCCCGAACGAACGGCGTCACTGCGATTTCGTGGTTCAAGCGGGCGTCGGCGCAAAGGTTGTAGAGCGAACCAGTCGCACCGGCCTTGGGGTCGCCGGCGCCGTAGACCACGTGGGCAATCCGGGCATTCCACGCCGCCCCGGCACACATCGGGCATGGCTCCAAGGTGACGACGAGGGTGGCGTCGTCGAGGCGCCAACTACCGACCTTGGCGGCCGCATCACGCAGGGCCAACACCTCGGCGTGGGCGGTGGGGTCGCCGGTGAGCTCGCGCTCGTTGTGCCTTGACGCGACCACAAGGCCTCCGATGACCACCACGGCGCCGACGGGAACGTCGCCATGGCGTTCGGCAGCGCGGGCTTCGTCGAGGGCCAAACCCATAAGGCCGGGCAGATCAAGCGGGGCGGAAAGGCTCACGCCGCCGACGCTACCGAGTTTGGCGGAGGAGGTGGGATTCGAACCCACGGTGAGTTGCCCCACACACGCTTTCCAAGCGTGCCGATTCGGCCGCTCTCGCACTCCTCCAGGCAACCTTCGTCCGACCCAACTGCGTGCCGGACCAAAACGGCCGACCTAGAGGGTACTCTGGACGCTACGGGCGTCGGAGCGGGTTGGGTGACCTTCTTTCTTCGTCTGCACGACGCTCAACGCGATGCCGCTGGGCGTGGACGGTCGGGCCCTGCGCAACGAGAACCCCATGAACCGAGTCAGGGCCGGAAGGCAGCAGCTCTCAGTGAGGACCCTCGTGTGCCGCAGTTCGTCTGGCCGTTCACGCCGAGCGGCATCGCCGCGTCACGGCTCGGGCGTTACGCGAGCGGGTTCTCGTGGTGGTCCGGCTGGCGCTTTGGACCAGATGGCGACACCCGGGACCGGCAGGCGACGTCGCTTTCCAGACCGGAGCGTCGTGAAACGGTCCAGAGCCGCCAGCACGGTCGACGAACGGCGGTCGACGACCAGCGCTGGGGCAGCCAGCAGCGAAACAGCAAGAAAGCGGGAGACCGGCGAGGGCGAAGCGACTACATTTGACGCCGCCGCTGGAGAGGTGCGAGAGCGGCCGAATCGGACGGTCTCGAAAACCGTTGAACTGCAAGGTTCCGTGGGTTCAAATCCCACCCTCTCCGCCAACGCAACACCAGAATCAACACCAGAATCAACACCAGAATCAACAAACAGCCCGGGCCTCGCGGCCCGGGCTGTTCGTGTTTCTGGGGGACCGTTGCGGCCGGAAATAGGCCGACGAGAGCTGGTTACCGAGCGACCATGCCGGCGACGGAGCGTTCGACGAAACCGCCGAGGGTGTCCCAGTCCGCCCGTCCGGTGGCCGTCCAGGCCGGTATGCAGGCCGAAAGTACGCCCAGGATGGCGTGGGCGGTAATGGTGGAATCCTCGATGCGGTACGCCCCGGACTCGACGCCGCGCCCGATCCGAGAAGCCAATTCCGGGGTCAAGAGATCGCGCATGGTCGGGTGGCTGAACGACGACGACGTCCGTGACCCTTCCCAGGTCAATAGGGCGCAAAACAGCCCCGGGGCCTTCGCTGCTTCGTCGATGAGAACCCGGGAAAGCAAGACCAAGCGATCAACCGAATCAACCGAGTCAACCGAGTCAACCGAGCCAGCCGAATCAACCGAGCCGGGAGTTCCGGCTGCCCGCTCCGATGCCCGCGCCGCCTCGACCGCCAGTGTCGCCTCGACCGCCAACGTGGCCCGAACGACGATGGCCGAAACGGCGGCGGCGATCGTGTCCTTGTCGTCGAAATGAAGGTAGAACGTGCCCAATCCAACATCGGCACGCTCGGTGATAGCGCTGATTGTCGCCCCATCCACGCCCATAAGGGCGTAGGTCTCGGCTGCCGAATCAAGCAAACGACGCTTCGTATGTTGCTTACGACGCTCCCCGCGACGCAGCGGGGCGCCTTCGACGGCATTCGGTTGGGCGTGATCGAGGAGCATGGTTCCCCTTCGGAGAGGCTCGGGTCCAGATGTTTCCCCCGGACGACACATGGTCGGCCGGGAACGTATGCATCGAGCATCGGCACCACCCCCAGCGACCTGAATGCTTTTCTTCCGATTCGCCACCACCCGCCGTCTCCAAACGTTCACCTGCGCCGACGAACGAAGTCCCCGTCAACCCACTGATCAGGCGCCTGACCGGCCGCCGACCAGCGCTGACTCCGCCGACACGGGGCCGGGACGCGACCACTACAGTTGACGCGCCGTCCTCGGGCCCTCGCGCCACAGACGGATCGTTGCCCGGCCGCTTGCGACCGGATGCGCGTCCCCTGTCCGCCGACGCATCAGCGCTTCACGCGCCCGGTCGTCTCATCGCCCCATGCCTCACGGCCCAAAGGAGTCTCCTTCGATGGAGCAAACAGTGTCCCCCCGCGTCTCGACCACGGACGCCATGCCAGCCATGCCAGCCATGCCCGCCATGCCCGCCACGCCCGCCGACGCGTCGGCCCTCCTCCACGGCGGAGCGCTATTGCCCCGAGTGCCATTTACCGGACGCATCCTCATGCTCGGCTGCGGCTCCGTCGCCCAGTGCACCCTGCCGCTGCTCCTGCGCCACGTGTGCGCACCGACGCAGATCACGGTGATGGACTTCGTGGACAACCGCCGGCGGATTGCTGCCGAGATTGCTCAGGGCGTGACGTATGTGGTGGACCGAGTGGAGCGACACAACCTCGGAGTTGTGCTCGGATGCCATCTCGGAGCCGGTGACCTGCTCATCGACCTGGCGTGGAACATCGACGCCTGCGAGATCCTCGAGTGGTGCCACAACGCCGGTGTGCTCTACCTCAACACCTCGGTGGAGCGGTGGGACGCCTATACCAACGCCGCGCAGCAGGACCCGCGCGACCGGAGTTTGTACGTACGTCATATGGACGTCCGCAAGATGGCCGCCGCGTGGACCGCTCCGGGACCGACCGCCGTACTCGAACACGGGGCCAACCCCGGCCTCGTCTCCCACTTCACCAAAGACGCCCTACGCACCATCGGCGAACGAGCCGTGGCAGAAGGCAAGCTCGCGCCACAGGCCGCCGAGGCCGTGACCGACGCGCTCGCCGCCAAGCGGTTCAACGACGTCGCCATGCACCTCGGCGTCAAAGTCATTCACGTGGCCGAGCGAGATACCCAGCTGACGAACAAGCCGAAGGAAGTCGGGGAGTTCGTCAACACCTGGAGCGTGGAGGGCCTGTACGAAGAGGGCGTGGCCCCGGCCGAATTGGGCTGGGGAACCCACGAACGCCGCCTGCCGGCCGACGCATACGTTCATCAGTCCGGTCCGTCGAACCAGATCGCCCTGGCGCGGATGGGCATGGATACCTGGGTCCGCTCGTGGACGCCGCTGGGCGAGATCCACGGCATGGTCGTGCGCCACGGTGAGGCGTTCACCATTTCCGATCACCTCACGGTGTGGGACGGGGATCGGGCCGCTTATCGCCCGACCGTGCACTACACGTACTGTCCGAGCGACTCGGCCATTGCGTCGCTGCATGAGCTGCGCCAGAACCATTTGGTGATGCCCGCCCGCCAACGGATCCTCAACGACGAAATCCTGCCCGGCGGCGCAGATGCGATGGGCATCTTGCTCATGGGCCATCCGTACACCAGCTGGTGGACCGGCTCGGTGTTGACCATCGACGAAGCCCGCGCCCTCGTCCCCGGCCAAAGCGCAACCACCGTGCAGGTTGGCATTTCGGTGATGGCCGCCGTGGTGTGGATCATCGAGAACCCTGAGCGCGGCGTGTGCGTTCCCGACGATATGGACGCCGACCGAGTGCTCAATATCGCTCGGCCGTACCTCGGCACCTATCACTCGGCGCCGAACGACTGGACGCCGCTGGCCAACCGGACAGAATCCGACCTGTTCGCTCGGTTCGCCGCACCGGCAATCCCGGCCTGCACAACTGACACCGACGAGACGTGGCAGTTCACGACGTTCCTGGTGTAGCGACGTTCCTGGTGAAGAGACGTTCCTGCCATTGGAGAACGGCACCCCAGAAACGACAACGGGCGGCGCCAGATCACCGAGGTGAGTTGGCACCGCCGCTGTTGGGGGGTCTTTGGCGGCGCTGAGGCAACCTGATGGTCTGACCGACCAACCGATCGTTCCCGCTCAGCACGCTTTAGCATGGATAACGTACGCTCCCCTCGCTCGCACTGTCAAGCAGATATATCTCAGCAACATTCCGCAATGTCATGGAATGGCGCGAGTGATGCGCTCGACGCAATGTTTGATGTCAAAGGTCACAACAAGATGAGCATTCGCTCGTGTCGGGGCGACGAACCGAGCCAGGTTTGGCAGGTTGATCATCTCCCACACCGACGACGCCATCTCTCGCCGACCACCCGGATCAAGCGCCATGAACCGTCGATAGAAACTCCCCGGATCGGTCTCGGCGTCGTCGATGTGGCGCAAAAACCGGTCCACGTACCATCGCTCCACGACCTCATCGGGGGCGTCGAGGTACACCGAGAGGTCTTGTACCGCCGCCAATCGGGGCTGCAGGGCATTCACTCCCTCCACCACGACAATCTCGCCGACCGTGACCGATGCCCCGGCGACGACGTCAAAGCTCCGGTGCGAGTACATCGGCACATCAACCGACGCCGCCCCGGCGCGAATTGCGCTGATCATGGAGGTGAGTGCTTCCTCGTCGTAGGTATCAGGCTCGCCCTTACGGTCGATCGCGCCCCGCTCCTCCAACACCGAATTGGGAAAGAGGAAACCGTCGGTAGCGATCACCGTGGTGGTCACCCGATGCGAGGCGAGGTACGTCGCAAGCTCAGCTGCCACCGTCGACTTGCCCACGGCCACCGAGCCGCCGATACCGATCACCAACGGGCGTCCACCGCAGCCTTTTTGAGCGCAAATGAGTTCGTCGCCCAACCACGACGCCAGTGCACAGGCCACGGCCGAATGTACCGCAGGTAGCGCCATCTCTCGCGGCGTCAAGGGCTACCACTAGGGCGTGGATGGGCAACCCAGTTCTACGCGCCCGCCGCATCACATCGGGTCACGGTTCGCCACCATTGGCATCGGTGTTCAGTACGCCGGTGATTGCAGCGATAGCCCGCGTGGCGAGAGCAACGTCGTCGGCTTCGGCCAGACCGCTCACGGCCACCGCGCCGGCGCACACTCCTTCGACGATCACCGGCATGCCCCCGCCCCAGCCCACATAGCGCGCGTCGCCATGAAACGAGATGTCGTATCCGTGCTTCGGATCACGAGTCTGCGCGCCAATCGCGCCCGACGGCTGGCCCTCGCGAGCGGCGGTGAAGGCCTTGTGCTGGGCGATGTTGACCGACGACAGCGATGCCCCATCCATCCGTAGAACACCAATAATTTCTCCGTATGCGTCGGCTACGGCCACGACCAGGGCGACACCGCGGCGGCTGGCCTCGGCGACAATCACCTCGATCGCCTGCGTTGCTTCGAGGTGACCGATGGTTCGGATGTCGTGCATACGCCCAGGGTATTCGCCCGCCAGACCGTGTGTTCGGCTGCTACGGAGCGAGGCGGTCGATTGTCCAACCCGAGCCGCTCCCCGGGCGGGAGTAGCGAAGCCGGTCGTGGAGACGCGACGGACGACCCTGCCAGAACTCAATCGTGGTGGGGAGGAGCCGAAAGCCTCCCCAGTGAGCGGGACGCACCAATTCGATTTCCGGGCGTTCGGAGAGCGCAACAGCGGCGTCCTCCAGGCCCTGCCGACCGTCGATTACTGTGCTCTGCGCGCTTACGATTGCCCCCACGCGACTGCCGACCGGACGGGAGTTAAAATACGTGTCGCTCTCGGCCGCCGTAACCCGTTCCACCGAACCAAGCACGTTCACCTGACGCTCCAACTTGCCCCAGTAGAAGTTAAGCGCGGCGCGAGGATCCTCGGCGAGGGCACGGCCTTTCTGGCTGTTGTAGTTCGTGAACCATACGAAGCCGCGGTCGTCGAGCCCTTTCAACAACACGACGCGAGTCATCGGTTGACTGTCGAGCACGGTGGCCAACGTCATGGCGTGAGGTTCGTCGGTACCCGGTTGATGAGCGGCGTGGGCGGCGTCGAACCACACTTGAAACTGCACGAACGGATCGGGATCGACGGTTCCTTCTAGTAACTCGCCGCGCCGATAATCCATCCGCATATCGGCGAGCGGGCGGTTGGGGCCGGCGTCTGGCTCCCGTTCAGAACTCATCTGTCTATCGTGCCCGATCGGGCGCGCAACCCGAGCGCGGTCGCCCACCGTCGTAGCATGACCGGCTCATGGCGACCCGCGCTCAACTTCCTGGCCTGGGGCTGTGCGCCGTTATCGTCGCCCTGGCGTTTGCGATCGAAAAGTTCGTGAAGGCGAACACGCCCATCGTGCTCTCGCCGTTGGTGGCGGCCGTCCTCATGGGCGCCCTGCTCACCAATCTGCGCCTCCTACCCAACTTCGCTCGACCGGGGTTGCAGTATGCCGCCCGGCGCCTTCTGCGCGTCGGCATCGTGATCCTCGGCCTGCAACTTTCCCTGTCCAAACTTCGCGATCTCGGGGTGAAAGGACTGGCGCTGGTCCTCGTGACCACCACCGTGACGTTTTTCGGAACGCAGTGGTTGGGAAAGAAACTCGGTCTGTCGCCCGGCCTCCGCCTTCTTGTGGCCACCGGATTTTCCATCTGCGGCGCGTCGGCGGTGGCCGCCATGCGGCCGGTGAGCGACGCCAGCGACGATGACACCGTCTACGCCATCGGCCTTGTCACCCTGTGCGGAAGCCTGGCCATCGCCCTTCTGCCGGCGATCGGCCACGCCCTCGGTTTCGGCGACGTCCGCTTTGGTACGTGGGTCGGGGCCAGCGTCCACGATGTCGCCCAGACCGTGGCCACGGCCGCCAGCCGAACGTCCGACGCCGCCCGTGAAGCAGCCATCGTGGTGAAACTCACCCGGGTCGTCATGCTCGCTCCACTCGTGGCCGGCGTCAGTGTGTGGCGTCGCCGTCAACTTGCGGCGAGCGCCGCCGTATCCTCGGGCCCGGCGGGCGGAGTTACTGCCCCGAAGTCCGCTCGGCCTCCGATCCTTCCCCTGTTCGTCGTTGGTTTCTTGGCCATGGTCGTACTCAACTCATCGGTGACGCTCCCCGTGGAATTCCTGAAGCAGGCCAAGAACGTGGAGCGCATGCTTTTGGCCGCCGCGCTCGTTGGGCTCGGAGCTGGCGTTGACGTCCGCAAGCTACGCGCCATCGGGTCCCGGCCGCTCATTCTTGGGCTGGCCTCGTGGGTCCTGATCGCCACGATGACGGCCGTCGGCGTCGTCGTCCTCAACATCGGCTGAAGTCCGTCCCCGGTAGCAGGCTCTTTGGGCATACGCTCAAAGAATGGAGACCACCAGTGCCACTGCGGTGCTCACCCAACGGGTACGCGGGGCGTTGGCCGCCACCATCCGCCGCCAACTCGTCGGTGACCAGGCTGTGGTCCGTGACCTGACCCAACCGATCGACGGCGATCCCGGTCTGTTCGGTCCCGGCAGCGCCACCTGGCAAGTCCATGCCGACGCGGCCATGCTCATCGGTGGCGTGCGGGCGCTCCTCCTCCAGACCATGCACCCACTGGCGATGGCCGGGATCCACGATCATTCGGCCTACAAAACCGACCCCACCGGTCGTCTCTGGCGCACCGCCGAATACGTCGGGACCACCAGCTTTGGCACCACCGCCGAAGCCGAACGAGCCGTCACCATGGTGAAGCGAGTGCACGTGAAGGTGCAGGGCACTGCGCCCGACGGGCGTCACTACGCGGCCAACGATCCCCACCTGCTCTCGTGGGTCCACCACGCCCTCACCGAGAGCTTCCTGGTCGCCTACCAGCGCTACGGGTCCCAACCGCTGAGTGCCCAGATGGCCGATCGTTATGTGGCCGAACAGGCCATGCTGGCCGACATGTTGGGGGCAAACACTCCCGGACCGGCGCGCTCCGTGGCCGAACTTCAGGCGTGGATGGTCGGCATTCGACCTGAACTCAAGGCTGGCAAACAGGCCCGCGATGCTGTGCGTTTCCTCCTCACGCCGCCCCTGCCGTTGCTCAGCCGCGGCCCGTACGCGGTGCTCGCCGCGGCGGCGGTCGGCCTCCTTCCCGGGTCGGTCACTCGGGCGCTGCGCATACCGGTGATTCCGTTGGCTGACCCACTCGCCGTTCGTCCGGCCACCAAGGCCCTGTCCGCGGTGATTGGCTGGGCCATGTCCGCCCCCCTACCGACGCCGTAACAGCCCTGTCCGCGATGATTGGCTGGGCCATGTCCGCCCCCCTACCGACGCCGTAACAGCCCTGTCCGCAGCCCGAATCGCGAAAAACGGACGACCCGGAGGCCGACCGGTTCTCGGATGTTCTACTCTCCAGCTTCGACACGCCGTCAAGCGTCGATGCTGGCGAATCAGCGGGCCCGTAGGCCGTCGCGAATCTCCATGAGCAGTGCATCAGTCGATGAAGGAGCGGCTGGTGGAGCGTCCTTCTTGAACTTGTTGTAGGCCTTCACCGCGAGAAAAACCACGAACGCAATGATCAAGAAGTTCACGAGGGTGGTGAGGAAGGCGCCGTAACGCACGACCCCCTTCCCGATTTTGAATTCCAGGGCATCGAAGCTCGGCTTACCGACAATGGCGCCGATGATCGCCATGACGATGTTGTCGATGAACGACGTGATGAGCGCTCCGAACGCCGCCGCTACCACGAAGGCGACGGCCAACTCGACGAGGTTGCCCTTGCTTATGAAGTCTTTGAATTCTTGTAGCACGACGGAGTGCTCCTTTGATTGGGAATGGGTCGACCGGCGCACGAGCCGTGTCGCAGGTCACACTAAAGCGCATTCACTGACGTGTCGAAGGGCGGCGATCCGGCGAAACCGCTTGCGGACTGGCGGGAAATGGGGGGTCTCCCGAGACTGGAACTCGTCTGGTCAATTCGCCACTAGCGTTTTCCCCCTTCCGCACCGCCACCCCCGTCCAACCCCTTGGAGGAACCGATGCGCATCCTTTCCCTTCCTGTCCATCGAACGTTCATCGTTCGCTCAGCTGCTGTGGCCATTGTGTGCTTCGGCGGTGCACTCACGGCTTCGTCGGCCGTCGCCCAAGTGCCCCAACCACCCTCGGCCTCGCCACCCGGAGCATTCGTGGTGGATTCTGACCAACTCGGGACGGTGGCGTTGTCAGTCGTCCCGACACCGCCCCCAGCGACCACCGTGCCAACCCTGCCCCCAACTACCGGCCCGACCGCGGTCGTGAAGAAGAAGGCGAAGAAGGCGAAAACGGCGTCCACCGGACTGCGACTGCTCGACCCGCAAGCGGCTTCGGCGGGCACGGTGGCGCTCCCTCCCGACGCCGCTCCGGCGAGTGTCGGCGCGAGTGCCAGCGCCATTTCCAGTGCCAGTGCCAGTGCCGGGACGATTCCTGACTCCGCGTGGGCGGCGCTACGCAAATGTGAGTCCAACGGGAACTACGCGATAAATACCGGCAACGGGTACTACGGCGCGTACCAATTCGCCGTCAGCACCTGGCGCAAGCTCGGATACCCCGGCTTGCCGCACGAGGCGTCGCCTGCCACCCAGGACGAAGCAGCCCTAAAACTCCAGGCCCAGCAGGGCTGGGGCCCATGGCCCGCATGCACCCGCAGCCTCGGCCTCCGCTAGTCACCCAGCCCACCTGCGACCTCGCCCGGCGCCCTCTCACATCCGCTGACTTGGAGCGTCCGTCGCTCCTCAGACCAATCAACCCTGCCCACCTCGGCGTTCAGGCAATCGCCCCGCTGGCCCGCAGAGCGACGAGTTCGTCGGCACTGACGCCGACCTCGGTGAGCACGCTGTCAGTGTCGGCTCCGAGCTGCGGCGGGGCCGCCCCGATGCGCGTCGGAGTGGAAGAAAACGATACGGGAGGCCGTGGCTCGCGCAAGCGCCCGTAGGGCCCCACTTCGTGCTCCACCAACGTTTCGTTGGCGATCACCTGGGGATGGGCAGGAACGTCGGCCACCGCCGTGACCCCCGAACACGGCACGTCGTTGCTCACGAACGCGTGCACCACTTCGTCGGTGGTGTGGGTGGCCATGAACGCCCCGAGGGCGCCCCGCCAGACGTCGAGGTTGGCCATCCGGGCGCCGGCCGTCAACAACCGGGGATCGCCGACCCACTCCGGACGCCCGATGGCCCGAGCCATGCCGGCGAACTGGCCGTCGGTGATCATCGTGGACGTGATGAAGCCATCGCTCGTTTTCGCCAACGAATAGGCATGGCCGATCACCGGGCCGGGGCTCACCCGCTGGCGATCGAGGAACGTTTCGCCCATCATCGCGTCGCACCACAAAAAGGCGAGGGTGGCATCGATCATGGCGACGCGCAGGTGCTGGCCCACGAGCTCACCGGTGAGACGAACATGGCGCTCCCGGGAGAACAACGCCGCAGTGACCGCCTGGGCCACGGTGTAGGCGGTGATCTTGTCGCACACCAGGTTGCGCAACAGACTGGCTTGGCCGGTGGCGGGGTCGGCCTGCGACGCCGCCACGCCGATCGACGCCTGGATGATGTTGTCGTACGCCGGCCGATTGGCCATCGGTCCGGAGAAGCCAAACCCGCTGATCGAGACGTAGATCACGCCCGGGTTCTCCGTCCGCACCCGGGGTTCGTCGATGCCGAGTCGTTCGACGACGCCCGGTCGGAAGTTTTGAATGACCACGTCGGCCTGGGCCAGCAGTCGGCGAGCCACCGCCTGGCCCCCGACATCCTGCAAATTGATCGCCACGCCCCGCTTGGAACGGTTGCAACTCAGCCAGAGGGCCGAGGTGGCGGCCACGCTCTCACCGAGATAGCGCATCACGTCACCACTTCCGGGGGTCTCGATCTTGATCACGTCGGCGCCCTGATCGCCGAGCATCATCGCCGCCAGCGGGGCGGTGATCATGGTGCCGACCTCCACCACCTTGATTCCCGCTAACGGCCCGGACATGGCCAGCGGGGCCGCAAGGGCGGTGAGCGACGCCGATTTTGACGGCGATTTTGACGGCGATTTTGTCGGCGATTTTGACGCCGATTCCGATGGCGTCGGGGCGGGGCTGGCAGGTTCTGAAGCCATGGTGCGGGGTCACTCCTCGTGGTGAATGGGTGGCAAAAACTGCTACTCTTCGTGGTTGCGATGCGTCACTCAGAACTGCACCTTTGCTCAGTTCCGGTTCCCACACCGAATCTGAATCGGAACGCACGTTCGCCGGCCAGGTCCACACACGTCGCCGTACTGAACTTCTCGAAGTTGGCGTCATGACCGATACTCCAAACCCCGGCACCGCCCCCGTTGCGGTGGCGAGTTCATGGGCCCTGCCCGCCACCGGCGACGCCGGTCCGGCTCTGGCGATCGGTTTGCCGGATCGCTCACCGGCGGCCAACCCCCGAACCGGCACCCAAGCCGGCACCGCCGGCTCGCCCACGGCCGAGGAGAACCCCCCGCTCGAAGCGGAGCCGTCAAGGTGGCCCGGTCATCCACTTGACGCGCTGGCTTCGCTAACGGCGGCGCTGAGATCACCCACAGCCGACCCCTCCATCGCCCTCACCCGGTGTTTGCTTTCCGCCGTGGGCGAGCGGGTGGTGTTGTGGAGCGTGTCCTACGACGGCACCAGGTCGCGTTTGCTCGCCCTCGATGGTCGACCGGCGAAGGGTGGGTGGGAACCGGCGTCGGGGATCGTGGCCGAAGTGTTGGGCGCCCGTCAAGCGGTGGAAATGGGGGTCCTCGATGAGTCCCTCCTTGAGGACATCGTGGCCCCCACGATCGGTCGTTTGGAGGCCGAGGACGCCCGCCAACGGGGGCGGGCCTTCGGGCGTTTCGTGCCTATTCTGGCCCGCCCTTCGGCGGTCAGTCCGGGGTTTGCTGACGTGACCGAAAACGACCCGCTGACGGCGCTACCCGACTCCGCCGAGCGCACCACAGAACGGCGCATAGTCGCCGTGTTGGGCGTTATTCGTCGGCCCGGTCGGCCCCTCTTCGGCCGGACGGAACGCGTCGTCATCGACGCCGTCGCCGGACGCTACGAAGACGCTCTCACGATCGGCAAAGCCAATGCCGAGTTGCGCTCCTCCAACGTCGCCGGCCTCATCCCCATGGGCGAGGGAGTCACGCTCGGCGGCGACCTACTCAATCGACTCGGCTCGGTATCGGGCGATGTCGTGTTTCGCCATCTGTTCTCGGGCCGGACCAGTTACATCAGCCGAGGCATCGTGGCGTCTTTGGGCTACGAACCGTCGGAGGTCATCGCCGACGGCGGTCTGCTGAATCGCCTCGTGCACCCCGACGATCGTCACCTCCTCAATGAAATCGTGGACGACCCGAGTCGATGCGATGCGCCCATCATGCTGCGGATGCTGCGTCGTAACGGGCAAATCTCGTGGCAATACCTTCGACTCTCCCCGATTATGCAGGCCGGCGGCGGCCCGGCTTCGGCCAACGTGGTGCTGGGCATCGAGGGCTTCGCCACGGACGTGACTCCGATCAAAGCGGCAGAGGCCGAGCTCGTCCATCAGGCCCGCACCGACGTACTCACGGGGCTCGCCAACCGGTTGGCGTTTCGCGAGTCGGTGCAGCGAGCGATCGCCCGCCTTGAGCGTCACGCCGGCATGTCTGGGGTGCTCTTCCTCGACCTCGATGGCTTCAAGAAGGTCAATGACGCCTACGGTCACGCCGCCGGCGACGACGTGTTGCGTCAAGTGGCCGAGACGCTGCGCCGGGTCATCCGTCGTGAAGATCTTGTGGCCCGCCTCGGGGGCGACGAATTCGCCGTACTGCTCTCTGAACTGCGCACCGTCGACGAGGGCGCGGCCACCGCTCGACGCATCCTTGCGGCTTTCGAAGAGTCGCCCGTGATGGTCGACAACAAAGCCGCCGATGTTTCCACCGGGATCGGGATCGCCGTCGTAACCGAGCCAACGATGTCTCCCGACGAATTGATTAACCGTGCCGACATCGCTCTCTATCAGGCGAAGCGCGCCGGTCGCGGACGTTGGCAGGTGCACGAAGGTGCGCGCGGGTCACTCAATGTGGATCAACCGACACTCGCCGACGGGGCCCAACCGGCTCCATCATCGGCGGGTTCGGGCGCGTCGTTCACCCCGGGTGGCGCCGGACCGGCGGGCGTAGCGGGGCTAGCGGGCGCAGCGGGACTAGCGGGCGTTTCCGGGTCGGGCAGCTCGGCGCCGACGACGCCCGTGCCGCCGGCACCACATCCCGAAGTTTCCGATGCGGTGGTGCGCAGTGCGTTGGCCGCACGCGATTTCCAGGTGCACTACCTGCCCGAGGTCAACGCCAACACGGGCACCGTGGTGGCCGTCGAAGCGCTGTTGCGATGGCAGCATCCCACCCTCGGTTTGCTTCCGGCTTCAGTCTTCATCAGCGACGTGGTCGGCCTCGAATCAATTCACGCCCTGGGCGATTGGGCGTTGCGCGAGGCGTGTCGCAACGTGGCGTCGTGGCGTAGCCGCTTCCGGGTACCGATCATGCTGTGGGTGAATGTTGTTCCGGCCCAGATCGCCCATCCGGGCTTCGCCGAAACGGTCCTCTCCACGCTGGCGGCGGCTGGCCTCTCGCCGAAAGATGTTGGCCTGGACGTGCCGGAGGCCCTCCTCCCCCTGCTCGGCGAAGCCGGAGAGGCGGCGTTGACCACACTCGGTCGGTCCGGCGTGCGCTTGGCCATCGACGATTTCGGGGGCGGGACCACGTCTTTACGCACTCTGCAACGCCTCCCGCTCAGTCAGCTGAAAATCGATCGCCAACTGATTGCCACAGTGGATCGTCCCAACGGCACCGGATCGTCGGATCTTGTCAGCATGGCCGTTTCTCTCGCCGGTTCATTGGGCGCCGAAGTGGTCGCCGTCGGCGTGGAGCGAGCAACCCAGCTCGCCCGCGTGCAGGCCCTCCGGTGCGCATTTGTCCAGGGCTATCTGGCCGGGCATGCGCTGTCAGCCGAAGAAGTGGAGCGAGTCTTCGCCGCCGCCCAGCCATCACTGCCGGGCCTCGACCCGCTCTCCTAGGTTGCGCCGGCCCGGCTCGCTCGGTAGCGCCCGGCAAACCTGAGGCGGTCACCGGGGCGGAGCTGGGCCACGTCGCCGAGGGATCGGGCGGTAACCACCCCAACAACCGGGTACCCACCGGTGGTGCCGCAGTCCGGCCCGAGAATGATGGGTTGACCATTAAGCGGCACCTGGACGGCGCCGGGGATCATCGCTTCGCTCGGAAGTTCAGCGTCAACGAGGTGCGGCCATCGAATGAGGCGCGGGCCGAGGAGTCGAACCCCGATACGGTCGCTGGCCCCGTCAACCGTCCAGACCGCACTGGTCAATTGGTGGCGACAATCATCGGTGAGCCACGCGAGGCGTGGGCCGTCCGTCAACACTAGTGTCGGCTGATCCGCCTTCGCCCGAGTCGGGATCGGTTCGAACCACGGATCGGCTTCCGTCGTGTCATGTGCACATACGATCTCGTCGCCCGGGACTAGAGGAGCCGGACCGATGCGACCGAGCGAGTCGTAGGACCGACTGCCAAGCACCGACGGCCCACCGATGCCGCCCAGAAGTGAAACATACGCGCGCAGACCTTCAGTTGGCATACCAATATGCAATCGATCGCCCGCTGGCAGAAAGACGGCCATATCCTGCGCCGCAGGGCTGCCGTTAATGGTGACGGGTACCCGTGCCCCGGTCACCGCGATCACGGCCGCTTCGGTGGCCAGGAACGCGCACGAACCGAGAAGCGCTTCGAGGACCGCGGCGTCACGATGGTTGCCCACGAGGCGGTTCGCCGCCGCCCGTGCCCGTTGATCAAATGCCCCCGAGCGAGCGACGCCCTGGTGCCCGCGTCCAGTGCGGCCGTCGTCTTGCACGGTCAGCATCGGCGCGCAGGATTCGACGACCAACGTCATGGTTCGATCGGTCGAAAGCGCACCCGATCACCGTTGGCCAACATGCTCGGAGGGTCAAGGGCAGCGTCGAACAGTGTTGCGTCGGTATGGCCGAGCAGCCGCCATCCTCCGGGCGACGCCGCCGGATAGATCCCGGTGAACCCGGCCCCCATGCCCACGGATCCGGCGGGGACGAGCGTTCTGGGCGACGCCAATCGAGAAACCATGAGGGCCTGATCGAGGCCCGTAAGGTAGGGGAACGACCGTGAGAATCCGAGGAAAGCGACGGTGTAGGTCGGGGCCGAGTGACGGGCCACGACCTCGTCAACCGACAAACCGGTGAGGTCGGCGACCTCATCAAGATCTGCCCCGTCATAGACCACGTCAATCGTATGTGTACGAATGGATTTGGATTGGGTCGGGACCATCGGCAAGAGCGCAATCTGACGAACAAGTTCATTCGCCGACATGGCGGCGTCCCGCAATTCGACGTACAGGGTTTCCGCCCCCGGCACGCATTCGGCCGCCAAGCCGCTGGCTCGGACTGCCCGGTCATAGGCGTGGACCTGGTCGAGTGAGGGCAGTTGGAGGAGTACCCCACGCTCACCGTAGCGATGCCACGTCAAGGTCGCTGACTGCTCCGATAGCTCATCCATAGACACCGTATGTACGCGTACGATTGTTCAGACGAACGGAGAGAGTTCGTAGCCGGCGGTGCTAAGCGCAGCCCGAACGGCACGAGCGTGCTGGGCGGCGTTGGGCGTGTCGCCATGCAGGCAGAGCGAACCGACGCGATCAATCGATGCCAGTGCCAGAGCCTGCGCGGCAATCGCCTCCGAATCCGCATGCACTGCGCCAGGTTCGCTCCGAGGCACAAGCGTTCCGTTGGCACGATATGCACGGTCCGTCAAGCCTTCACCGACGACGCGAAGGCCGTGGCGCGCAGCGGCGTCCACCAGTGGTCCGGCCGCTCCGAGAAGTACGAGCGTTGTGTCGAACGACGCGACTGCGCGGGCTAGTGCGTCGGCCTGCTCGGGGTCGGCGTTCACCCGGTGGTACAGGGCTCCATGCGGTTTCACGTAGCGGACCTTCGTTCCCGCCACCCGGCAGATACCGTCGAGGGCGCCGAGTTGGTAGAGCACGTCGGCCTCGAGATCGGCCGGATCGATATCGAGGGCCCGGCGACCAAACCCGACGAGGTCGGGATAGGCCACATGCGCGCCAACGACCACGCGACGATCGACGGCGAGCTCAACGGTTCGACGGATCGTGCGCGGATCACCAGCATGAAATCCGCACGCCACGTTGGCACTCGTGACGATGTCAAGCATGGCGGCGTCGTCGCCCATCGTCCACTGGCCGAACGACTCACCGAGGTCAGCGTTCAGATCGATCGCTCTCATGTCCTCACCACCCGTCCATCATGACGCGCTCCTGCCGGCCCGGCACCCACGCCGGGCGCCGCGGCGCGGCCACCCTCGGCGCGCAACGCGCGGCGTTTGGCGCCCGGCGAGATCAGCGTTGGGCGTGGTAAACGGCGTGGCGCCCGCTCAGTGCGGTGGCGATGATGTTGGCGGGGAGAAACGCCAGCAGCCCGACCGGACCGAAGAGTTCGGCCCCCATGACCGCAGCGCTGATCGGCGTGTTCGATGCCGCGGCCCACGTGGCCACCATGCCCACTGCGGCGAGGAGGCCCGCCGGCTCACCGAGCGGTCCGGACAGGCTGGCCCCGAGGCAGGCGCCCATGCAGAGGAGCGGCGTGACCTCGCCACCGGGAAAACCGCTGCCCAACGTGACTGCAGTGAAGGCCAACTTAAGGATGAACGCGGTCGACGCCACGCCCGCGCCGGCGAGCGCAGCGTTGAGGAGTGGCAACGACAGCCCAAGATATGCACGCGTACCAATGGCCGCAGTCCCCGCCACCACGAGCGCCCCGCCCAGCACCGGCCACAGCAGGTGCGGCAACTTCGATCGTCGGAGCGCAACCACGACAAGACGGTGAGCGACGAGGTAGGCCCGAGCCAGAACTCCTGCGCCAAAGGCCACGATCACCACGCCGAACACCAGCGGCGATTCCACGCGGGGCAGTTTGAGATGATGGATGCCGAGGCGGCTGGTGATGAGGTGGCCGACGAACGACGCCACCGCCGCCGTCGGCAGGAACGCCAGCGTTTCTTCCCAGCGCAAGCGAAGGTGGGAGCCGCTCATTTCCCAGTGACGCGCCACTTCCACCCCGAAGATCATCCCCGCCCACGGCACCCCGAAGACAGACCCAAATCCCCCGGCGAGCGACGCCACGATCAGCATCCGACGCACTTCGACGCCCGACGTCGCGCTCCTGGATCCGAGTCGCTCAAGGAGCGGTCGGACGGGGGCCGTCAGCCCGGCGGCAATCTGCACCGCGGCCCCCTCCCGACCCCCCGATCCCCCGAACAAATGGGTGGCCACCGACCCGACGAACACATACGGCGCCAGGCCCACCGGTACCCCCGCGACCCGGCGGCCTGGTCGAGCGGTCGCCGTTGACGAGCCATCGGCAGCGGTTCGATGTCCAATTTGCGACACAGTGTCCGGATTGCGACGTCGCAATCCGGACAGCCTGTCGTCAACTAGACAGCCATCCCCCTGGGCATCCCCGTCGACGCGCTCGGTAACACTTTCCGTCGGCGATGCGTGGAAGTCTTCGAGGAGCAGGTTGGTCCCCGCGGTCGCTCGGCCGGCGACGCGTCGCAGCAGCCCGATACCCAGTCCCGCCACGGGGAGCAGCCACAGAAGCCATGGATGCCCCACGCGGTTCGTCGTCGCCCAGTTCAGCGCATGAAGAAAACTGGCCGAGCCAAACCCCGAGGCCACGCCGGTGATCGCCCCTACGGCGGGCCCGAGCAGTATCAGCCGGACCTTCGTCGGTGGATTGATCGTCACGGGGGGTGGACGCTACCCGCGGCCCCGCCCCACACCGACGCCCGTAGGCTTTCCTCCGATGCTCGGCCCACATTCTCCTTCCCCTTCCCCTTCCCCCACTATGCAGCGAGCGCGTTGGGCAGCGCTCACCGCCACCGTTGCTGCCACCGTTGTCATAACTCTGGCCACGAGCCCGTCGATGGCCGACCGCCAGGCCCCTGCCGGTAAGGACGGCAAGGCCCGGACAAGCGGCACCATTGCCCCGAAGGCCAACGTTGCCGCCACAATGACTCAGTTCGCTCAGGCTGAGCAACCGATTGCGATTGCTTCGCGCGCTGATGACCCATCGATCTACGTCGTCGAGAAGACCGGTCGTATTCGCACCTATCGAAACGGTGCATTCGATTCAGTTCCGGTGCTCGACATCGCGGGCAGAGTCGATTCGGCCAACGAACGCGGACTGCTTGGACTGGCGTTCTCCCCGAAAAACCGGGACGTGGTGTACATCGATTACACGGACAAAGCGGGTGTTGTCCATGTCAGCGAGGTCCCGTTTGATGGTCGGGTGGCCGACGTTGGCAAGGAACGGGTCCTGCTGA
Organism: Acidimicrobiia bacterium; assembly: GCA_043775075.1. Lineage (GTDB taxonomy): Bacteria > Actinomycetota > Acidimicrobiia > Acidimicrobiales > JANYDT01 > JANLQX01. The sequence continues at coordinate 23,343 of JAYVSS010000031.1, forward strand.
AAATTCCGAAACCGTTCAACGAACACAACGCCGGCACGCTCTCGTTCGACAACGACGGTCTTCTCTACATCGCCATCGGCGACGGTGGCTCGTCGGGTGACCCCAAAGGAAATGCTCAGCGCACAGATGTTTTGCTCGGCAAGATTCTGCGTATCGATCCGACGCCGGCCGGCTCGTCGCCGTACTCGATTCCCCCGACCAACCCGTTTGCTCCGGGCGCGCCAGCGACACGAGTTGGCGCACTTGGAGCGTCGTCCAAGAAGTTTCGTTCCGAGATATATGCGTACGGACTACGCAACCCATGGCGAGCTTCCGTCGACGCAGCGACCGGCGACGTCTGGGTGCCGGACGTCGGTGAAAGTGACATAGAAGAGATCAATCGCATCCCGTCCCCCGGCTCGGCCGGTTCCGTAGGCGCGCTGAACTTTGGGTGGAGCCTCCGTCAAGGCCGGACCCAGTTCAAGGGACCGCGTCCGAAAGGTTCGACGGATTCCGTCTACGAGTATCCCCATGCTGATGGCCGGTGCGCCGTGGTTGGCGGCAGCGTGTACCGAGGCACCAAGATCCCCGCTCTCGTCGGTCGATACGTGTTTGGCGACGTGTGTAGCGGGCAGATCTCCGTCCTCGACGGCACCGCCCCCGGGCAGGGCAAGGCCTCCGATCTCGGAGCGCGAGTCAGCTACCTGACATCGTTCGGCGTCGGCCCCGACGGCGAGCTCATAGCAACTTCACTCGAAGGTGGCCTCTACCGCCTCGACCCCGCGTCGTAGGCCCGAGCCCCACCAGGCCGATCCGGACCACCAACGCCTACTCCATTGTTCCGTATGCGCGCGTACGGTCTCCGGAGCGGGCGTCGGCGCGCTGAGCGTCGACGGCCGACGCCACCGCTCCGACGAACTCATCGGCCACATCGAGGTGCACCGCATTGACGGTGCAATGGAGCGAATCAGGCGGCGTTTGCCGATCGCAGTACCAGCCGCCATCGGCCCACAGCCGATCGGCAACGGCGTAGATGTCCACCGGCGAAACACCGTCGTCATCAGCCACGGCCGCTCCGATCGTTCCGTTGCATGGCGCGCCAAAGGCCAGCAGGGTGGCCTCGGGAGTACCTCGCACAACGATGCCCTCGATCGATGACAGGCCGGACTGAATTCGTTCACGGGCCCGGAAGGCCCGCTCAGTCAACCGGAGATACCCCTCTTCACCGAGGTGCTGGAATACTGCCCACGCGGCGGCGATCGAACCACCACTACGTGTACCTAGCATCGCCGAGCTGCCGTACAAACCGCCAAGCCAATCACTGGTGATGAACGTCTGGTGTCGACGCAGTTCCTTGGAGCGATGGGCGAGAACTGATGCCCCCTTAGCGGTGTACCCGAATTTGTGCAGATCGCAGCTCATCGACGTGACGCCGGGAACGGCGAAGTTCCACGGCTTCGTCATGAGACCAAGACGCTCCAACCACGGCAACGTGAAGCCCATGCAGGCGTCAACGTGAAACAACAGGTCATGGTCTTGAGCGAGGCGCCCGATCTCATCGATGGGATCGATCACGCCCTGCGGATATGCCGGGGCCGACGCCACAAGCAGGACCGTGTCCTGATCCACGGCGGCAGCCATGGCGTGCGGATCGGCCCGATAGTCCGCACCCACTGGAACACGAACGGCCTCCACTTCGAAGTAGTCGGCCGCCTTGGAAAACGCCGCATGCGCGGTCGTCGGAAGAATCATCCGAGGGCGATGCACGCCCCGTGAGCGGCCCCATTCTTTGGCGCCCTTCACCGCGGTAAGGATGCTTTCAGTACCACCCGACGTGAACACGCCGACCGTCTGGTCATCGCCTCCTAGCAGCGAGCACACCGTACCGATCACCTCGGTGCTAAGTGCGCGTAGTGACGGAAAGGCGTCCATGTTGAGGGCGTTTTCCGACGAGAACCGCTTCTGCGTTTCCACCGCCAACTCGTGGACCTCCGATCCGGCAAAGTAGGCCAACGAGAACGCCCGCCCCTCCTTCCAGCGAAGGTCCCCGCTGCGGTATCCCTCCAACCGATCAAGCACCTCGAACGTTGGCACTCCAGCAACCGGCATGGTCGAACGAGCACGGCTGGTTCCAGGGGCGGGAGACATCACCCGGTCACCTTGTCACGCGCAGGCGTCGGCGCGCCACCATCGGCGGGGCCGTGAGCCGCGTCCAAATCCCCACAAATGCGCGTCCAAGTCGACCAAAAGTGTTCCCTCCGCGCCACAAATCGGCCGACATGGACGCGCAAAACCGCCGACTTGGGCTTCGCTTGCTCGCCCCCGACTGCCCGCTGGCGAAAAGCGCCTCAACGTTCTCGATGGCGACCCGCTGGCTGACTGGCGTTGGGGAACGGCACGCCGATCGCCAGCGGGCATAAGGTCCACATGGTGAACGACACCCTCGCCGCTGCCCTCCCCGATCTGAGCTCACAGGCCCAGGGCCTCCTCGATGACACAATTGCCCTGCGTCGAGACCTGCATCGCCACCCCGAAATCGGTCTGGAAAATGTGTGGACGAAAGAGCGGCTGCTCGAAGCCCTCGCACCGCTCGGTCTTCGAGTGCGGGAGAGCACGACGAGTACCGGCGTCACGGCCGTACTGGATGGCGGAAGCGACGGCCCCACCATGTTGCTCCGCGCCGATACCGACGCGCTCCCTCTTCACGAGGATGCTGATATCGACTTTCGCTCCGGGGATGCCGACAAGATGCATGCCTGCGGTCACGACCTTCACGTGGCCATGCTCGTCGGTGCGGCCAAGCTATTGAAGCAACGTCAGAAGACGATAAAGGGCCAGGTGTTGTTCATGTTCCAGCCCGGCGAAGAGGGCTACCACGGCGCCAAGTTCATGCTCGAGGACGGCCTCCTCACGGACGCTGGTGAGGTCACGAAAGCGTTCGCCATTCACGTTGGCGGCAACGTGCCGTCGGGGCTCGTGGCCATCAAGGGGGGACCGCAGATGGCCTCGGCGGATGTGTTTGAGATTGTCGTGCGCGGCCGTGGCGGCCACGCCAGTGCCCCCCACCATGCCCTCGATCCAATCCCCATCGCCTGCGAAATCGTGATCGCCCTACAGACGATGGTGACCCGACGCATCGACGCCTTCGACCCCGGCGTGATCACCGTCGGACAAATCACCGGCGGCACGACGGACAATGTCATCCCCGAAACAGCAACCCTGACCGGCACCATCCGTGCGGTGTCGGAGAAGACCCGGACGGCGCTGCATTCCGGCATCAAGCGAGTGGCCGAGCACATCGCCGCCGCCCACGAAGGAGCGGCTGACGTGGAAATCATCTTCGGCTTTCCGGTTACCGTCAACGATGCCCACGTCGCCGACGATGTGATTCGGGTGGCCACCGCGGCATTCGGAGAACGAAGCGCGCTGAGGATGCCGCAGCCGGTCATGGGGGCCGAAGATTTCTCGTACGTGCTGCAGAAGGTGCCGGGGGCCATGGCGTTCCTGGGCGCCTGCCCGCCGGAAATCCCCCTCCATACCGCCGCGCCGAATCATTCCAACCTCGTCCGCTTCGACGAAACCTGCATGACCAAGGGCATGGCGCTCCACGTCGCCATGACCCTCGATCACCTCGGCTGAGACCACGCTCTATGCAGATGCGTGGTCAAACGGCGTGAAGTGCGTTCCAGACTCGCTCCGGCGTGCACGGCATATCGATGTGGACGACGCCGAGATGCGAGAGCGCGTCGATCACCGCGTTGTGAATGGCCGGCGTGGAACCAATAGTGCCTGACTCGCCGATGCCCTTGGCTCCGAGAGGATTACGAGGACTGTCGGTTTGCGTGTTCGACGCTTCGAAGCTCGGCAGTTCGGCCGCCGACGGAACGGTGTAATCGATAAGCGTGCTTGTTACCGGGTTGCCGTCTTCGTCGTAACGCACCCACTCGTACAGCGCTTGCGCCGCGCCCTGGGCAATGCCGCCGTGCTGCTGACCGGAAACCAGCATCGGGTTCAAGATACGACCGCAATCATCGACAGCGATGTGACGACGCATGACCACCTTGCCGGTTTCAGTGTCGACATCAACGACCGAGACGTGGGCGCCAAACGGGAACGTGGAGTTGGTTCCGTCGAAGTCCAACTCGTGACGCAACGTGGACGGCTCCAGACCCTCGGGCAACTTGGCTGCGTCCCGCGAAGCGACGGCTAACTCGGCCCACGAAATCGTCCATAACCACAGAAGCGGAAGTGCGATCTGGCCAAATGTTTGCGGCGGAGCCGCCATACTTATCTACAAGTTGTTTGCAGGCCGAGAGAGTCTTCTTGGTTAGGATTGAGTTGAAGCGATGCAAGGACTTTCCTTTGCCATCACCATAAATGACAGCATAGAGATCATCGAAAGTCATGTTGGCGATGATTGCGGCGTCAAGATGCCCGAGTCGCTGTTTCAACTTGAATGGTGCTTCCCAGGCCTTTCGAAAGGGTATTTGATAGTCAAATATTCAACCAATCAAGAACGCATTTGGGTCAGTGAGGATAAGTTCGGCAACCTCTCGCGAGAGTCCCCAAGAGTCAAGGTGCGTAGCTTTCGCGTTCTTGCGAGAGAAGTCCGGCGGAGGAGTGAAGGCGAGCATCGCCTGAACAATCTGGCCTGGGTAGATCGAGTTAGGGGTGATGTCGGAGCCTTGACTCTGGTTATCCCTTGGTCTAATCGGCGCCGGACTTTCCACCGCACCTTGATGCACGCTTCCACTGCTCTTAGAAGAGTTCGCAGGCACAAGGTGCTGGCTGCGAAGGTCAATCGTCTCGTCTTCAGCTATGCGGTACACAGGTTCGCCACCCCTCATCTCGCCAGTATGAAGTGCACGGCAACAGGCTCCAGAACTCCTCCAGCGCCAGTGAGACTTGATCTTGTTTTTGGTGTGAGTGGCTGTGCTCAGCGGCATTCTCTTCCCAATATATGTGGGCAGATGTGCCTCGCAGCATCGCTGAAGTTCGGTGAGTGTTGCGCCTTCAGCTCGACCAAACATTCCACAGCCAGCATGCTGATTTCCGACGGTACCGAGAAGCAGAATTTGTTCAATGCTGTCTGGGACGGGCGGAATTCGGGAAGGAACTGGCAGGAAGTCTTGTGTCATTTGGTTTTACCAGTGGGGCGGACCGGGAAGGATGGCGCTTGTGAGGCCTAACGCCTAACGAATAGCGTTTATCTGACGCCGCGCCGAACTATGCCAACGGGCCGGCGGTGCCAGCGTCAGATAAACCGAGTTGAACTGAAGCGCCGTACAA
>JAYVSS010000032.1:0-5490 GCA_043775075.1 Acidimicrobiia bacterium
TCCCGCATCCATGCCACCGCGGCCGAGGTGTCCAGCCCGCCGGAGAAGGCAATCCCCACTCGTTCGCCGACGGGAAGTGACATCAAAACCTTGGACATAGGCGCACGAGAGTAGTTCGCGCCTTTTCGTCCGAGACCGACGTTTCGCGAAACGCGGGCAGGAAGTCGAGCCGTCGGCTGACCCTCGCGGCGTATCCTCTCGACCGTGACTTCCGGAAACACGCTGTGGCATGGACGATTCGACGAAGGGCCAGCGGCGGAGCTGTTGGCGTTCACGGAAAGCCTCTCGTTTGATCGCCGGATGTGGCCCGACGATCTGGTCGGCTCCCGCGCCCACGTCCGCATGCTCGCTCATGTCGGGATTATCGCCCCTGAAGAGGCGGAGGCCATTGTCGAAGGAATCGACGCTGTCGACGCCGAAATGCGGGCGGAGACATTCGCCTTCGTCGAGAGCGATGAGGACATACACACCGCAGTGGAACGTCGCGTTACCGAAATCGTCGGTCCAGTCGGCGGAAAAATGCACACCGGACGCAGCCGCAACGACCAGGTCGCGACCGACCTCCGCTTGTTCGCCAAGCGAGAAGTTCTCGACCTGATCGTTCGGGTGATCGGCCTGCAAAAGATGCTTCGTACGAGAGCACATGAAGCCGGTGACATCTACCTGCCCGGATACACCCACATGCAGCGAGCCCAGCCGGTCATGCTGAGCCATCACCTGCTGGCCCACGGCTGGGCGCTCGCCCGAGACGTCGACCGGCTCCTCGACGCCCGCACCCGTCTCGACGTGTCGGTTCTTGGGGCCGGCGCCCTGGCTGGCTCATCACTGCCACTAGATCCCGATTGGACGGCCCACGAACTCGGCTTCGCCGCCCGTTTTGAGAATTCGCTCGACGCGGTGGGCGACCGAGACTTCGTCGCCGAGATTCTGTTTGCGATCTCGCTGCTCGGGGTCCACCTCTCGCGCATTGGCGAGGAAATTGTGCTCTGGACGAGTGAGGAGTTCGGTTTCGCCAAGCTTTCAGACGCCTACGCCACCGGATCGTCGATGATGCCGCAAAAGAAGAATCCCGATATCGCTGAGCTGGCCCGTGGCACCGCTGGACGGCTCATTGGGAATCTTACCGGCCTGCTCGCCACGCTCAAAGGGCTCCCGTTGGCGTACAACCGAGACCTACAGGGCGACAAGGAGCCGTTGTTCGATTCGCTGGACCGTATTCGCCTCGCCGTGGGAGCAGTTACCGGTATGATACGCGCACTTACGTTCAACGCTCAGGTGATGCAGGCTGCCGCGGATACTCCGTTTGTGGCCGCAACGGATTTGGCCGAACACCTCGTGGAAAACGGGATGCCGTTTCGGGAGGCGCATGCCGTGGTCGGATCGCTCGTGCGTAACGCAGTTGATCGTCACGTCGATTTCGGCGAGCTCGTCGAGAACCACCCTGCGCTCGGTCCGAAAGCCCTAGCACTGCTTGAGCCGGGAAGCGCGGTACGGCGCCGGAGAACGCCCGGCGGAGGCGGTCCTGGGCCGGTCATGGAGCAGCTGAGACGATTTGATCTCGCTCTTGCGAGGACGATGGACGCCGTAAAATCAAAGCAGGCGACCGATCGCCACCAGCGAAACACCGGAGGGTAACGACGAGTGGGTCCACAGTCGGTGTCAAGGCGAATCGACCGCGAATTCTTGACGCGTTCAGCCACCATCGTCGCGCCGGAACTTCTTGGAGCGGAACTCCGCGTCGGGCCATGCTCGTTGCTAGTTTGTGAGGTCGAGGGGTATACCGAAGGCGACGAGGCATCGCACTCATTTCGGGGCCCGACTCCCCGCAACACAGTAATGTTCGGCCCTCCGGGGCACGCCTATGTGTACCTTTGCTACGGCGTGCACTGGTGTTTGAATATCGTCACCGGACCGCCCGGGACGGGTGAGGCTGTCCTCATTCGAGCGGGCGCGATCAGGGGAGGCGAAGCGCTGATGCGCGAGCGGCGCCCCAAAGCTCGGGCGATCGATCTCCTCAACGGGCCGGGCAAACTCACCGCTGCCCTTGGTATTAATCGATCGCACAACGGGATCGACCTTCTCGCCCGCGGCGCCATCATCGCTCTTGGTCCCGGACTCCATGTAGCGCCGGAGAGCGTCGAAAGATCGGCGCGAGTCGGGATCACGAAAGCGGTCGATCGCCTGTGGCGATATTCGGTTCCGGCCGCGTCGCTTGGTCGTCCGGTAGCGTGAGCCGGATGAACTTCCCCTGGTTCGACCGCCCATCACGACCGTTGTCAACTGCCCTCCCGAAGGCCGGGATAACGCTCGCAGCCGCAACGCTGTTCGCCGTCGTCGCCTCCTTCGGCGCCGGACCAACCAATGCCCAGACGGTGAAGAAGAAGAAAACGTCCACGACCAAGACGACCACAACAGTCTCGACGGTCTCGACGGTAAAGAAGAAACTACCGACGACGACGACGAAAAAGTTGTCGAGCGGCAGTGCCGTGGCGAAGACCACTTCAACTACGACTAATTCTTCACCGGCGTCCACAACGCCGACCGGAACGGGCTCGACGACAACGACCAAGGCAGCCGGCAACGGAGCCACGACCACCACGATCGCCGTCAAGCCGGGTGTCAAAGCGACGGTCTTCATCCCCGGCGCTGGTCGAGTCATCGATCTTGGAGCCGCTGAGGTGGCCAAGCTGGCGACTGGCGGCAAGGTCGAAGCCGATGTACGCGGCGCAGTTGGGTTAGCGGCATCGGGTACCGGAACGGTGATTCTGGACGTCACCGCCGCTAATCCGGCGCAGCCGGGCACAGTAAACATCGCACCGGTGGCGCCGGAGTACGCCCGCTCCGTCGTCGGATCCACCGTCGGTTTCGTCGCCGGTGCGACGACCGTAAGCCGCGTTGCCGTACCGGTAGGCGCGAACGGTCTCATTCGAGTGTCGAGCACCGCCGGGCCCGCGGGCCTAGCGATATCGGTGGTCGGCTGGGTGATCACCGGGGTCGGGGCGGCCGGTGAAGCATCGGCCATCGTGCTTGAGCCTTGTCGTGTACTGGACACGGTAAGTGGGCTCGGCGGTTTAAAGGATCTGGTAACGCCCGCTCGCCCGTTCGACATTCCCACCACCGGAATTGCCAAAGTTCCGGCCGCTATCGGAGCGCCCCAAACTCCGACAGGCGTCATTCTGGCCGTTGGTGCCACCCAAGCCTCTGGTCCGCTCGATGTGACGGTCGTTCCCACTGGCTCACAATCGCCGTCGTTGTCGATGAACCTGACAAACGGCCAGAACGCGACCGGCCTCTACATTGTCCCGGTCGGAGCCGATGCCCGCACGGCCTTCTATGTCAGCGCCAACGGCACACAACTCACTGTTGACGTAGTCGGCTGGATTGACCGAGATGGAGTCGCCCGGTCCGGCGGCCCCTGCTAGGTCGAGCCCGCGCCGCAGGTCGGGAGAGCGATCCACGGCCCCTTTTGTCGGGTCGGGGACCCTCAGCTCCAACGGGTGGCGTGCCAGAGCTTTTTCCCGCGGCGCAAGAGAAGGACTGACCCGTGCAGCAGATCGGTTTCGGTGACCCGGTGATCAAGTCCGACTCTCTGGCCGTTCAACGAAATCGATCCGTTCTCAAGGAATTCGCGTGCCTGCCGTCGGCTAGTCGCCAGGCCGGTGGCGACCAATAGATCCATCAGAACGACGGTCGACAGTGTTGACCGTTCATGTCCCGACGACGGCATCCCGGAATACGCCTCGTCGAGGGTGTCCTGGTCCAGAGAAGCGACATCGCCGGTGAACAGCGCAGCGGCGATGGCGCGGGCCCGGTCCGTCGCTGGTGCCCCGTGTACGCGTGTGGTGACATCGTCCGCCAGCGTCTTTTGGGCGAGCCGGGCACCCGGGTCTGTCTCCGCTGAACGGGCGAGCTCGTTGATGTCCTCCTGGCTGAGGAAGGTGAAGATCTTGAGGAACCGTACGACGTCGGCGTCGCTCGAATTCAACCAAAATTGGTGGAACTCGTACGGAGACGTGCGATCAGCGGTGAGCCATACGGCGCCGGTCTCGCTTTTGCCGAATTTCGTTCCATCCGCCTTGAGCAGCAGCGGGCAGGTCAATGCAAACGCCGTGCCCCCTTTGGTGCGACGGACTAGATCGACTCCCGAGACGATGTTGCCCCACTGATCCGAACCCCCCATCTGCATGGTGACGCCATGAACGTCAAACAGATGGGCGAAGTCGTATGACTGCAGGAGCACGTACGAGAATTCGGTGTAGCTGATGCCGTCGGCCTCCATACGGTTGCGAACGGAGTCACGCTTAACCATTTCGTTGACCGAAAAATGCTTGCCGATGTCTCGGAGGACATCAAGAAATGTCAGCTCAGCCAGCCAATCAGCGTTGTTCAGCACGAGAGAATCCCCGAACATCCGCTGGTAAATGGACATCTGGGCATCGATATTGGCCCGCACCTGCGCCGCCGAGAGGAGTGGACGTTCACTGCTTTTGCCCCCGGGGTCCCCAATCAATCCTGTCCCACCGCCGGCGAGCACTACCGGTTGGTGCCCAGAACGACGAAAATGGGCGAGCAGCATGAGCGTCACGAGATTGCCGATAGTGAGACTGGGCGCGCTCGGGTCAAACCCGACGTATGCTCTACGCCCCGGCTCGCAGAGATGCCTGCGCAGGGCGTCGATGTCAGACGTTTGGTGGAGTAGGCCGCGCCAAGTCAGTTCGTCTAGGAAATCGTTCACAGACTAAATCGTAGGACTTCGTGAAATCACTTGACACGAGGAGAGAAAGCGCCTAACGTTCTCCCTCGCTTCGCACGGCCCTCGCAGCACCAAGTAGACACTGGGTCGGCGGAAAAGAATGTCGAAAGATGTTCAGCTGCACGAAATACTGTGCTAAACATTCTCTCGCTCCGCTTCGCCTAAAACGTCGAATGAGCGAAATGCAGTTCCTTGAAAACGAGACAGAGGAAGCTAAAAGCAAGTGCGGTTAGCTTTGCGTGAGCAAAGCGCCAAATGTATTGAATGCACTTGAAGTAGACAAGCAATTCAGTCTGTTCATGTGCCAGTTGGAACTTACCTACTCGGGTGAGAACCAGCTCTTCAAAAATGATCGATTCAGCAGGTAACTGTTGGACACGGTTTCGATGGAGAGTTTGATCCTGGCTCAGGACGAACGCTGGAGGCGTGCTTAACACATGCAAGTCGAACGGATTCCCTTTGAGTGGTAACACGATTAGGGAGTTAGTGGCGAACGGGTGAGTAACACGTGAGAAACCTGCCCTGAAGACGGGGATAACAGTTGGAAACGACTGCTAATACCCGATGCCCTCACATGATCGCATGGTCGAGTGAGGAAATGGATTCCGCTTTAGGAGGGTCTCGCGGGCTATCAGCTTGTTGGTGAGGTAACGGCTCACCAAGGCGACGACGGCTAGCTGGTCTGAGAGGACGACCAGCCACACTGGGACTGAGACACGGCCCAGACTCCTACGGGA
>JAYVSS010000033.1:0-2220 GCA_043775075.1 Acidimicrobiia bacterium
TACGTCGATGGGACCGAGGCCTTCACGAAGCTTGCCGGTGACCTGTGACGTGAGGTGCATCACATGGGAGTAGTACTCCAGCGTCATCAATTCTTCGACGTGACATGTCCCAAATTGGACCACCCGACCCACATCGTTGCGGGCCAGGTCCACCAGCATCACGTGCTCGGCCACCTCCTTCGGGTGTTCTTTCAATTCACCGGCCAGACGACGATCGTCCTCCTCGGTCTTCCCCCTCCGACGGGTACCGGCGATCGGACGAGAAATCACTCGGCCATCAAGAAGCTGCACCATCGGCTCGGGTGACGAACCGATCACCGTTGCTTCCGGGCTACGTAGTAAGTACATATACGGACTCGGGTTGACGAGACGGAGGACCCGGTACACGTCATACGGATCGGCTTCGAGGTTCAGATCAAATCGCTGCGAGAGCACGACTTGAAAAATGTCGCCGTCGAGAATGTATTCCTTGGCTACTGCGACTGCTCGCTGATACCCCTCGGGCGACATGCTGGCCGTGGTTTCGGGGCGAGGGTCACCGGCATCTGGCGGAGGCACGAGCGTGTAGGCCAGGGGCTTCCCCAGATCGCTGGCCATGGCATCGATACGCACGCGCGCCGCTTCGTAGGCCCGGGCGTCGACATCAGAATTGCCGCTCGTTAACACGTTGTCGATGAGGAACACTCGGTGTTTCCAATGATCGAACGCGGCGACCGATCCAACGACGTTAAACACCGCATCGGGTAGCCCGGTGTGATCGTCGGGCGGGTTCGGCAACCTCTCGATTTCACGAATGGTGTCGTAGCCGAAGAACCCGACGATCCCGCCAGTAAGCGGGGGAATATCGGGATGCTGGGGGCCGCGGTAATGGGCGAGTAGGCCTTCCAGGCAGGCGAGTACGCCTTTATCGGTGGGAACGCTCAACGGCAGCGCGCCATTCGTCACTTTCAATGATGCGACGCCGTGTTCGTCGCGCCGAGACACGACGGTGGCCGTGGGGTTACGACCAACAAAGGAGAATCTCCCCCACTGGCCCCCATGTTCGACGGACTCCAAGAGGAACCCGGCGCCGTCGCCCACCAATTTGGCAAAGGCCGCCACCGGAGTTTCCAGGTCGCCCATCATCTCCCGCCACACCGGCACGACAGTGTGGGTACGGCCGAGGGCGAGATACTCCTTCAGTGGGGGATTCAGTTTGTCCATGTGCCGACGCCCATGGTCTTCGTGCTGGCCAAGGCGGCCGGGCCGGTGTTGGTGCCGAACGCTCGATAAAAACATGTCCGCTCACCGGTATGGCACGCGCCGCGACCTTCCTGGTCGACGACGAAGAGCAGGGTGTCACCGTCGCAGTCATAAAACGCCTGGCGAACGAACTGCCGGTCGCCCGACGTGTCGCCCTTGCGCCATATTTCGTTGCGCGACCTGGACCAAAAGACGGTCCGACCTTCCTCCATCGTCATGCGCAGGCTTTCGGCATTCATCCACGCCATCATCAGCACCTGTCCATTGGCATCGTCTTGCACGATGGCGGCGACGAGGCCATGTTCATTGAAGCGAACTGCCGCCACTTGTTCGTCGGTCGCCGATAACGGGTTTGCTGTGAAACTCACCCGCCCAAGCCTACCGGCGGCCCCGCCCCATCTTCTGGCGTTCCGCCGTAGTCGAGGTTGACCGAAATCAATGTTGATTAACAACACGCATTGGGTGGACGATGCAGGAGTGACAACTGAGACTCTCGAAGCCCAACCCGTGGACCTGAAGAAGAAGTTGGCGGAGGAGTTCCGGTTTCAGGCCGTGGGCTGCGCCGACATTGGCTCGACGGTGTACGCCGATCTGTGCCTGGTCTGCGCCGATGACATCGAACGCGGAGGTCCGGTCTGGGCCGCGCTGGCCGACCACGCCCATCTGCGGTTCGGCCTGGCCCTTCCCCTGCGATTCCTCGCCGCGACCCATCGGCTGGCGCTGAACGGCGACGCACCGCAGTTGGCCGCGCACTACGTATCGTGCGGGGGCCACCCCACTCCGTCGTTGGCCGCGGACTTCGTCTCCGTGGTGAACGAACACCGCCGCCGCGTCGCGTCGGAACTCGGTTGGGGAGTGCAGACCAACGAGGTCGTGCGAACGGCAGCGCTCTATCCCGGCCTCGCCCATATCGCCTCGCTGACCGGTCAACCGCTATCCCTGCGGGAGATCGGTACGAGTGCTGGGCTCAACCTCCGC
>JAYVSS010000034.1:0-3789 GCA_043775075.1 Acidimicrobiia bacterium
AACGGCCCGGAACCGGCGGCCGGTGCCGCTACGGCGGATGTTGGCGACGAGCACGGCTAGGCCGACCAACACGACGACAGTGAAGATGGCGAACTTGAGGCTGCTGTTGAGACCGTTCTTCCCAACGACGCCGAGGTCGATCCCGAAGAAGGTCGGGTTCTTCAGGTACGCCGGGGAGCCAGCGGTCTGATCGGTGAGGATTTCATTCTCGAAGTAGACGCTCTGCAAGCTCACCGCGGCCGCCATTGTGACTACCGCAAGTTGCACACCGCGCACTCGTAGGGCGGGAAGGCCCAGCACCACGCCCACGATCACCGAGAAGACGATCCCGATTCCGGCCGCCAGAGGCCACGGAAGGCCCGGACCGGTAACCGGGAACGGAGAGAGCTCGTTGGGCGTGCCGTTGGCCAGCATGCGCGCCGTCATGAACGCCGCGCATCCGGCGATCGACATCTGCGCCAGGGAGATCTGGCCGACGTAGCCGGTGAGCACGACATAGCTGAGCATGACCATGGCCGTGATCAGGGTCGTGGTGACCGAGAAGCCGAACTTGCCGCCATCGGCCCAGGCCGCCAGCGCAATGGCGGCGGCGCCCCAGATGAGGCTGTGTTGCCAGACCCGTTGGGGATACGGGGCAAGTGGCAGACGTTTCTCCTCGACCGTGCCGCGGATCGGCAGCGATCGTCCTCGAGCGAACAACACGAACACGATGACCACCAGCGGAAGCGCGTTCGCCGCAGTCGCCTGCCAGGCCAGTGGGAACCAACTGTTCGTCGGCAGCCACACCCCGGCCAGCGTCTGAAGAAGGCCGATGCCGATGCCACCGGCGGCGGCGAGCGGGATCGAGGAAAGCTTGCCGATCAACGCCGCCCCCAGCGCTGGCACCACGAGCCCGGTGAACTTGACCGGGTTGAGTGCGCCGGTGATGGAACCGACGAGAACGCCGGCAAGACCGGCAGAAAGCGACGCCACTACCCAGTTCGCTAGGGCGAGACGCTCTGGCGAGTACCCGAGAAGCACAGCGCCCTTCTCGTTGCCGGCAGCGGCTCGCGTCGCCAGACCGAACCGGGTGTAACGGAAGAAGGCCCAGAGTGCCGCTCCGAAGACGACGGCGAAGACCGCGAGGAAGAACGATTCCTTGGCCAGCGGCTTACCGAGGCCGAGAAAGTTGGTGAACAGCCCTTTCGGCAGGACCACCGTCGGTTGCGGGTTCTCCGTGCCGAAGTTCTTCAGCGCCACGCCCTGCAGATAGAGCATCAAGCCGAGCGAGCCGATGACCTTTCCGAGCGGCGCGGCGTTACGCAACGGCCTGAACACGAGGAAATGGGCACCCACGCCGAGGAAAGCCGCCATGGCAATGGCGATGACGAAGCTTGGGAGCAAGCCGAGCCCCCCACTGTCGAGCGTGAGACGGACAGGGAAGTTAAGCGAACTGGTCGGGAGAAAGTCGATCCAGGGAAGTTGGAGCACTCCCTTCTTCACGAGAGAGTCGAATTCGAAGGCGATGAACATGGCAATCGCGCCCTGGGCGAAATTGATCACCCCCGATCCACGGAAGGCGATCACGATGCCGATGGCGATCAAGGCGAAGAAACCGCCCTGACCAAGGCCACCCAACATGATGGCAATGGGGTCTTTCATGAATGCTCCAGGCGAAGAACGCCACCGGTCAGAAGTTGATGGGACGCGGCACGGGACGACCTAGCCGGGATACAACAAGGGGTGGCCGATCCGACCACCCCTTTCGCTGCATGCGCTGCGGTCCGGCGCCGCGAAGGACGCCGGACCGCAGCGATCAAGACCTGCTCAGCGACCGAAGTCGAGCGCCGTGCCCTTGATCAGATAGAGGCCCGAGTAGTCGGCACGCTTGACGTCGTAGCCGGCGCCATTCCACTGCGTGGTCGTGACCCGGGAGCTACACACCGAGATATACGGCGCACCGGCTCCCGTGCATTCCAGCGGCGTCCCGCCCCATGAATGGCTGCGGACGGTCTTGGCGAAGGCATCCTCGAGACCTTGAGCGTTGAACGTGGCGGGGTTCCCCTTGGCCGCAATGTTGCCCTGGATCCAGATATTCATCATGCCGAGGAAGCCCTGGGTGGCAAAGCCCTTCAGCTTCTGATCCTTGGCGCCGTACTTGTCGCTCTTGGCCAGATAAAGCTTCGACTGCTCCTGCAGGAGACCCTTCAGGTTGGCCGTCTGGGTGATCGGCGTGGTGCCGACGAAGTAGATGCCCTTGGCGAGATCGCCGGCTGCGGTGGCCGCTTTGTCGTCGATGCATGCACCGGAGAGCACAAGCGGGATCTTGGCCGGAGTCCAACCGAGCTTACCGAGGGCGTTCACGAACGTCCAACAGTCAGCACCCTGAGCCGAGAAGACGATCACATCCGGCTTGAAGTCGAGCACCTGCTGAGCCTGCGGGGTGACGTCGGCCTGGCCGGGGAGAATCGGCACGCCAATGTGGACCAACTTCGGCTGGGTGAGAGCAGCCGTGTTGTCCTTCGCCGGGGTGGCGCCGTTGAGGACGTTGAGCGGCTTCTTCTCGAGGTCGTTGTAGCAGAACACGCCTGGCGGGGTGTTGGCCCACGGTACGGCAACCCTCTGGCCCTTGAGGTCGTTGGTGGCGAACTCGATGAGACCGGTGTGAACTCCGAGGCATCCGCCACCGCCGCCGATGGCGTAGGTGCCGGGGCTGGTGAAGTCAGCCGGGGAGATCGGGGTACCGACGATGACCGGGATCTTGGCGGCGTTGTACGTGGCGAAGTGGTTTCCGAAGAAGTTCAGCGATGAAAACACCATGAAGGGCTTCTTCGCGGCGAGTTCGTTGGCGCACTTGGTGGAGTCCGTCGGTGTGATCAACATCGAGCACACCTCGAGCTTGATCGGACGGCCAGGCTTGCCAGCGACCAGATCGGCACCGATGCCGCCCAACTCGTTGTTGATATATCCAACCGCCGCCTCAGCGCCAACCCGGTACTCCGGGAACGAACCGGCGGGGTCACCTTCGGGGTTCTGGAAGCCGATGACGACTGGGTCACCAGCGGCCTTCAGGGGCTTGGCATCTGCGCAGTTCTCGGCGAATTGCACCTGACCGGCACCGTCGCCGTAGGCCTTGTCTTGCGACAGGTCCGGCTTCGCCGAACACGGACCGGCGGCAGCAGCTGCGGGCGGCGTGGTGGTGGCCGCCGTTGTCGGAGCAACGGTGGTTGCCGCCGGCTTTTTCGTCTTTGATTTGGTGACCTTCTTCTTGGTCGCCGCGTTCGCCGAAGCAACGGGCACCATCAAGGCTGCACCTAGTGCCAGCGCAATCGCTGCTGACAAGGTCGCTCGTTTCGTCATTCTTCCCCCTGGGTAAGTGATGTTTCGTGCGAAGACATGTGGGGGTCTTCGACGACTGGATGAACGACCTGTGACGGCCGACACACTGAAGTAAAGCAGTCTGATTCCCGATAGTCAAAATTCACCGGACGGTTACTTTTGTTCAGCGACGCGCATCGACAGTGACTGCGTGGCGAGAAAACTAACTGACCGATAGATTTCTTTCCAAACCACCTACCTCACCTGTCTGGAGAACCCAATGGCTCGCATCGATGTACCCGCAGGTGAAGGTCTCGAGGCGTCGCGAATGTGGATGCTGGCACCGCACATCGGAGCTGGGGTTGGCGCTCTCGGCAAGGCGACGTACGTGGAAAGCAGCCTTCCCATTCGCGAACGCGAGGTTGCTCGTTTCCGCATCGCTCAGCTCAACCAATGCGTTGTTTGACTGAATACTCGCGCTGCGTCGGCGAT
>JAYVSS010000035.1:0-11037 GCA_043775075.1 Acidimicrobiia bacterium
TGTCGTCCGGGGCCCGGCTGACCTGGGCATATCCAACGAGGTGATCGTGTCCGGATTCGATGCCAATGACTGCGGCGAACCGACCCGGCCGGGGATCGAGAAAGTCCAGCCATCCATCGTCGTTCAATGCGTAGTGACCGTCGGCTTGTGCCGCTCGATCGAGGAGAACGACGAGCGGTCCCCGATCGGCATCATCGAGCGAATTCAGCAGCGTTACGTCCACGGGGACACCCTAGGACGATCCGCTCAGAAGAGCGCTTCAGCGTTGTGACTTGAATGCACTCGGGCAGAGTTCGACGAGCCCGCAGTTCCCGCACTGCGGCTTCCGGGCGGCACAAATTCGGCGGCCATGGAGGATGACGCGCAGGCTGAACGCACCGCGATCAGCGGGCGGCACGAGGTCATTGAGGATCAGTTCGAGCTTGACGGGATCGGCTTCGTCGCTGAGCCCCAACCGCTGACTCAGCCGAATCACGTGAGTGTCCACGGGAAGGCCCGGGAGGCCGAGCGCCACGCTGCGGACCACATTTGCCGTCTTGCGACCGACGCCAGCGAGCGAGGTCAGTTCGGCCATATCGCCCGGAACCGTGGAGCCGAACGTATCGACGAGGCGCGTCGACATATTTTTCAGACTCGTGGCCTTTGACCGAAAGAAGCCGGTCGGACGAACGAGCTCCTCAAGGTCGGACGGCTCGGCCGCGGAGAGATCCTCGGGGGTCGGGAATCGGGCGAAGAGCGCTGGCGTCACCTCGTTTACCCGTTTGTCGGTGCATTGCGCCGAGAGAATGGTGGCGCAGAGCAGCTGAAACGCGTTCTCGTGATCGAGTTCGCAAAGTGCCTCGGGATACAACTCGGTCAGGCGAGCGCGCACTGCCGTTGCTCGCCCTTTCGGGGTTCGGGGTCCAGCCATGGGAAAACGAGCGTAGGTCGTGTGTCTCGTTGCGCTGGCGGGTTTCGTACGTGCTCTGCGCACCGTTCAAGGTATCGGGCTAATCGTCCGATAGAGGCGGCGTGAATGGTCGGTGGAAAACGCGAGCTGGCGCCGTCGCCGCGCTCGCTATGGCCACAGTCAGCAGCGTCGCCGGCCCGGTACTTGCTGTGTCGGGCTCGAAACCGTCAGCCAGCTCTGATCCGGTCACGATGGGCTCGGTGCAAATTGTGAATGCGCTGTCGTCGGATGGACCCGTGACGATTTCGGTCGACGGCCGGGTACGCGCTCGGGGGGTCCCCAAGTTGGCGACGACATCGCCAATGGCCGTTGGCGCCGGAACCCATCGCCTCGAGGTGGCCAGCACGTCGAACGTGGCTGTGACCGCGCCGGGTACGCCAACTCGTGACACCCCTAGCCTCACCCTCGATCTGTCCCCGGGGGCGCGTCGTACGGCGTTCGTTACCGGAACGATCGGCGCTCCTCAGCTCGTGGTGGTGGACACGCCAGTCGGGGCAACGAGGGTGGCAAAGACGCTGCAGATCGTTGACCTTCGGCCCCGCTCCGAGCGGTCCGTCGTACGGGTGAGCGGCGTGTCGAGAACCATCGATGGCGACGGTCTTAGCGCGACGTTCGTCGTGTCCTCCAAGCCCTCGTTTGATGTGGCGGGAAGTGGCGGTCTGGTTGAGCCATCGATCGATCCCACCGGGGGGACGACGTATCTGTTCGTCGTTGGTTCAGGAAGTCAAGCGTCGCTGGGGGCCGTTCGGCAAAACCTGGCGGGAATTGACTCGCTACGGTCGCCGGCCCCGGTCATTGTCCACGTGCGGACGTCGTTGTCGCGTTTCTTCGCCTCCATCGCGCTTGTCGTGGCGGCGACCGGTGGAGCCATCAGCTCGATGGTCGTCTTCCGCGGCCGCACGAGAGATGACCGGGTGAGGGGACTCATGGCGAAGTCGTTCGGGTTGTAAGCGGGCGGGGGACGGTCGCGGCAGTTAACTCCTGCCGTCCTCTTGTCCGGTGCTCGTTGTTGGTGCACCGGACATGTTCCGTTCGCGTTTGGGTCCTACCTTCGCTCTCGTCCGGCTCGAAGAAAGACCCCACCACTATGTGCGCAGATGATTCCGCTAACCACGACCACGCCGATGGGCACAACCACGACCATCTGCACGAGGGCGGGAACGGCCACACCCACGGGACCGGGGGTGACTCGACCTCAGGTGCGACCGATCTGGCCATCGCTGACCGCGATCTGTCGGACTCCGCCCGGAGCCGACGCCGTTTCCTTCAGAGTGTCGGGCTACTTGGGCTTGGAGCCACGACGGGTGCCCTTGGAATGGCCACGCAGGTGGCGGCGCAGTCAGCGACAACCAACGACTCCAGCTACCAGTGGCTGGCCGGCGACCATCACATTCACACGCAATACAGTTCCGACGGCCTCTACACCGTGGGTCAGCATGTTGGCAACGCCAAGCAATACGGGATCGATTGGATGGTCATTACCGACCACGGTGCGGTGGCCCACGAAAAGGTTTCTGTTGGTCGCACCAATTCCGATGTGATCCGTGCTCGCAGCGATTTTCCGAACATGCTCGTGTTCCAGGGGTTGGAATGGAATATCCCCGGTGCTGAGCACGGCACGATCTTTGTTCCTCCGTCGAATGACGAGGTGTTCTTTCTCAACATGTTTGAATACACGTTCGATGGAGCAATAATTCGTCCTGATAATCCAAAAGAGAACAGTGAATTCATGGAACGAAAGGCCCAAGATGGCCTTCGTTGGTTGGCCGAACAAGTTCGCACCAAGCGCCTGGCGGCGGCGCTTTTTCTGGCCAACCATCCGGCTCGGCGTGGTGTGGATTCGCCCCATGAAATCCGCGGCTGGAGCGACGCTGCTCCAGGTATCGCAGTGGGTATGGAGGGAGCGCCGGGTCACCAAGCGGCGGGTATCGCCAAGTCAGCTCTCGGTCCCGAGCAAGCCCGTGGGTTTTATGACAACACGCCGACAATCGACTCCTTTCCGTTGTATCCGTTGGAGTCTTACCGGACCTATGGCGGGTTTGACTGGATGACCGCCAAGGTCGGTGGCCTTTGGGATTCATTGCTTGCTGAGGGCCGTCGCTGGTGGATTACGGCCAACTCTGACAGCCACGCCGTGTACAAAGACACCTTTGTTCGTGGGGATGGTAACGGGAAATACGCCGATCCGACCAGCCCGTTTTTCGGAAAATATGGAGATCCGGCGCGCGTCGGTTCGCCGGTGGCCGGTAATGGTGACTACTGGTCGGGGTTCTACTCAAAGACCCTTGTTGGGGCGGTATCGCGCGACTATCTTGCGGTCATGGCAGCCATCTCGGCTGGACGCATGTGGGTCATGCACGGCGATCTGATCAAAGCGCTCGATATGCGCGTTTCGGGCTCGAAGTCCGTGAGTGGGGGCGTGACCCTCGGTGGATACCACGAAGCGAAAGTCGGTGACGACGTCGTGGTGAGCATCAAGATCCGCTTGGCGGACAAGGCCAACAACAACGGCGATACCCCGGTTTTGGCTCGGGTGGACTTGATCTCAGGCGACATTACCGGTCCGACCAAGGACCGCGACAGTTTCGCGGCACCGGCGGCCGTGGTGAAGTCCTTCGATATCAAAGAAAAAAGGGGTGAGATGACCCTGACGTACACCTTTGCTGCGGTCAAGTCGTCATTCTATGTACGCATACGAGGGACCGATGGACGCTTCGCCGCGACGGGCACGATCGAGCCACGCCTCGACCCGGTCCCCATCGATCCGTGGACCGACCTGTGGTTCTATGCCAATCCAATCTTCGTGAACGTCTCATGACGGCGACGTTTTGCGTGGGAGTCGACCTCGCGTCTCGTGACCTCTCCGGGATGGAGCACGACTCGCTCGTCACTCTGGATCAGATGGGGATTTGGGCCGAGGTTGCAACTCACATCGTCGGTGGCTTCTACGTCACCAGCATGGCGCTCACTAGTGGCCCAACAGCGGACCGGGTCGCGGCGGCGTTCAACCATCGCGGCATGACGGCGGCCACCGACGCAATCGTCGGTGGCCATCGCGGGGCGAGCGCGGCGTTTGACCGGGCGCACCAGGCCGCAGTGCGTCATCGTGACAAAATGGGCGGCAGGGTTGTGCGGTTCGCCGGCGACGATACGCTGGCCTCAACCGTGGCGGTGACCGACCTTCTTTGGACCACGCCAATTGACGATGTCGTCGCCCTTGGCGGCCACATCAAGCCCGAGGACCAGATCGTCGTCGACGGGTTCGCCCGGCCAACCTACGCCAGCGGCCAGCTCACCCTCCATGTAACGCCGCTGGCCGACGGCCGATATCGCACCTTTGAGATCGCTCACCCGCACCAGTGTTGCGGAGGCCTTCACTGAGGGCGCGTTTCGAGGGTCCTGAGCGGCGCCTGTGGTGAAGGGAAGAGGTTTACCGTCGACGTCTCGTGGGTAGAAGTGGTGGCCACCTCGTCTGACAAGGAGTCGTTCACGATGTCTGATTCGCCCTTCGTTTCCACCTACCCGCGGTTCGGCCGACGGATTGGCATGCTCAGCACCTATGCGCCGAAGATATGCGGGCTGGCCACGTTTAGTGCCGCTCTCGAACGCGAACTTAGAGCGCTTGGCAATGTGGTTGAGGTAGTGCGACTCGACGATGGCGACTGGGTTGAACCGTCGAGCCGAGTGCAACCGAGTGTGGTTGCGGAAATCAGGAATGGTGATCCATTCTCGGTGCGGAATGGCGGGTTCGTGCTGTCCCGGTGTGATGTGGCAATTGTCCAGCACGAGTTCGGGATCTTTGGCGGCACGGACGGCGACGAGGTTCTGGACATCCTGAGGGCTATTCGCGTTCCGACAATCGTGGTTCTCCACACTGTGCCTCTCGTCCCGACGAGTCACCAGCGATTTGTATTGGAGGCGGTGACGGATCTCGCCGACGGCGTTGTCGTGATGACCGATGCGGCCCGTGCTCGGCTTGTGTCGACGTACGACGTCGACCCCACAAAACCTTTCACCATTACCCATGGCGCAGTGGTGCCGGACCTAAACGACGAGCAGACGTTGGCGTCGGCCCACCATCGTCACCCGCAACTCCTCACATGGGGATTGCTCGGTCCTGGAAAGGGCATCGAGCACGTAGTCGACGCTCTCGCCATGTTGCGCGAGGTATACCTTGAACCGCGTTATACCGTCGCCGGTGTTACCCACCCGAAGGTTCTGGCTCGAGACGGCGACCAGTATCGACAGATGCTCATACGCCGTTCGCGCCAACTTGGACTGAGCGCGTCGGTGTCATTTGATGACACTTACCGGTCGGTCGCGACACTCACGCGTTTCATCGCATCGTCGGAAATCGTCGTCCTTCCTTACGACTCACGCGATCAGGCCACTTCCGGTGTCCTCGTCGACGCCGTGGCCACAGGCCGCCCAGTCATTGCGACCGCCTTCCCCCATGCGGTGGAGTTGCTGGCCAGCGGTGCTGGCATCGTCGTGCCGCAGGGTGACCCCGAGGCCATGGCCGACGCCATTCGTGCCCTTACCTGCGATCGTCAGTTACTGGCCGCCACCGCGGCCGAGGCCCGCCGTATAGCGCCGTCGTTGAGCTGGTCGTCAGTCGCCGCCCAGTACGCCAGCCTGGCCGACCGGTTGTTGGAAACTGTCGAAGCGCTGGCCTCGTAGTTATTCCCGGTCGTCGTTGCGGCTTGTCGCCGTGGGGTTGCGAATATGTTTCGTTGGTGCCCGGTGTGGGTAACGTCGATCATGAAGATTCTCATCGCCGTGGACTCGTCGAACGAAGCACACGAGATTGCCCTTGTCGCCAAGGCACTTTTTCCGGCCGCCGACCATCTCATCGTTAGCGCCGTGTCGCCGGCGTCGTACATGGTCAGTGATCCGATCGCTGGCGGTATGATCCCGTTTGTCACCTCAGCCGATGCGTATGCCGCCAGTCAGGAGCAGTCCGAAGTCGCGGTGAAGGCGGCGAAGGAGGTGCTCGGGGATGAGGCGACTGTCCAGGTCGACCCCGGTGCCCCCGGCCAGGTCATATGCGACTACGCCAAGTCAGCCGATGTCGATGTGATCGTGGTTGGACGGCGCGCCAAAGGATGGCTGTCGCATCTCTTTGACCCATCTGTTTCCGAGTATGTCATCCGCCACGCCACGTGCCCCGTTCTCGTTGTTCGCGAGGCCGATCCCGCCACTTGATTAGCGGGACTCGCGAGCGTCCTGGCGCCCGCATATCGTGAGGCTCGAATTCGTTGCCTACTGCAGGCGTTCGACGATTTTGGCGAGGCGTCGTTGGCTCGTGCGTAGTGATGCTTCCACCGCTAGTAGATCCGCCCCGAGCCCTTCGCCGCCCGGAACTCGCTGCTGAGCGCGTCCCAGATCTTCGAGCCGTCGAGCGATGTCGTCGAGCGCGGAATTGATTGACGAAAGTTCCGGGCGCGAGGACGGCGACGACGACATCGCTCCAGTGTGACCGAGCCGAGGCGGGCGTTGCGCCGTCGGCCAGATCGGGCTCGCACTAGCGTAGAAGGCCCTATGGCGACGCCTCCGATTCTGCGTATTGCCGCCCGGCCCGACCTCGTGGCCATGGAGGGCTACCACTCGCCCCAGGTTCTCGTAGATGTCCGCCTAAACACGAACGAAAGCCCGTACGCCCCTCCCGCCGAGTGGCAGGAGCTCCTCGCCGACGAGGTCGGCAGTCTCGATTTTCACCGGTACCCAGATCGCCATGCCAGTGCGCTTCGGCAGGATTTGGCTGACCTTCACCGCGTCAGCCCGGACCAGATCTTTGTCGCGAACGGTTCCAATGAGGTTCTGCAAACCATCCTGCTGGCCTTCACCGGCGCCGGGCGAACAGTGCTGACGTTTGAGCCCACCTACGCCCTCCATTCCCACATCGCTCGTGTCGTCGGGGCGACGGTGGTCAGCCACGAACGCTCAGCGGCGTTTGAACTCGATGCGCACGCAGTGATCGCGGGCATTGCGACGGAGCGACCAGCGGTGACCTTCTTGTGCTCGCCCAACAACCCTTCGGGGGTGGTGGAAAGCAGAGAAGTCATCGAGGCGGCGTTGGGGGCGATGGGCTCCGTTCCCGGCCTGCTGGTGGTGGACGAGGCGTACGGTCAGTTTGCGCCGTGGTCGGCCCAAGAGTTGTTCGACGACGAGCAACCACTCATCATCTCGCGAACGTTTTCGAAGACCTGGTCGATGGCCGCGGCCCGACTTGGGTACTGCGTGGCACCGTCGTGGGTGGTGGCTGAGCTCGACAAGGTCGTGTTGCCGTATCACCTAGATGCGGTGAAACAGGCTGCCGGTCGCCTGGCGCTGAAGTTCGAACCGCAAATGCGGGGCCGGGTGGCAGAGTTGGTGGCCGAACGCGAACGACTCATGGCGGAGATGATGGTGCTGGGCGTGCAGGTGTGGCCGTCGTCGGCCAACTTCATTCTGTTCCGACCCCGGTCAAGGAGTGCTGAAGCCGTGTGGCAAGGTCTGGTGGACCGCGGCGTCCTCGTTCGCAACTGCGCATCGTGGATGCGACTTGATGGATGCCTGCGCGTCACGATTGGTACGCGCGCAGAGGATGACCGTTTTCTTTCTGCCCTTCAGGAGACCTTGCAATGACAGACAGTCAGACAGTGGGCCAGCGAGTCGCTCGGCGCGAACGATCGACCAAGGAGACATCGATCGTCGTCGAGGTGGGCATCGACGGCACCGGCGTGATCGACGTGGCAACCGGCATCCCGTTCTTCGATCACATGCTGGCGCAGTTGGGAAAGCATGGGGGCTGGGACCTCACGGTGCACTGCTCCGGGGATCTGGATATCGATACCCACCACACCATCGAAGACGTGGGTATCGCACTCGGGGAAACCGTGCGCGAGGCGCTCGGAACAAAAGCTGGCGTCCGTCGGTTCGCGTCTATTGGGGTGCCTCTAGACGAAGCACTGATCGAGGTTGCCCTGGACCTGTCCGGTCGGCCGTTCCTCGTGTACGACGTTGATCCATCGGGCGGACGAGGCGAGACGTTTTTGCTTGGTGATCCTGGCTTCGATCCGCAGCTAGCGGAAGAATTTTGGCGGGCCCTCGTGACGGCTTCGATGATCACGCTGCACGTGCGAATGATCAGCGGCAAGAACACGCACCACATCATCGAGGCGTCATTCAAAGCGGTGGCCCGAGCCTTTCGCGAGGCCGTGCGCATCGAGTCGCCCGACGGCGTGCCGTCCACCAAGGGCGTGCTGTGACCGACACGACACCCGTCGTCGTCGTGGTGGACTATGGCATCGGCAACCTGCACTCGGCCTCGAAGGCGCTTGAACGCGCTGGTGCGTTGGTCGTTGTGTCGAGTGATCCGGCGATCGTTGCTCGAGCTGACGCGGTATTGCTTCCGGGGGTCGGTGCAATGGGTCGGTGTATGGAGTCGCTCGATGCGTACGGCCTACGGTCGTCGATTATGGACTTCGCGTTGTCTGGACGGCCGTTTCTCGGGATCTGTGTGGGGATGCAGATGCTTCACGATGGCTCGGAGGAAAACGGGGGAGTGCTGGGCCTCGGTCTGATTGCTGGCACCGTCCGTAAGATCACCGGCGACGTGAAATTGCCGCAAATGCAGTGGAACGTCGTGTCTGTCGTGGCCGGCCGATCAGCGGCTCTGCTCGATTCACTAGATGATCCATGGATGTACTTCGTCCACTCGTTCGCTCCTGAACTGCACGAACACGTCGTTGGCACGTGCGACTACGGCGGACTCGTCGGAGCCATTGTTGAGCGCGGCTCGATCATGGGCACACAATTTCACCCGGAGAAATCGTCGGCGTCTGGCCTTGCCATGCTCGCCAACTTCGTATCGATGTCGGCTGCGGTCACTAGCGGTCGCTGAAAATGGAACTGTATCCAGCCATCGATATTCGGGATGGGAAGTGTGTACGCCTACGACAGGGCGACTACGCCGATGAGACGATCTACGGCGACGATCCAGTCGTCGTTGCCCGTTCGTTCGCCGAAGCGGGAGCCACTTGGATCCATACGGTTGATCTCGACGCCGCCCGCACAGGCTCGGGACTCAATCGAGGCCTGATTGCGTCTATGGTTACGGTGGTAAGCGCGCTGAATGTATGTGTACAGAGCGGTGGTGGAGTTCGTTCCGAAGACGATGTGCGCGAGTTGCTCGGGCTCGGCGTCGCTCGCGTGGTCATCGGAACCCGGGCGGTGCAGGACCCGTTTTTCGTCGCCGAGGTGGCATCGCGTTTTCCGGGCCAGGTGGCCGTTGGTCTTGATGCCCGGGCCCTCCCAAGCGGCACGTATGAAGTCGCCGCCCACGGATGGACAGCCGGTACAGGGGTGGAATTGTTTGGCCTTCTCGATCGGTTCGCCAACTGTGGCGTGGCGGCGGCGATCATTACCGAGATTGGTCGTGATGGCATGCTCACGGGGCCGGACGTGGCGGGTCTCTCCCGAGCCCTCGATCGGTCGGCCATCGAAATAGTCGCCAGTGGTGGTGTGTCGTCGCTTGATGACCTGCTTGCACTTGGCCGACTCCGGTCGACTCTCGACGGCCGTTCGCTGACCGGTGCGATAGCTGGCAAGGCGTTGTACGAGCGTCGATTTACCGTGGCCGAGGGCATCGCTGCGTGCCGTTTACCGCCTTCGACAGCGAACGTTGACTCACTGACCGACGAATCGGGAAGGCCGTAGATCATGGGGATTCGAGATTCAATTCGAGGGCTCTTCGCCGTCAGCGGTGACGCCACTGCTGGCCGGATCAAGATGCCGTGCCACGCGTTGTACGCGCACTGGGAATTTGCTGCGCCGCTTGATGTGCTGGAGTTCGACCTCACCATTCATTCCGACCCGGGGACCAGCGTTGGCGAGTACCTCGCGCCATTTTCCGGATACATCGACGGGTCGCAGTTCTACTTCGGACTGCAAACCGACATCCAACATCCCGAGACCATGGAGGGCGTGGGGAAAGGACTGATTTTCTCCACGTGGTGGTCGTTTGACAAGGCCGACATTCGGGTCGCCGAGGGCGGCTTTCACCAGCTGGGCACGCACGAGGGCAAGTTCGTAGGCGTACGTAGGATCTTCGAGTGGACGACGGGGGACTTTCGCGTGGCCCTACTCCGCGCCAACGTGGACGTTGTCGACGGACGCGAATTCGATTGGTTCGATCTCACGATCACGCCGACCTCACCGTATGTTCCAGGCATCGCTGTCCGCCCCGACGAAGCCGGCTCAAGCACGTGGATCGGAGCTATCCGGTTTCCTCGTCGAACACCGGGCATTCCTGCTCGCATCGAGCCTCGGGCCCCACTCTTTCTTGAGGTCTATTCCGGCGCCGAAACGTGGGCCGACGTATCCCCATGGAACGTGGATCTGATGGCCTACGGAAACGGCGTTCGTTGTCCGGGCGGCAGAACCGAATACCCGGCCTATCCGCACGGCCAGCGGATGCCAAACGCCGACATCTCCTTCGATGCAGAACGTGACCGGGTGGGCGTCGCCTTCGGACGCGGCATCGAGCAAACGCACTCTGCCCAGAACTGGAGCTGACCAAGCATGCGTTTGGTTGTGGCCCGATGCACCGTTGTCTACGAAGGACGGCTCACGGCGACCCTTCCTGAACACACTCGGTTGCTGATGATTAAGGCCGACGGCTGCGTGGCCATCCATTCCGATGGAGGGGCGTATAAGCCGCTGAACTGGATGAACGCGCCAAACACTGTGCGCGAGACGATGGCCGCCGACGGTCGTTCGGGCGAATGGACGGTGATCAACCCAAAGGGCGAGATGCTGAAAATCCTGCTGCACGAAATTCAATCCGACTCCGCTCACAATCTCGGTATAGACCCCGGCCTGCAGAAGGAGGGGGTCGAGGCCGAGTTGCAGCTTTTGCTAAGCGAACGTACGGATATGATCTCCCCTGGTCTGACTCTGATTCGGCGCGAGTACCCTACGGACATCGGCCCGGTTGACTTGCTGTGCAAAGACGCCGACGGCATCACCGTTGCCGTCGAAATCAAACGGCGCGGCGAGATCGATGGCGTGGAGCAACTCACGCGCTACGTCGAGTTCTTGAACCG
>JAYVSS010000036.1:0-1833 GCA_043775075.1 Acidimicrobiia bacterium
ACATTCGCCAGAGGAATCCCGATTATGACCTGCACGTCGTAAGCGAGAATCCTCTGGCGAAGTTGTTGGGGAACCGTCTGAAGCAACTTATCTTCTTGACATCTGGGCCGACCGACCACAACGGAGTCGGCAGCAAAGCTTGTGATGCTCGCAACCAAGCTTGAGCGACCTCTCGGTTTGTCATCCCTATAACCTGTGCGCTTACGGTCTAGGCCATGTCGATCCCAGCAAGTGAGATGCTCACACTTCGGCGAGAGCCGGGTGGTTTGCTCGGGCCAGAATGGTGCGGGCCACGGCTGTGGCCTGGACGGAAAGCACGGCGAGATCATGATGTCGATGGGTAATTTCGCCGAGATCAACGTCGATGATGGCGGCTCGCCCATGCTTGCGAAAGACGTCGATAACTACGCCGATATCAACGCCAAAATCGCGTTCGTAGCGCAACCGAGCGGCCGTCGTCCTCCGAATGGCGCACATGCCACTGAGCGGTTCGCGCGGGGGTACAAAGGTCGGGAAACACAGGCGTAACAGTGGACGGGCCACGAGTTCCGTTACTCGCCCACCAGCAACGCTTCCATTGGCCTGTCGGCGGGCAAAGTAGCCCTTGGTGAGATGCGCCTGTTGGTTGAGAAGCAACGGCGCCACGAGTCGAGCGACGATTGACGGGGCCATGTCTTCCAAATCGGCGTCTATCCAGACCACGATTGAACCTCGGGCGGCCACAATCGAACGGGCGAGCGCATCGCCCTTACCTTGGCTGGGGCCGTCGGCCACGCAAACCTCGTTGGTGGACACCACGAGTGCGCCGGCGGCCTGGGCCACTTGGGCAGTGCGATCCGTGGAGCGATCGTTCATAACAATGATTTCGTCAACGAGTTGGCGTTTCACCACAAGCTCAGCCCGCAAGACCGAAACAATGGCGCCAATGGTGCGCTCCTCGTTGTGGGCAGGGATGCACACGCTAATAGTGTGCTCCCCTTTACAGTCCATCACTGCGTCAATCGCCGGATCATCGTCATGTCCAGGTAGCGGCTCATCCGTAAGTGCACAGATCGAAAATTCAGGCAGCGAGGCAGTCACCCCCATCATGCTCGTCATGTCGGTCATGTCGGTCATCGAGTCGACGTGAGCAACTTCAGCGGAAACGAAAACGTCATCGCTGATTACCGGCACAGATTCGCTCGCGGGTGCGGCGTGAGAGTTCAGCAAGGTCTGAGGTTGCGTGTGAGGCTGATTCCGAGACTGATGCTGGGATTGGACCTGAGCGTTGGCCAAGCGGGATGGCAAGGTATTGAGCGGAAAAACAGAAATGGAAAACAACGACATAACAAACCTCCTGTGTGAGGCGATCAAGGGACTGGCGTCGGGGAAGACAATCGTGGATTGACTTCCGCCAACTGTGGCGCTTGTTCGCTGCTGCTCGCTGTGGTGAACTTCTTTGGTTGCACAACGTGAGCGGTTACGGATGTAAGCGGTACGTGTAGCCAACGACGAGGCTCGAGCCAACGTGGACTCAGTTTTCGTATTGGCGGATGCTCGTAGCGAAGGGCTACGTCTCTGGCGACGTTTTCGTCGAAGGATGGATGAACGGGGCGTTTCACGATGGTCGTGTCGGCCGTTTTGCGGTGTCGCCGCGCGGGAGAGTCGACGCCAACGGTTTGGATATCCGGGGATCAGTTTGCATGATTCACCGTTGAATTTCAAACATGGAAAACCACGGAAAACACTGAAATCGGGCGTAATCGCTAAATTACTTTTTGTGTCACACGGGCTTTCACGGACGGCGTTTGACGGCACGTCACGGCCGTGTCACAACTCTGTCACTACGTGCAC
>JAYVSS010000037.1:0-1704 GCA_043775075.1 Acidimicrobiia bacterium
GCGATGGGCGAAGGACACGTGTCCGCCCAGCAGGTCATTCAACGGCTGCAACGTGAACTGAGCGGTGGCGAGCACGAAGAGCAGTTGCCTGCGCTCACCGCTCGTCAACGTCCGAGCCGGTCAACCCGACGTGATGCGTCGAAGGGCGGTGGTGTGCACGTCGAAGGCTTCGACGATTTCCTCGTTCGCCTTGCTCGGTGCTGCACCCCGGTTCCCGGCGACGAGATCCTCGGGTTTGTGACCCGTGGACGCGGCGTCAGCGTGCACCGGGCGGACTGTTCGAACTCTCGGGCCTTACGGGTCGACGATGTGGCCCGCACCATAGAAGTCGAGTGGGATCATGCCGCCGATCGGCGCAAGGCGGTGTACGTGGTGTCGGTCATGGTTGAGGCCTTTGACCGCGCCCGGCTCCTGGCCGACGTCGCCCGAGTGCTGTCCGACAATCACGTGAATGTCCTCGGCTGCACCACCCACACCACGCCCGACCGCGTTGCCCATCAGCGCTTTGATTTCGAGCTCGCCGACCCGTCGCACCTCGATGCCATTTTACGTTCCGTTCGAACGATTGAAAGCGTGTTTGATGCGTTCCGGGTGCTGCCGGGCAAAGATCGCCAGACCGCCGTGGCCGATGCTGTGGACGCCATCGACGTCCACCGCTAGCGTTCGGGCGCCGAGTGCTACTTGGCGACGAGATGTACCGGGTCTCCCAGGAGCCGAACAGTCCAGGTCGAGCGGTCGTACACGGCGCCAGCCGACGTGGTGTAGCGAATTTTCCACCAGCCGTCGCCAGCTAGGGGAGCGGGAACGCAGGGCCGGCTAAGCGGCACACAGCCGTAGTCCGTGGGCACGGTGAGCTCGAGGGCAATCATGCGGCCGTTGAACTTGAAATTGTTGGCGCGATCAGTGAGCGGATTCCATGGCGGCTGCTGGGGGCCGGGCAAGCCGCTTGCTGTTCCACCTACGTCGAGCACGCCGGACGGTTCCGGAATAGGGACCGGTACGCCAAAGCCCTGATCGGCGGCAATACCTTCGAGGCCATGATCGAAGGTCCGGTACTTGAAGCCCACTGGCGCCCCGTTCGGCTGCAGGATGCTGATCGAGTCGGCCCCCTCTCCGATGTCCCACAGAAGGATCTGAATGCGCTTGCCGCGAAAGTCGCCAGCTGGCGCTAGCCGGGCCAGAAAGAAGTCCACCGTGTTCCCCGGCGCATTGGCGTAAACACTCACGCTGGACTCTCCGGAGATCGTGGCGCATCCTGGACAATCACTCACCACTTCGTCGGCGGCCGGCGCGAACGGATTCAGCGGACTCCAGTGCGCGAGTAGGGAGAACACATTTGACCCATAGCTATTGGGTTCGCCTTGCAGCGTATCGACGTCGACCTTGAAAGACCCTGCACCAAGACTGGCAGGTATAGAGAACAATGGGGTCCAGCCGTTTGACGCGGAACAGTCACTGCATGTCCCAAACCATTGTTGTGGAATAGTGGGAATGGCATCGCCATTCACATCCCGGATTCCGAATCGCGTGGTCACCCGGGCGTTGTCAAAGTTGAGATCGGTCGACGGCGTGATGTTCGTATCGAGCGAACTCGGCATGTTGCTCCTATCGAATTGAGGGTTATAAACCTCCACTGTCGTGCCTCGGGCCGGAAGGCTGAGGCAGGGATCCTGACCGAGCGTGGGGCAGGGAACATTGACCAGG
>JAYVSS010000038.1:0-3833 GCA_043775075.1 Acidimicrobiia bacterium
CTTGGGCAGGCTGACGTCTGCTGGGATCGAGTCCGGACTCTTTCCTGCTGGCGGACCCCATCTCCGCTCCGCTTCGAGTCCCAGCAGAACGTCCTTTCCAACCGGCAAGCCGGATTGGGGACTCGGGACAAATGTTGAAGAGTTTCGGGTTTCGCCGGGTTTGGGGATCGGAGTGGCAACGCTGGAGACTGCCGAAGTCCCGACTCGGGACAAATAGTGAGGAGAGGTAGGTCGAGCGACCGCTGAGGCAAGTTCAGTCGAAGCTGGGGCAACCGAACCAACGAGCGGTGAGCCGGCGGTCGACGGGCGATGTTGCGAAGCGGTAGAGCCCGAGACGGAGTAGAGACTGTCGGTACGCCGGCGCGCCGGGGTTGTTGATGTGGTGGCACGATGGCGTCGGCGATCTGGGCCGGTGTAGAGGGCAAAACGGGGAGGGTGCGGGTCGATGAGCCGGGTGGAAAGGTCGGCGGTGGTGCGGCTGGAAGGGTTTGATCCAACCCAAGCGGCTCTGCGAAGGGCTCCAACTGTGGGGTCTGGGGCAACGTTGCGAGGTCTGCGGAGTGGATGCGTAACCGCGACGGGTGCTGTTGGCCACTCACTTTGACCACGAAGAGTGGGAGACGAATCTTCGGTTGCTCTTGGGTTCGCCTCGCTCACGTGGGATCTCCGGGAATGACGTTCGTTGGTGTGTGCCGCAGTTGAGGGCTGCTCGCCCGGAAGGGTAGGCGAAATGGTCGTGTATCTGCATGCCGAACACGAGTTCAACCATGAGTGTATGACCACTTTAAGTGGTTGTCACGAGGTTTCTTGGGAATGTGGACAGCTGAAGAACCGCATAGGCGGAGGGGGTTGTTACTATCGACGTAGGAGAAACCTAATTTTCCCGCTTAACTTCCAAGGTTTGGATCGCGAACTCGGGCAGTTGAGCAACCCAGGAAAGAATCCGTCGTGGTTCTCCAGTGGGTCCTCGCTTCACCCGAAGGAGTCTCACATGACCGACATTGCTGATCTTGATCTTGGAAAATACAAGCTGGGTTGGGCCGATGACGTCGACGATTACGTTTTCACCCCAAAGCGCGGCTTGAGTAAAGAAATCGTTGAAGAGATGTCGTCCATGAAGGGCGAACCCGATTGGATGCGCAAGTTCCGTCTTCGCGCACTCGAAGTGTTCAACCGCAAGCCCATGCCCAATTGGGGTGGCGACATGAGTCAAATCTTCTTCGACCAAATTTACTACTACGTAAAGCCAACCGGCGGTCAGGTTGACTCGTGGGACGCCCTGCCAGAAGCGGTCCGCAAGACCTACGAAAAGCTCGGCATCCCTGAGGCCGAGCAGAAGTATCTGGCGGGCGTAACTGCACAGTACGAATCAGAAGTCGTGTTCCACCGCAACCGTGATGATCTTGCCGCTCAAGGCGTCATTTTTTGCGACATGGACACGGCCGTGCGTGAGTACCCGGAAATCGTGCAGAAGTACTTTGCGACGGTTATCCCCGTGGCAGACAACAAATTCAGTGCGCTCAACAGCGCCGTGTGGTCTGGTGGATCGTTCATTTACGTTCCTGAAGGTGTAACCGTGGATATGCCGTTGCAGGCCTACTTCCGGATCAACAAAGAGAATATGGGTCAGTTCGAACGTACGCTTATCATCGCTGATAAGGGCTCGAAAGTGCACTACATCGAAGGATGTTCTGCCCCGGTTTACACCTCTGACTCGCTACACTCGGCCGTTGTTGAGTTGGTGGCACATGAAAGCGCGCATATCACGTATTCGACAATTCAAAATTGGTCAAACAACGTGTTCAACCTCGTCACCAAACGAGCTCGTGCCGACACTGAGTCCCGAGTTTCGTGGATCGACGGCAATATTGGATCCCGCTTGACCATGAAATACCCAGCTATCTACCTCATGGGTCCAAAAGCTACCGGTGAGGTGCTTTCGGTGGCGTACGCAGGCGAAGGGCAGCATCAAGATACCGGCGCCAAGATGGTCCACGCCGCACCAGAAACAACGTCAACGGTGGTCTCAAAGTCGATCTCCAAAGACGGCGGTCGCACCAGTTACCGAGGTCTGGTTCGCGTTGAAGAAGGCGCCGAGAATTGCCGTTCCCACGTGCAATGTGATGCGTTGATCCTCGATGAGGAATCACGTTCTGATACGTACCCTTACATTGAACGTAACCCTGGTGTTGCGGTTGCTCACATCGGGCATGAGGCCACGGTTTCCAAGGTGGGTGACGATCAAATTTTCTATCTGCAGTCGCGGGGTTTGTCCAAAGAGCAAGCAATGGCCATGGTCGTCAACGGATTCATGGAACCGGTAACCCGCACGTTGCCGATGGAGTTTGCGGTGGAGTGGAGCCGTCTGGTTGAGCTGCAGATGGAAGGCTCAATCGGCTAAGCCCGCAAGGTGCGGCAGCGAGGCGGGGCAGCGGGCCGATGGTCACGTGGACGGCGAGAATGAAATGCGAAAACGGCCCTCGGTGACGGGGGCCGTTTCATGTGTAGACAGTGCTCTCGGATTTAGTCGCGGACTTCTTTGCTAAAGTCTTTGCTGACGTTGCGGTTTAGGAGTCGAAGCCGATGTGGAGGTGATCGTCGTGGCCGGAATCGGTGAAGGTTTCCGGGTCGTCGGTGTTCCAGGGGGATCCGATTTCTGTTGGTCGAATTTGTGCCGGTAGGGCAAGGAGTTGGTCCACGATCGCACGTGCGGCCTTGTTGGATTGTCGAACCAATCGTCCATCAACCATGCCGATGTCTGCGGCTCGACCAGATACGTGATTGGAAAGGCGTTTGGTGCCCTTGACGTATTTGCTATGTCCACTTCGTAACACGGTAACTTCGATTTGGTGCTCGAACGACACGGCCAGGAGCATGGCCAAGATTCGTTGATCTACTTGGCCGTTGGCAATATCGTCTCGTGCTCTGGCGTTGAGGGTGATGGCGCCTGAGGCCAATACCAACGGTCCAAGGTCGCCGTCGGGCATTCCTTGGATGATCGAGGCAAGTTGTACGGAGGCGACATCGCCATTGGGGTCGAGCGGTCCGACTCCCGTAGCTAGTACTGCACCATTCGGTTTGGAGACAGAAACGGAAGGAAGGGCGGCATTGGCTCGAACCGGTCCCGCGGCCAGGTTGGAAACTTGGGCAATGGCGGCGGACACTAAAGAAATGGGTGTGGCCGTGAGCTTGTTTGCCTCAACGCGAAGTGCTGGTTTGGCCGCTCCCGCAGTGCCAAAGCTGCCTGCCGCACGAATCGAAGATGGTGCAAGCTGCGCCACTGCGCCGGACTGCAGCACCAGGGTTGCGCAGAGAGCAATCGCCGAGCCAGTGACGACGGCTACGACGGTGCGAAGCGGGTGCGGCCCGTAAGGACCGCGATATATCGGTCTCAGATTTTTTCTCTGGTTTTCCGATATGTGCTCAGTGCCAATGGCGTGGGAGCGTTTTGCGCTCGTACGAAACGTCATACCATTGGTATCGGCACATACGGTTATGACCTGAAGAAGAAATCACCCATGAAGCAGTATTCGTATGAACTTCGGTAGAAATCTCCTTTGAGAACTACTTGTCCGTGGGGGAAGCTGAGGACTACTCAGAGAAGGTTCCACCGGTGCTGAACTCAAGATCGTCTGGCCCGGGGGCGATGGTGGTTGCCGGGACCTGGCCGTCTTGAATTGGCGTCGTGTCGGACGGAACAGGCGTTGCTTCGATGGGGTCCAACGGTGTTGAGCCCGCACTCGGGACAGGTATTGAAGGGTCTGCGATCGGAGCAACGGCGATCGTGTCGACGGTGCCTGAACCAAGCGGAGGTTGCACCACGGTGGGGTTCG
>JAYVSS010000039.1:0-4209 GCA_043775075.1 Acidimicrobiia bacterium
CCGGTGGTCAACCGCTCCGGGGAGGTGTTCGCCATGGCCATTGCCATCGCTCCTGACCGCGATCACACCGCATACGGCGTCTCGGTTCCCGCCGCTCCACTTCGCTCGGCCACGCCTCCCGGAAATTGCATCGTCGGTTGAGGGCGTGGCGATGGCCGAAAGGCTCGCGCAAAAAAGCCGCCCGAGGGCGGCCGCGTTGTTGAGTTCACCCGGAGGTTGAACTCACTCCATTTCGATGAAGATGCACTCTCCGGGGCACTCTTCGGCCGACTCGATTGTGCCGTCGTAGTCCTTCTCGACAACGTTGGCGAGACCTTCCGGTCCACCTGGGTCGGAGAAGACCTTCGTTCCCTCACGAACGTAGGCCAGGCCGTCGTCGAGGAGCGTGAACACCGTAGGTGCGATCTCCTCGCACAGGCCATCGCCCGTACACAGGTCCTGATCGATCCAAACCTTCATACCCATGATGCGATGTCTCCTCTGTGCGCTTCAAACCGGCCTTGCCAACGGTAGTGCCTGAGTTAGAGGTGTGTGTGCCACCGCACTGGACGGGGGCTGGGCGCCCGACCAAACGCCACGGAGCGCACCGTTCGTCCAATCCGCCAGAACACCGGATAGGGTCGATTGGACGGGCGCCGCAGCCCTAGGAGGCACACCGATGGCGAACGAGCGAAAGACCGACAGTGAGGCCCGTCTCGGGGAGCAGGAGCGCGAAATCTCCGAACTCCGCGAGACCGCCCGGCTGCTGGAAGACGAAGTCGTCGATATTCGTCGCAAGCTACAAGATGCACCAAAGCGAGTGCGGACGCTCGAAGAGCGGATGCTCGAAACCAAAGGTCAGCTGGCTCAGGCGATGAGCCAAAACGAGAAATTGAGTTTCACGCTCCGCGAGGCGCGTGACCACATCGCCGCCCTGCGGGAGGAAGTGGAAAAGCTGACACAGCCCCCGTCGGGGTACGGAACGTTTCTGGGGCGCAACGACGACGGGACCGTGGATGTCTTTACCTCGGGACGAAAGATGCGGGTATCCCTGCATCCCGACGTCGATTCACTCGCTCTCGAGCGTGGCGCCGAATTGGTGCTCAACGAGAGCATGAATGTGGTCCGCGCCCGATCATTCGACGGCAACGGCGAGGTTGTCACGCTCAAGGAAGTCCTTGAAGATGGGCTGCGGGTGATCGTGACTGGCCGCGGCGACGAGGAGCGGGTCGCGGAGATGATCGACGCACTTCGGGCCGAGAAGCTTCGAACCGGCGACTCCTTGCTTTTCGATCCACGCTCGAACCTGATTCTCGAACGCCTCCCGCGAGCCGAGATCGAGGAACTCGTACTCGAAGAGGTCCCCGATATTTCATACGAAGACGTGGGCGGACTCGATGAGCAGATTGATTTGATTAAGGATGCCGTGGAGTTGCCGTTCCTGCACCAGGAACTGTTTCGAGAACATCGACTTCCCGCCCCGAAAGGCATCCTGCTTTACGGTCCGCCGGGGTGCGGGAAAACCCTCATCGCGAAGGCGGTCGCCAACTCCCTGTCGAAAAAGATCAGCCAGGTCACCGGTAAACCGGCGGCTCGGAGCTACTTCCTGAACATCAAAGGCCCGGAACTGTTGAACAAATATGTCGGCGAGACGGAGCGCCAGATCCGCCTCGTGTTCCAACGGGCGAGGGAAAAGGCCGAAGAGGGAGTGCCAGTCATCGTGTTCTTTGACGAGATGGATTCGTTGTTCCGCACGCGTGGAACGGGAATCAGTTCCGACATGGAATCAACCATCGTTCCGCAGCTACTCGCCGAAATTGATGGTGTCGAAGCGCTTCGCAACGTCATCGTTATCGGTGCGTCCAATCGTGAAGATCTAATCGATCCGGCCATCCTGCGCCCGGGGAGGCTCGACGTGAAGATCAAAATAGAGCGGCCGAACGCCAATGCCGCCGAGCAAATCTTCCGCCGTTACCTCACCGCTGATCTTCCTATCGATGCCGACGAAGTCGAACGCCTCGGCGGCGGTGATCCGGAAAAGGCCGTACGGGTCATGACGGAGACTGCAGTCGAAGCGATGTATCGCACCAACGACGACACAAAATTCCTCGAAGTCACCTACCAAAAAGGTGACAAGGAAATCATGTATTTCAAGGACTTCTCCTCAGGAGCAATGATTGAAAACATTGTCCGAAAAGCGAAGAAGCTGGCAATCAAGCGCCAAATAGCCGGAGAAGGACGCGGTATCCGAACGGATGATCTGCTCCTTGCCACGCAACAGGAGTTCAAAGAGCAGGAGGACCTCCCCAACACCACAAATCCTGATGACTGGGCCAAAATTTCGGGCAAGAAGGGTGAGCGGATTGTGTACGTGCGCACGATTATCGCCAAAGGTGACAAGACCGAAGCGCTCGGCGGCCGCACTATCGAACGGGCGGCCACGGGCCAGTACCTGTAAGCAGGTTGCAGACGGGGCGGTTGGAGCAACCGCACCGTGAAGTTTTCGCTCCCCGAGAGATAGGTTGCAAGCGTGGCGATTCCCAAGGTCTGCGGCATAGAAACCGAGTTCGGGATCATCAACCCCGGCGCGCCCGACGCCAATCCGATTCAGCTCTCAAGTCTGCTGGTCAACGCCTACGTTTCGGCGCTCAATCGATCGTCTTCGAAGGTGTCGTGGGACTTCGAAGACGAGCAACCGGGAAATGACGCTCGCGGTTGGTCGCTCGGCGGGGCGATGCCGCCCGAAGTCGAGACGCACCTCGTGAACGCCGTGCTCACCAATGGGGCGCGGTTTTACGTCGACCATGCCCATCCGGAGTATTCGGGCCCGGAATGTCGAGACGCCCGCTCGGCCACCCTCTACGACCGAGCCGGCGATCAGGTCCTCCTCGACGCAATGGCCGCAGCGAAGCCATTGCTCCCGGCCGGCCAAGAGATCGTCGTCTACCGGAACAACTCCGACGGCAAGGGCAACAGTTACGGAACCCACGAGAACTATCTGATGGATCGAAGCGTTCCGTTCACCCGAATCATCGGATCGATCATTCCGTTTTTCGTGACCCGTCAAATCTTCTGCGGAGCGGGGAAGGTCGGGACCGAACTCGCTCATGGCCCGGCCGTCGATTTTCAAATCTCTCAGCGCGCAGACTTTTTCGAAGAAGAAGTTGGACTCGAAACGACGCTGAAACGCCCCATTGTCAACACTCGGGACGAACCCCATAGCGACTCGTCGAAGTATCGCCGTTTGCATGTGATCGTGGGCGACGCCAACCCCAGCGACGCAGCGACGTATTTGAAGTTGGGCACCACATCGATTGTGCTGGCGATGATTGAGGATGGCGTGCTCGACTCGAGCATGTTTGCCCTCGCCACTGCGGTTGCGTCAATCCAAGCGGTCAGTAGGGATACGTCGATGCGCGAGACCGTTGAAATGGCCAATGGCAGCCATCGCACACCGCTCGACATCCAGTGGGAGTATTTCGAGCGGGCCAAGAAGTGGTCGGAAAGTTACGGTCTTGAGAGCGTTGTCGAGTCCGTGGGCCTCGATGTCCTCGACCGATGGGAGGCCGTGCTCAGTGGTTTGGAGTCTGATCCCCAATCCCAGGCTCACGTCGTTGACTGGATTGCCAAGAAGCGTCTGATAGACGGCCTCCGAGATCGCCACGGCCTCAGCGCGACCGACGCCCGGTTGCGAGCCGTAGACCTTCAGTACCACGACCTTCGTCCCGCCAAGTCGCTGTCGGCTCGGGTCGGCCTCGAGATATTGTTTGCCCCCGCTGATGTTATTGCGGCGGCGACGGAGCCTCCGCGTGAGACCCGCGCGTATTTCCGGGGCAAATGTTTGCAACTGTTTCCGGAGGCGGTGGCGGCGGCAAACTGGGACTCTGTGGTCTTCGATCTCGGCACCGACCCCCTCCGACGGGTTCCCATGCTTGAACCGTTCAAAGGTACGGCCGAGATGGTGGATACATTGCTAGAGGGATGCAACACTCCAGCTGAGCTCCTTGCCCGGCTGGGTGCCTGAAGGAGGGATACCGATGAGCGAACGAGAACAAGTCAAGCGACCGTCGAAAGACCGCGCCGAAGAGGCAGCGGCTGAGGCTGCTCCGGCCAAACAGGGTGAGAAGCTGAAGGCCGACCTCGATGAATTGCTCGACGAGATCGACGAGGTGTTGGAAACAAACGCCGAGGAGTTCGTCAAGAGCTATGTGCAAAAGGGTGGCGAATAGC
>JAYVSS010000040.1:0-1897 GCA_043775075.1 Acidimicrobiia bacterium
GTGCGTCGAATGCGCCGACATCAGCATTCGTCGGTCGTCATCGGTGGCCAAGGCGGCGTAAGGCGGCGTAAGGCGGCGTAAGGCGGCGTAAGGCGGAGGGCTCCGCTTCCTCGGACATGCCCGAGGCCGAGCGGTAAGCCGAGGGCGGCGAGGAGCGAGCAGTATGGCGATCGAGGAGAGCGCGGCAGACTGGCGATCATGGCCACGCTGCGAGTGAACGGCACCGAGATCTATTTCGAGGTGCACGGCGACGCAAGCAAGCCGGCGGCGGTGGTCATGGGAGGTTGGGGCAGCTTCGCTCACGGGGCCATCAATGGCGTGCCGAAGGCCGTCCTCGACCGATGCCGGGTCCTAGTGTGGGACTACCCGGGAATCGGTGGATCCGATCCAGACCGTGCGCATCAACCGTCGATGCGGCGGTACGGGGCGATTGCTGCAGCGCTCTGCGATCATCTCGGTTGGGCGTCGGTTCATCTCATCGGGATCGTCGGAATGGGCGCCTGTATTGCCCAAGAGATCGCCATCAACCGGCCCGATCTGGCTCGCAGCCTTTTCATGACGGGGTGCTGGGCCCGACCCGATGCCCGCCTCACCGACGTGCTCACGCTCTTTCGTGACGTGCATCGCTCGCTCGGGTTCGACGCCATGCAGATGATGGCCGCAAGCCTGTCGTTCGATCCCGCGTTCTACGACGCCAATCGGCCCCAACTCCTCGGGGCCAAAGGTGCGTGGGGGGAGTTGCGGGGACGTCTCGATGCCCATGAGCGGTTGGTTCAGGCCTGTCTCGACCACGACTCCACGGGCCGCCTCCACCGGATCACCTGCCCCACCCACCTCGTTCACGCCGGGGCAGACTGCATTACTCCGCCGGTGTGCACGCTGGCGCTGGAGCACGGTATCGCCGGGGCCACGGGGGAGTTGTGGCCGGATTTGCCCCACGCCATTGCTGGTCGAGATACCAAGATCCGATTCGACGAAATCATCGGACGGTTTCTTGACGCCCACTGATTCATGATTTAGCCATATGGCAGCACTAGGTCGCCATATGGCAGAATGTCAGGATGTCGACGCGAACCGCAACTGGACTCCTCGCAGCCAGCGGGAAGGGCGGCGCTCAAACGCCACCGCCGGAATCATTCGACCTTGATCGGCTGGCCTTCGGACCGGAGTTAGTTGACTACGTCCGGGCCGGTATAGACGCCACCGCGGTCGACGCACTCGTGGGGCTGCTCGAGCAACCACTCAGCATTATCCTCGCCACCGTCGGCATTTCGGAACGCACGTGGTCCCGCCGCCGCTCGTCGATCTTGACGCCAGCGGAGTCGGACCACGTGGTGCGGCTGGTTCGTCTTGTCGATCGGGCCACCGGCGTGCTCGGAACTCTCGGGGCCGCCAAGCGTTGGCTCAGCGTTCCGGCCCGCGCCTTCGATGGTCAAACGCCGCTGCAAATGGCGGCCTCAGAGACCGGGGCGGTCCTGGTGTTTGACCTGCTGGGCCGGATCGAACACGGCGTGTTCTCGTAGCGAATCAGAGACTCGTTGAGGAGATACGTGTACGTATGAAACTGTGGCGGGTCACAAACGCTCGTTTCGCCGCCACAGCGATGAGCGGCGAAGGAGCGTTTCGATACGGGGGACGGTGGAATTCTCCGGGTTTCCGGGCGGTGTATCTGGCCGAAACCGTGGCCCTGGCGGCGTTGGAAATCGTCGCCCACGCGGGGTCGGTCGCTGAGCGGTACGTGGCGTTTGAGGTCGAGGTCCCGCCGCGTCTCGTGGTGTCCGTTCCATGGGGAAGTGCTCCGCCCGACTGGCAACGGCGCTCGCTGTGGTGCCGCGCTACCGGAGATGACTGGCTCACCTCGCAATCATCTGTAGGCATACGAGTACCTTCCGCGGTG
>JAYVSS010000041.1:0-2782 GCA_043775075.1 Acidimicrobiia bacterium
GAACCACGGAAGAAGCGTTGCCATGCCCCAGAACGTTCGAGGAATCGTCGCCCGGTCAAAGAAGGCGCCCGTCTCGCTTGAGACCATCGTGATTCCCGA
The DNA here is from genome assembly GCA_043775075.1 of Acidimicrobiia bacterium. GTDB lineage: Bacteria > Actinomycetota > Acidimicrobiia > Acidimicrobiales > JANYDT01 > JANLQX01. Next base: position 100 of record JAYVSS010000041.1, read on the forward strand.
CCCCGGACCGGGTGAGGCCGTGGTCAAGATTCAAGCCTGTGGGGTGTGCCATACCGACCTCCATTACCGAGAGGGGGGCATCAACGACGACTTCCCATTCCTCCTCGGCCACGAGGCCGCAGGCGTGGTTGAATCGATCGGAGCAGGCGTCGCCAATGTGGCCGTAGGTGACTTCGTTATCCTCAATTGGCGAGCCGTATGCGGCAATTGCCGCAGTTGCAAGAAGGGTCGGCCGCAGTTCTGCTTTGCCACCTTCAATGCCACTCAGAAGATGACGTTGCTCGATGGCACCGTGCTATCGCCAGCACTCGGTATTGGCGCGTTTGCCGACAAGACGCTGGTGTCCGCCGGGCAGTGCACCCCGGTGAACGCCGCCGCACCGGCGGCGACCGCAGGCCTCCTTGGTTGCGGCGTGATGGCGGGCCTCGGGGCCGCAATGTTGACCGGCAACGTTGGTCGAGGCGACAGTGTTGCCGTGTTCGGATGCGGGGGTGTCGGAGACGCGGCGATCATGGGGGCGAAGCTTGCTGGCGCCACCACGATCGTGGCGGTGGACCTCGACGATCGCAAACTTGCTTGGGCTCGCGAGTGTGGTGCCACCCATACCGTCAATGCTTCGAGCGGAGATCCGGTGGAAGGCGTTCGGGCCGCTACGGGCGGATTCGGCGCCGATGTCGTCATCGAAGCAGTGGGCCATCCAAAGGTGTTGGAACAGGCCTTCTTTGCCCGTGACCTCGCCGGCACCGTTGTGCAGGTGGGTGTACCCACGCCCGAGATGCGTATGCCCGACATTGCCATGATTGACTTCTTCGGCCGAGGTGGCGCGCTCAAGCCGAGTTGGTACGGCGATTGTCTGCCCTCCCGCGACTTCCCCTTGCTCATCGATCTGTACCTGCAGGGACGACTCGATCTCGACAAGTTCGTTTCGGAAACCATCGCGCTCGAAGACGTCGAAGCGGCATTTCACCGCATGGAGCGCGGCGAGGTACTTCGTTCCGTCGTTGTACTCTAAGCACACGTACTAAGCATTCGAATAGCGGGGTTGCTATGCCGGTGGAACTCGTCACAACAAAAGGAATTTTTGCTCTCGACGGCGGAGAGTGGGAAGTCACGAACAACATCTGGTTGGTGGGCGATGATCGCCAGGTCATCGTCATTGATGCTGCGCACGACCACAAGGCGATTGTGTCGGCCATCAACGGACGCCACGTGCGAGCAATCGTGCTCACTCACGGTCACAACGATCACATCAACGTCGCCGGTGCGTTATCCGACGATGTCGACGCGCCGATTTATATGCACACTGACGATCAGATGCTGTGGGACGTCGTCTACCCGGATCGAAGCCCTGACCGAGCGCTGGTCCCAGGAACTTCGCTGAAGGTCGCCGGGATCTCCATTGGCGTGCTTCACACCCCCGGCCACTCCCCCGGCTGTTGCTGTCTGCACGCGGCGTCGGAAGGCGTCGTCTTCAGTGGCGACACGCTTTTCTGCGGGGGGCCCGGAGCGACCGGACGGAGCTTCAGCAGCTACCCGACAATCGTCGAGAGCATTCGCACCAAGCTGCTCACCCTTCCGGCCCACACCGTGGTGCACACCGGCCACGGCGACTCCACCACGATTGGCGCCGAGGCGCCAGCGTTGGCCGAATGGCTGCGGACGATCAGCTCCTGACCGAACTCAGCCGATCTCGCAAGCGGCGCTGCGCGTGGGGCGTTCTCCATCCCCACCAAAACAGATCCTGGCCATCAACGAGCACCATTGGCGCCACGGCTTCAAGCGTTGCTCGGTGACGTTCGGCAAACGGATACGGCTCCGTGGGGGCCAGCACCACATCGGCGTTGGCGGAGCGAGCGCAGTCGAGATCAAACTCCGGATAGCGGTTGGGTTCGTCGGCGGAAACAAGTTCCACTCCAACCGTCCGCAGTAGCGATGCGCCGTAGGTATCCGCGTTGATCGTCATCCACGGGCGCTTCCAGATTGGAACATACGCGCGCATATTGACTGACGGCAACGTTTCGCTGAGGACGCCGCATGATCGCCCCACTGATTCGTCGAGACCAAGCGCCGCGGCGAGCGAAACCATTTGCTGTCCAACCTGATCCACATGGGTGATCGAGATCACGTGAAACGCAATGCCGCGATCACTGAGCGCGTCGGCGTCGGGCCGACGGTTCTCCTGGTCACACATCACCACCAGATCGGGAGCGAGCGCAACGATCGCATCGATATCGGGATCCTTCGTGCCGCCAACGGTGGGAAAGCGTGCGCCTAGTTCGCAAAAGCGGGTGACGGCAACCGGCTCGATCCCCCACGCCAGAAGAGTTTCGCTTGCGCTCGGAACCAGCGAGATGACCCGCATTTCTACGCGCGCTTAGAGTTTATCGAGGAGCTGTGACTTCTTGGCGTCGAACTCCGCTGGCGTCACAAGTCCTTTGTCTCGCAATTCGCCCAGTTTCTCAATCTGCTCGGGAATTGAGAGCTCACGACGACCGGCCATGCGATCCATATCTCGACCCTGCGTTCGTTCGATTTGCCGATAAATCTCGTTTTGTACGATGAAAGGCTTCTTCACGTTATTAAAACGTTGTTGGCCCTGCTCTCCCCCCGACTCAATAAGCAGATCACCAGCACCAATGAGGCGCTCCCAAATCGACTGTTTAAACGAAATATCGTTGATTCG
>JAYVSS010000042.1:0-6652 GCA_043775075.1 Acidimicrobiia bacterium
CGGGCGAAGGCATCGCCAATCTCCGGAAGTGATCGATCGAGGACCGCCGTCGTTTCCAGGAAGCGCCAGGATCGAACCGACCCGTTGCGCACCACGGCGAGTAGAGCTGCAGTGGACTCAGCGTCCCACCGCAGGTTCTCGCCTGAAGCTGAAACCGACGATAACCACTGAGTGAGCGCAATTGCCGGGTCGGCGGTGTGGACTCGCAGTGCAGCTTCGAGGGCCACGTTCAGGGCCTGGCGATTCGGAGGCCGGACGGCCAGCGTGACCGACATTCGGCCGCGTCCGAATGTCTCCTCCACCAACCAGCCATCCTCCGGTCGTTCGGTTTCCACATCCTGGGTGCCGCCGGCGAGCCCCCTGCGCAGCGTTCGCCGAATCTGCAGGGAGAGCAACGGCGGAGTCATCAGTGTCGTAATAAGGACCATCGCCAAGATCGCCGCATAGACGTTGCCGGCAACAATCCCTTCGCGCAGCCCGATACTGGCGAAAATCAGACCAACCTCACCGCGAGGAATCATTCCGAGTCCAACGAGGAGTCGGTCGGCCGAAGTTCCCGTGGCGCCGATTCCGGCTACAACTTTGCCGACCACTCCCACGGCAATGAGGGCCGCCGCTAAACCGATGACGGCCGGTTTCACGAACTGCTTCACGTCGGTATTGATGCCAATCTGTAAAAAGAACACCGGAATAAACAGATGTCCGACTGACTTCAATTCCCGTTCGACACGGGCCGCAACCGTGCTTCGCCCAAGTGCCAGGCCGGCGACGAAAGCACCGACGATCGGGGCCAATTTAGCGACGGTGGCAAGTTGCGACACTCCGAGAGTGAACGCCAGCGCAAGGGCTACGAGCGTGCCGCCTGAGCGCGAGAGTCGATCTATCTGAGCGAAAAGCTTGGGGACCAGGAACGATCCGAGCACGGTGGTGACCACCAAAAACCCCAGGGCCGCCCCGATGATGCCGAGCAAACCGACGAACGAAAACGAGCCATCGCCGGTCGTGATGCGCACGACGACGGTCAGAATGATCAGACCGATCACGTCATCGGCCACGGCCGCGCCGAGTACCGTCCGGGCTTCGATCGTGGCCAGGGCCCGGAGATCACCGAAGACGCGAGCGGTAATGCCGACCGACGTGGCGGCCAGGGCCGAACCGACGAACAGCGATTCGTTCGACGTGAGGCCGAGCAGGTGTCCGGTAATGATTCCCCCGACCATGGGCAGAGCGACGCCAATCACTGCGACGGTCATGGCCGACCGGCCAACCGCACCGAGTTCGCGAAGGTCCATCTGCATGCCCACTTCGAGGAGCAACAGAATCACGCCGATCTCGCCAAGGGTGGTCAGCACCTCGCCCGACGACGTTCCCGTTCCCAGTTTGATCAAACCGAAAACCGACGGCCCAATCAGGATTCCGGCGACGATTTCGCCGACCACTGCGGGAATGCCGACCCGCTCGGAAAGTTCGGCGGCGAGCTTGGCGGCCACCAGAACGATAAGGATATCGACGAAAATGTGCCCCACAAGAGCCCTATCGACGCCATTTCACGGGTTGCACCGACGCCGTAACCCGTGCACCACTAACGGCCCGCCGGAACAAGCATCCATCCCCGGCCGCGCACGTTCACCAGTTCTTCGGTGGTGAGAGATCGCCGAACGTTGACGAGATGCACGTCGACGCGCCGAGGGTGCTCGCGCAATCCAGCGGCCCTGGCCAATTCGCGCCGGGTCACCACACGGCGGCCGGAGCCGCGCAGCGCCTCAAGAAGAGCGACCTCGCGATCTCCGAAGTCATTCGCCGCAGACTGATGCTCAAGGTGCATGCGTCGACGGTAGGCCCCTCCCGTTTCGCTGATGTTGACCTGACGTTACGGTTGTGTTTCCTACCAACCGTCGTCTTCGTTGATCACTATCGATCCGTCAACGGTGGGGCACGGACCCTGCCTTCCGGGCTCTCAGGCGAATGCGCGCACGATAAGCGCGTCGCCCTGACCGCCGCCGCCACAGAGGGCAGCAGCACCAACACCGCCGCCCCGACGACGCAGTTCGTGCAGAAGGGTCAGCGCCAAGCGATTCCCCGACGCCCCGATTGGATGACCGAGGGCAATGGCCCCGCCGTTGACGTTCACCACGCTGTCGGTCACGCCGAGGTCGGCCATCGAGGCCAGGGCCACCGAGGCAAACGCTTCGTTCATTTCGAATAGGTCCATATCTGTTGTAGCCAGACCAACCCGGGCGAGGGCGGTGGCGATCGCCCGCGAGGGCTGGTGGAGCAACGAGGTATCGGGTCCCGCAACCATGCCGTAGCTCACCACTTCACCGAGGGGGGTGACGCCCAGGCGGTCAGCGGCGGCGCGGGACATGACCACAACGGCCGATGCGCCGTCGCTGATTTGGGACGCGTTCCCGGCCGTGATGGTGCCGTCGGCCGAGAAACTTGGCTTCAGCGACCCGAGCGACGTCATCGTTGTTTCCGGACGGACGCCTTCGTCGGTATCGACGACGAGGGGATCGCCCTTGCGTTGTTTGATCGGCACCGGGGTGATTTCGTCGGCGAATCGGCCCGCCTTGATGGCGTTGGCGGCCCGCTCATGGGACTGGGCGGCCAATTGATCCTGCGCTTCGCGCACCATGCCCTCAGCTTGGCCGTAGCGCTCGGTGCCGAGACCCATAGCCACATGGTCAAACGAGCATGTGAGTCCGTCGAACATCATGGAGTCGATGATCGATTTATCTCCTATCCGCATACCGCCACGGGCATCCGGGAGCAGATAGGGCGCATTGGTCATGGACTCCATGCCACCGGCCACCACAATGTCGGCATCACCAACGGCGATCATTCGGTCCGCCTCGATAATGGCGTTCAGGCCGGAAAGGCACACCTTGTTGATGATGGTGGACGGCACGCTCAGCGCGATGCCACCCTTGACGGCGGCCTGACGGGCCGGGAGTTGACCAGCGCCGGCGAGCAGCACCTGGCCCATGATGACGTGCTGGACCTGCTCGCCGGTGATCCCGGCCCGGGCCAGGGCGGCGGCGATGGCGAACCCGCCGAGGTCGGTGGCGGACAGACCGGCGAACGCGCCGGCCAGCTTGCCAATCGGGGTACGAGCTCCGGCAACGATCACGGATCCAGGCATGGCGACGACCTCCAGGGACAATCGTTGGCGCCGAAATGGCGCGCTTCCCCGCCATTCTCCCCGACCCTCCCCCGCCGCCGCCAACCGAACTGGCCAGTGCTGAATGGAAAAGGTGAATATGCACGACCTACCGTGCATATATGAGTTCGTTGTCTCCGCTTGTTGACCTGATCGAGTCCGGGGCCCCCGCCGCCGAGATCGCCGCCTATCCCCTGCCCGAGTCCTATCGCGGCGTGGTGATTCGCCGCGAAGAAGTCGGAATGTTCGAGGGCCTGGCGTCGGCCGACAAGGACCCCCGCAGGAGCCTGCATGTCCAAGACGTGCCCCTGCCCGAGCTCGCACCCGACGAGGCCTATGTTGCGATGATGGCCAGCTCGATCAACTTCAACACGGTGTGGTCGTCGATCTTTGAGCCTGTTTCTACCTTTGGATTTCTCGACCGATTAGGTCGTGAAAGCGAGTGGGCCAAGCGCCACGCATTGCCCTACCACGTGCTCGGTTCGGACGGTGCCGGAGTGGTACTGCGGGTGGGTTCAGCCGTCAGGAACTGGAAACCTGGTGATCGAGTCACCATTCATTGCAACCATGTGGATGATCAAGACCCGTCATCGCACGACGATTCCATGCTCGGCTCCAATCAGCGCATTTGGGGTTTTGAGACGAACTTCGGCGGACTTGCTGAAATTTCTGTGGTCAAGGCCAACCAGCTCATGCCGAAGCCGAAACACCTCTCCTGGGAGGCGGCGGCGTCGAATGCGCTGTGCAACTCCACCAGTTACCGAATGCTGGTTGGGCGCAACGGGGCGCAAATGAAGCAGGGAGACGTGGTGTTCATCTGGGGTGCCACGGGCGGCATCGGTGGGTACGCCACGCAGTACGTGCTCAATGGTGGCGGCACACCGATCGGCGTGGTGTCATCGGCCGAGAAGGCCGACATCCTTCACGCCATGGGGTGCGAACGGGTCATCGACCGAGCATCTGCGGCCTATCGTTTCTGGTCCGACGCAACCACGCAGGATGAATCCGAGTGGCGCCGCCTCGGGGCTGATGTGCGCAAGTTAGCGGGCGAGGATCCGGACATCGTCTTTGAACATCCCGGTCGATCGACCATGGGAGCGTCGGTCTTTCTCGCCAAGAAGGGTGGCACGATCATCACGTGTGCAGCCACATCGGGATACATGATCGAATACGACAATCGGCATCTATGGATGAAATTGAAGTCGATCAAATCCTCGCATTTTGCCAACTATGCCGAGTCGTGGGCGGCGAATAAACTAATATGTCAAGGGCGTATTCAGCCGATGGTCTCCGCCGTACATACCTTGGAAACGACCGGTGATGCCGCGTATGCTGTCCATCACAATCAACACGAGGGCAAGATCGGGGTGCTGTGCCTCGCCCCCCGCGAAGGTATGGGCGTCAGCGACCCTGAGTTCCGAGTCAAGGTGGGCGAAGAGAAAATCAACGTCTTTCGCCGACACGCGAAACTACCGTCATGACTTCTCCGCCGTCCAGCTCCGGTCTGCTGACCGAGATCGACCACATTGCCATTGCCGTCAACGACCTTGAGGCGGCAATCGCGTACTACGCCGAGGTGTACGGCGCCACGGTGGACCACCGTGAGGTCGTCGAATCTGACGGCGTCGAGGAGGCGCTGCTGAAGGTGGCCGATAGCTACATCCAGCTCCTCACGCCGACCCGGCCCGATTCTCCGGTGGCAAAGTACCTGGAGAAAAAGGGTGAAGGCCTGCACCACATCGGCTACCGCGTGGCCAACTGCGCGGTGGCGTTGGAATCGGTCAAGGCCGCTGGTGGACGGGTGATCGACGAGGTACCGCGCCCCGGCTCACGCGGCACCACGGTGGCGTTCATCCACCCGAAGACGACGTTCGGCACGCTCATCGAACTCGTCCAGGAGTAGTTCCGCTCACCTGACGGACCGTGCCGCGGGGCGTTCACGCTCGATTGAATAACAGCTCTCGCATCTCCCGACCGGCGGCGAGACCCTTGCGCTCATACGCCGTGGTTGGCCGCTCGGGATGACGAGATGCGAAGCCGTCGTAGGCGTTGACGAGCAGCGGCTCGGCGTCCGCAACCGTCAACATCTGATCGGCGTAAGGAGCCGAGTCGGTGCCCAGGCGGAGTTCGCCACCGACGACCAAACGATCTGCGCACATATGAGCGAACAACGCGTTGAACAGCCGGCGGTGTGCTTGTGCGGGCTTTGGCCACGGGTCTGGACATATCAGTTGAATAGTGTGCACGCTTAGCGGTTCGACCATGTGTGCGAATGCGTCAAACGCGTCCCCAGCAAGTAGCCGGACGTTCGTGATGCCCCGTTCCGTCACGTCGTGGGCAAGCATGGCCAGCCCGTTTTCATGGGTCTCGATGCCGAGCACGTTGGCTTCCGGATGGTGCTGGGCAAGCGCAAGCGTGGTGGCCCCTGCGCCGAAACCCACATCGATGAGGAGCGAAGCAGCTCGGCCGAACGCCGCGGCGAAGTCCACCGGCTGCAGCGATGCAGCGATGCTCAAACCAGGGACAAGAACAGCGAGGGCATGCTCTTTCTGCGGGCCCCGGCGGCCCCGGCGAATAGTGAAACTGCGCGCTCCCCGCTCTTGTGATGGCCGTCCGCTGAACAGCGGTGGGGCAAAATCAGGAGGGCGGTCAGAAGCGGACAAGACCGCCGAGTTTAGGGACGCTCTCCGAACTGCGGGTTCTCGGTGCGGGTGCGTTTCAGTTCCCAGAACGAGTCGATGCCGGCGGTAAGCATGATTCCGTCCCACAACTTCAGACCGTCCGCGTGGCTGAGGCGACGGCTGATCACGGGACCGAAGAAACCCACCTTCGAGCCGACTTCGTTGATGAAGCTGAGGATCGGTGTGCCCACGTCCTGACCTGTCAGGGCGAGACCGTCATCCATCTGTGCGCGTATTATTTTGTCCCACGATTCGTCGGTCTCGGCCGCCGCGTGCGAGGCATCGACACCCGCCTCCGTCAACGCTTCCACGACGTTGAATTCCAGGTTCTGATCGTGGTGAATGCGACGCCCGTACGCGGTGTACAGCGCCCCGAGCGCACCATCTCCTTCGGCGGCGCGCACCGACTCAAGTACGCGCAGGAGCTGATGCGTTCGCAGGGCCTTGGCGTACCACGGCGAATCGGGTTGCACGTCGTTCTTCAGCAGCAGACTGATCGAACGCCAGTGAATAGTGAGGTTGCGGTCTGATGCGATGTCGACGGCCCAACGGGACGTCACCCAGCACCACGGTCAAATGGGGTCAATCCAGAAGTCAAGGTCCATGCAGTGGATCGTAGGGCACTGATGATTGATAAGTGGTCACCAAATGCAGGCGCCGTTTTCACGCGGCAAGCTGGCGACCATGAGAGTGCACCTCGTCGACGGAACGTATGAACTCTTCGCGGCAAGCTCACGTCCATGAGAGTGCACCTCGTCGACGGAACGTATGAACTCTTTCGCTACTTCTTTGCGCTCCCGTCCCACCTCAC
>JAYVSS010000043.1:0-2200 GCA_043775075.1 Acidimicrobiia bacterium
AACGAGTTGATCGCGTTCAAGACGCTGGATGGCTTCGCGGATGGGAGTGCGACCGATGCGAAGCTGATCCTGTAGCGCCCCTTCGTCCACGGCGCTGTCGGGAGCCAGCAGAAGCGTCACGATCATCCGCTTCATCGCTATGTAGGCATCGTCACTCAGCGACATAACACGACACTGTCGAAACAGCTGGACGAACGAGACAGACCCACGAACCACAGTCTATGCTCTGATATATCACCGACGCCAACACCACCGTGCGTCACGACCCGGGGATAAAGATGAGTGAATTTCCAGCCAAGGCCAAGTGCGTCGTCATTGGGGCCGGCATCGTCGGGAACTGTTTGGTCGGCCACCTGGCCCGCCTGGGCTGGACCGACATCGTACAGATCGATAAGGGCCCGCTCCCCAACCCCGGCGGCTCCACCGGCCACGCGTCGAACTTCATCTTCCCCACCGACCACAACAAGGAGATGGCCTTCCTCACGCTCGACAGCCAGCAGCAATACGTGGATATGGGGGTGAACAATGAATGCGGTGGTATCGAGGTCGCGAGGGAGCCGCAGCGTCTCGAAGAGTTCAATCGCCGCATGACGTCAGCGACCACGTACGGGATTGACGCAAGGTTGATCACCCCGGCCGAGGTCAAGGAACTCGTTCCGTTCATCAACGAGGACGTGATTCTGGGCGGGTACTACACGCCGTCGGTTTCTGCCGTTGACTCGCTGCGGGCCGGCACTCTCATGCGCGAGGAGGCACAGGCCAAAGGCGCGCTACAAACGTTCGCCACCACTGAAGTCCTTGATGTCGAAACCGAAGGCGGGTACGTGAAAGCGGTCGTGACCACCAAGGGTCGGATCGAGTGTGAATACCTGGTGATCGCGTGTGGTGTGTGGAGCCCCCGCATCGCCAAGATGGCTGGGGCCAACATCCCGCTGATTCCCGCCGTGCACCAAATGGCCGACGTTGGTCCAATTCAGATTCTCGTGGAGTCCAACGCTGAGCTGGCATACCCGATCGTTCGCGACATGGACACGTTCTGTTACGAGCGCCAGTCCGCTGGCTCAATGGAAGTCGGATCATATGCGCACCGACCAATCTTCCATCACCCGGACGACATTCCGTCGAACGAAGAGTCCGCCCTCTCCCCGACCGAGCTGCCACTCACGATGGACGATTTCGATCCGCAGATGGAGCAAGCAATTGAACTGATGGACATGCTGGGCGATGCCGAAATTAAGTACGCCATCAACGGTCTGCTATCACTCACGCCCGACGCCATGCCGGTGCTCGGTGAGTGTGTTGAGGTCCGTAACCTCTGGTCAGCCGCCGCCGTGTGGATCAAGGAGGGCCCGGGTATCGCGCAGCTGGTGGCCGAGTGGATGACGTACGGTTATCCGAAAATGTGTGATCCTCACACGTCGGACATCAGCCGCTTTTACCCGCACGAGAAGACGGAGATGCACGTCGAGGCGCGGTGTGCTGAACACTTCAACAAGACCTATGGCATCGTGCATCCACGTGAGCAGTGGGCATCGCAGCGTGATATGCGCCGTTCGCCCTTCTACCTTCGCGAGGAGTCACTCGGCGCCGTGTTCTACGACGCCCGCGGGTGGGAGCGGCCGCAGTGGTATTCGTCGAATGCTCACCTCACCGAGAAGTTCGCAAGCGTGTGCGAGCCGCGTGAGCACGAATGGGATGCCCGCTGGTGGTCGCCGATCATTAACGCTGAGCACATGCAGATGCGTGAGACCGTCGGCATGGTTGACCTCACGGCGTTCAATCAGCTCGACGTGACGGGGCCCGGTGCGCTGGCGTTGTTGCAGGAGCTCAGCGTGAATCAGGTCGACGTGGCCGTTGGTCGCGGCGTGTACACACCGTGGCTCACTCCCAACGGAGGTTTCCGTGGTGACCTCACCATCCAGCGTCTCGGCGAGCAGCACTTCCGCGTGGTAACCGGAGCGTTCGACGGTGGACGCGACGAATACTGGATCAAGCGTCATATGCCACTTGATGGCTCGGTGACCTTCGAGAACAAGTCAACGGGTCTCTGCACGATCGGCGTGTGGGGCCCGAATGCCAAGGCGCTCGTCTCGAAGATCCACACGCCACAGCGCGGCGAAGGTGGTCTGGACAACGAAAGCTTCCCGTACGGCGCCGTGCTTGATCGTTTGCTTGCCGGTATCCCGTGCACGTTGTTTCG
>JAYVSS010000044.1:0-4167 GCA_043775075.1 Acidimicrobiia bacterium
GGACGATCCGACCCCAGCGTGATCTGCACGTCGTCGTCGCCGGGCTCGCCCTCGCTCGTGGGCGGATGGAGCGTAAGGGTGAGATCGTCGTCTCCGCCCATCGACGCCAGCCGGGATCCGCAGGCCGAACAGAAGTTGTCGGCAATGGCGTTGTGATGCCCGCATTGGCTGCAGAAGATGCCGTCGGTCATCGGTCAGCTTTCGGTAAGTTGTTGATAGGCCGCGGCGTCGAGCAGCGACGTCACGTCTGGGTCATCAACTTCGATCACGAACAACCACGCAGCGCCGTACGGATCAGCATTGAGGACCTCCGGCGTGGCGCTCAAATCGTCGTTCACGGCAACGATGCGGCCGGTCACCGGAGCGTAGATATCGCTCACCGATTTCGTGGACTCGACCTCGCTGATGGACTGGCCTTCATCGACTTGCGCGCCCAGCGTGGGCAACTGGACGAACACGACATCGCCCAGCGCATCCTGGGCATAGTCGGTGATCCCTACGGTGATTCGGTTCCCGTCCACGCGCAGCCACTCATGATCTTTTGAATACCGAAGGTCGTCAGGAATCAGCATGGGTGCACCCTACCGAACAGACCGCCGAAAGGAGTGCCCAACGGCCCGACTTCGACCGCCATCACGAAGCCGCCGCCACGTGACGCCCGGCCCGGCCCTCGGCCAACGCTCGACGCGCGATGGGAACATAGGTGACGGACGCGTAGACCATGAAGGCCAACGTTGGTACGGCGAAAATCCACGCCGCATGGCCGGCCCACCGGCTCCAACCAAACCCGCACCGGCTCGCCAAGAACAACGGAAACACCATCATCCATCCCATTGTTTGTGCTTTGCCCGCCCACTGCACGTCAATGCGACGGGCCCCGAGCGCCGCAATGGCCACCACCGCAATCGAGATCAGGATCTCGCGGGTGACAACAACAATTCCCAGCCACCGCGGCACCGATCCATCAATAAGGATCGCGCCGATACCGGCGACCAGAAGCAACCTATCGGCAACCGGATCGAGCACCTTGCCGAGCGTGGATCCCTGATCGAATTGCCGGGCGATCCACCCGTCGATCCAATCGGTGCCGCCCAGCACGGTAAGGAGATACATCGCTGACCGACGATCGTGACGGCCCAGCAGCAGCCACACGAACACCGGAATCAGGCACAGCCGAATCAGCGAAATAGCGTTGGGAATCGTGACGATGCGATCGTCTCCGGTGCGGTCCATCGACGCCGAAGCGTAGTCCTCGCTCCCCGAAATCGCGGGTGAAATCGCCGGTGAAAAATCGTTTGTTACGAGATACGCAGACGGTCGGCGATGGTGGCCATCTCTTGACGGTCGCCGAACGTCCGCTCCCATGGGTGCAGCAGACGGTCTCCGCCGTAACGCGGTACGAGATGGAGATGGATGTGGAACTGCGACTGGTCGGCGGCCCGACCGTTGTTGTTCAAAAGGTTCACGCCCCGCGCTCCGAGAACGTCCCGCTGCTGCGTGGCGATACGGCGGGCCGACGCGAACAATGGACCACCCAGATCTTCGTCAAGCTCGAACAGATCAGTCACGTGGCGTTTCGGGATCACCAACACGTGGCCCGGCGTCATTGGGAGGGCGTCCATGAACGCCAGCGTGTCGTCGTCTTCAAACACCCGGTAGGCCGGGCTCGTTCCCGCGACAATTGAACAGAACGTGCAGAAACTCACGTGGGCGACGGGGTGCTAGCGCCGGACGCCGCTGTTGGAAATCGCCAATGGCAGATCGGCAAGTCGAGCGAGCTCATTTCGAACCCTCCGGACATCGTTGGCATCGTTAGGAAACTCGAACCACGACGCCGGATTACGGGAGAGGGCGACGCTTCGCCGAAGGAGGAAATCCGCTATCCGCTCGCCAAAGCGCAGCGCAAAAATCCCCGCTCCTTCCGCTGGAGTTTCGGGCAGAACGACAACGATCTGCGATCCCCGGGGATCCGACCGAATCCCGGCGTAATCCGTGGTGCGGATTGCTTCGCGCACCTGGTCACCGAGTTCATCAAGCATCGCTTCGTATGCCGTTCGTTCCTTGGATCCTTGCGGCGCGAACGGCAAATCGATGAGGGCCAGACTGAATCGCCGGTTGTAGCGGACGGACCGAGCAATTTCGTGATCGATGATCGACACGAGGTGAGGGACCGTCGCCAGGCCGGTCTTGGCGTCGAACACCGAGCCGGTATCGAGGTGATGGCGTCGGCCAACAATGGCTTCAAGACCGAAAGCAACCAGAGCGGCGAAGGCAAAATAGCTAAGCGCGCGTAGGGTGATCGGCACGAACGCAGCTGACTCTGCCGGTCCCGTTCCTCGCACCAACGCGTAGAGAAGCGACGCCATCGCCGCGGCCACGAGCGCGCCTCGCAGGGCAAAGAGCAGGGCGGCGACGATGATGAGGAGATAGAGCAGAACGGCGATCGTCTCACTCGGTTGCACGGCACGAACGACGTTGATCAACGCCACGAACAACACCATGCCGCCGAGACCTGCGGCCGTGGCTCCCCGCCGCGACCGTATGAGTTCAACCACCCGATCCATGCGGCCAGATTAGAAGCGATCGGTTCGGGGTCGGGTGATCCCGCATTCCAGCGCTCGAACGCTGGCAGACTTGACACCGATGAAGCTCCCCGCCGTCCGCCGACCTCCGTGGGCCCACGTGCTCCTGGCGACGGCTGTTGGCATCCCGTTCGTGACATCGTCGCTCGGCGGACTCACGCACCGAGTGTCCTGCCGAACGCCCTACACCGCCGATTTTGACGTGCTCACCAACGGCGCCGAAAACGCTGCGGTTTCCAGTGCCATCGTGCTGTCCAAAGATGCTCCGTTGGTCAAACCGGCGTGTCCGGGCTTTGCGGTGGACGCACAGGTCAACCCCACCGGGTCGAAGACACTGAGCGTGGTTCTTTCGTCCACCAACAGGTCGACCAACCCCGTGCATGCGACGGCTGCGCTGACCGTCAATGGGCGAACATCGTTCGTTCCCCTCGGGGTGCTGGCGTCGGGGAAGACGGCGGAGAAAACCTTGGTCCTGCACGTCCCCACCGGGCCATCCACGTTTCGGGCCCGTTTACTCGTGGGCGGCTAGCGCTCTGGTGCTCGGAGGCAAAAAGCGAACGGGGCCGACCTTCCCACCTCGTGCTGCTAGTCAGTGGGGGCGAACGGATGGCGTTCACCCCACCGATTCCAGCTGGTGACTGCTTCAGCCGGGCGACGGCGGGCCACCCCCCACCGACCGACCGGGTGGCCGACGGGAAGCAGGGCCACAATCTGTTGACGTTCGGGCACACCGAGGATGTCTCGACAGGCCTGCTGTTCGATGCGATGAACGGTGGTGAGCGAAGTTCCCAAACCACGGCTGCGGGCGGCGAGGATGAAGTTCTGGATGGCCGGAAACACCGACCCGAGAACCGAACCGATATCGAGGGGGCCGTCTTCGTCCGTGAGCGTCAGATCGATGCCCGCCACGCACACGGCAACGATCACTGGAACTTCGGCGAAATGGTCCGCCAGATGCTGGGCGGCGGCGACGGTGCGGGCGAAGGATGCTCCATCCTCAGGCGTGCGGGCCGGGGCGGCGATGGGGAGCATGGCCTTTTGGTACCGGTTGTAGCAACGCTGGTAGAGGACGGCGAGATCGTGGCGAATGGCGGCGTCGTCAACCACGACGAACTGCCACGGCTGGATGTTTCCACCGCTCGGAGCCTGCACCGCAGCGCGCAGACACGCCTCGATATCGACGCGATCAACCCCCTCAGCGGAAAAGCGACGCATTGCCCGCGTGGTCAGCAGGCTTTCGTAGAGGGGCATGTCCATGGTTTTACGCTCCCACGAAACGCGGCGGCCGCTTGTGACGCTGAGCGTCGAGGGCCTCGCGGTGGTCAGCCGACAGCAGCGTCATCAACTCTGCGTTCGTTGCGCTGTCAAACGAGATGTTGAGGGCGTTCTTGACCAATTTGTTCACCGCTGCTTTGGTTGCTCGAATGGCCAATGGGGCACCGTCGGCGAGGCGACCGGCGAAGGCGATGGCGTCGTCGAGCACTGACCCGGGCGGGGAAACGTGGGTGACGAGCCCGAGTCGAAGCGCCTCGGCGGCGCCGACCGCATCTCCCGTCAACAGATAGCGCTTCGCCAGCATCGGCCC
>JAYVSS010000045.1:0-12247 GCA_043775075.1 Acidimicrobiia bacterium
CGACGTGGGTTGCCCGGATCGGCCTTGAGGCTGCACTTGTCCGGGCCCGTCAACGGCACCCGACCAGCGCAGTACCTAGGCGCCGTGAAACGTGACGGCGAGGACCGTTATGACCGGTACAGGTCTCGGACGATCAGGTGACACCCAACATGCGGCGGAGGACCGTCGTCGAAGGCGGAGAACACGAGGACCCAACCGTCAGGTAGCCAAGCGACTGTTCGTTCAGCGCGACCGTCGTTTGACGGCAGGGTCGTGTATTCAACTTTCGGTCCGTGTGTCCGGCTCAACACCTCGGCGAGTGCGTCTAGCAACAGGTCGAACTCGTCGTCGTGTGCCAACCCACGTAGCGATGAGTCGATTACGTGATAGTTAAGCCACGCACACACTCAGCTAGAGCGCCGAGCCAAGCGTCGCATCTCATCGGCGCTAACAGCCGGTCCGAAATCGTCGCATGTGGCTATCCGTGCGTCGATTAGGTCCTGTGCGTCAAGAAAAGCAGATTCGACGAAATGGGCGCGTGCTGCGAGCCGTCTGAGTGCTTGGCGGGCGGCAGCGACGTCAACCGGACCCGGCATCGGGAACGTGCGCTCCAAGGGTCTCTCAATTGCGAGCATATTCAAGACGCACCTCCCGGGGTGATCGCGCCAAACGACTTTTCGTATTGGTCTACGTTTTCGGCTATTGCTTTCGCAATCTTAAAGATAACCGATGGCGGTATCCGGATTCTCGCAACAACGTCGTAAGGCAAAGTCATCGGCCCTTCTTCGGAATTGTCTGGCGGGCTTACTGCGCACGCAAAGTCAACGGTGAACTCGGTGTCCGTGTGCCAGACCGCCGCAAAGTTGGCGTACACGCCCTTTCGGAGTTCGGGCGTGAGATTGAGCTGGATATTGGTCTGCTCGATCGCCATCACCGAAGCCTAGGCACCCCTCGACAGGGACTGCTACTTCCGCCGTTCACCCTACGAATGCGTAGGTGGCGGGCGTGTGCGAATCGTGTGCGAATTTGTGCGCTGACCTGTCGATCACCCGCACACCTTGTCACCCCGAAAGCCTATAGATCCGCCGTTCTGAGACACGAGGCGACACTGTGCACACGTTCAGGACAGACTTTTAATCTGTTGGTGCGGGGATCGAGACCCCGGCGGCCTACAAGTGCCCGCAAGGGCAAGACGCCCCCGGTCACGGCCGGGGGCGTTACCGTTTGTATGGCGCTCCTAGAGCCGGTCCCGTGGTGTGGCGATTCAGGTTTGGTTTGGTTGCGGCACTGGCAGCGGTCGGACATTCCCGCTCACCGGTCAGCGGCCCGCCCTGGCTGCGCTTCTCAACAGAGCCTATTCAGCGGTTTGCCGCTGACCGCGATGCAGACAGCGAAGATGCGAACTACTACTTCTTCTTCGGCCCCTTGAGGGCCGCGGCGAGGTCTTTGTACTGCTCGCATGAAACACCGCAGATCGTCTTGAGCTTCGCCAGATTGGCCTTGGCCTTCGCCGTTTGGCCCAGCTTGATGTACGCCACGCCCTGGTACTCGAGGGCTCCGGTGTGCTGAGGATTGAGGGCAAGGGCGGCGTCGTAATAGGTGAGCGAACCTTTGGCGTCGCCGTTGTTGCGGGTGGCGTAGCCGAGGAGATTTTGCACTTCGGCATTCTTTGGATCGACGACCGCCGCCTGCTTCAGCGTGACCAATGCTTCGGTCCAGTTCTTCGCCGCAATCGACGAACGACCGGTGGCCAACAATGCATCGACTGACTTCGCCGCCGTCGCACCAGAAGCGGGTGCGGTCGTCGGGACCGTGGTGGCTGCACCGCCGAGAGTGAGGGGGGCGGCGACCGACGACGGTGGGGTGACTGCACTTCCACCGGTGTCGGCTGCCCACGCAGCTACCGGGACGACGGTAAGGACGGCGGCAAGACAAGCGGAACGAACGGCCATGCAATTCATAAAATTCTCCTTCAAACGGGTGATCTTCGCCAGGTGCGTGCCGACTTCGAGGAACACCGATGACGGCTCCCGCTACACTGCAACGGAGTCGTGCGGATGTCGTTCAATGGTAGGACATCAGCTTCCCAAGCTGAGAATGCGGGTTCGATTCCCGTCATCCGCTCTCGTTCCTCCGAGTCGTTACCCATGCGAGGATCTCGAGCCCGGGTCGTCATCAGCAGTCGGCGAGATTCGCAAATGCCTGGCAGATCCGGTGCCGACTGTCGGCATTCAGTGTGCCGAGTCGTCGCGTTAGCAGTACATCGGCACGCCGAGGCTGTCGAACATGTAGATGGGCTGGATCGTCGCCCGCCCATGTCGGTTACGCCCCGCCGCGCAGGCCCTTGGCCAGCTCGACACAGGTGGGGCAGATCGGAAACTTCTCAGGGTTGCGGCTGGGCACCCATTCCTTGCCGCACAACGCTTTGACTGGCGTGCCCATGACCCGCGCCTCAGTCACCATGGCCTCGGCACTGCGCTTTGACGCCATCGGGTGTTTAGAGTTCGCCGCCACGTAGTGGGCGAATCGCTCGTGATCACCGTCGTTGTTGGACACCCGAGGGGTCTCGACGATGTCGGGGCTTTCAATGACCGGAAGGACCGTCAACGGCGTGGGCATGCTCCAAGTCTGGCGCAATCCACGGGCTCCGTGGCGTGTGGCATCCCCCATCAAGCCGGAGGCGCGATCAGGACTCCCACATCGTTACTGCGCCCCGCTAACCCACGCCGAGTTGAAGACATCTACGCGCGCCGTCAGCATCTGCAGCGCCGGCTCGTTTTTGCCACCGTGGGGAATGATGACGTCGGCATAGCGCTTCGACGGTTCAACGAAGTTGAGGTGGGCCGGGCGCACCGTTTCCAGGTACTGGTGAATGACGGACTCGGTGGTGCGGCCCCGCTCGGCGACGTCTCGCGTGAGGCGGCGGATGAATCGCACGTCGGCATCAGCGTCAACGAACACTTTTAGGTCCATGAGCTTGCGCAGGCCCTGCTCCCACAGCACCAGGATGCCTTCGATGACAATGATCGGGGCCGACGGAACCGTCTCGGTCTGCGCCGTGCGGGAGAAGGTGGAAAAGTCATACACGGGCACTTCGACGGACTCGCCCCGCATCAACTTGCGCACGTGGTCGCGCAATAATTTCCAGTCGAAGGATTCGGGATGGTCGTAGTTCACGGCGGCTCGGCCTTCGGGCGACAGGTGACTTTGGTCGAGGTAATACGAGTCGAGGGCGATTACCGCCACCTGCCGGTGACCGACCTTGGCAATGACGCGGTCGGCCACGGTGCTCTTCCCTGAGCCGGTCCCTCCGGCCACGCCAATCACCAGTCGGCGATTTGCGTCGGCGGCCTCGGTTTCTAGCTTCGGCGACGACATGGCCGATGTGTCTAGCGCATGTTCTCCCCGCGCCCCTCGCCAGCCAACGAGATCTTGACGGCTGGTTCACGCTCTCGAGACTTCGCCGACTACCGTTTCCGGTCGTTATGGCATCTCATTCTGCGTCCGTTGCGGCGCCGCAAACCGCTGGCAAAAAGCGCTTCGCGCCAAGCACCCTGGCCCTCGTGGTCGGCGGCGTGATGGCCACGATCACCGCGGTGTCGGGCATTGCTGCCACCCTCGAGCAGTGGCACGGCACGTCCAAGATCCATCGCGAGGTGTTCGGCAACATCCCGTCGGCCGTGCGCGCCGGTTTCTACACGATCCTGCCGATCCTCTTCCTGTCCGGCGCGTGGCTGTTCTCCCAGCGGGTCAAGAACTGGGAACGGGGCGCCCCGGATAATCGCAAGACCACGAAGAAGAACGCCAAGAATCGCATGGCCGACTTCCGCTCCGGTGTGTACATGCAGACGCTGATGCGCGATCGTGGCGCCGGGCTCATGCACTCGATGATCTACTTCGGTTTCATTGGCCTCTTCGCCGTGACCACCGTGCTGGAGATCGACCATCAACTCCCGAACTCGTTGAAGTTCCTGCACGGCGACGTCTACCGCGGCTATTCGGCTTTTGGCGAGACCGCGGGCCTGCTTTTCATCGGCGGCATCCTGTGGGCCATGTACCGCCGTTACGTACAGCGGGTCTATCGCATTCGTACCAAGAGCCGACCCGAAGACGCCGTCATCTTGGTCAACTTTCTGCTCCTGGGAGTGTCCGGCTTCCTGGCCGAAGGGGCGCGCATCGCTTTGACCGGGCGGCCGTCGTTTGAGAAGTGGAGTTACGTCGGCTATCCGATTTCTTCGCTGTTCGATGGCACCGCCAATCTGGCCAACTGGCACCGCTTCTTTTGGGGTTTGCATGTCGTCGCGTTCTTTTCGTTTCTGGTGATTTTGCCGATTACGAAGTTGCGCCACATGTTTACGTCACCGCTTAATATGTACCTCAAGGATCGGGAGCGGCCCAAGGGTGCGATGCGCCCGATGCCGAACCTCATGGAAACGTCGCTCGAGTCCTTCGGGGCATCGACCATCGAAGACTTCACGTGGAAGCAGTTGCTCGATACCGACGCCTGCACGATGTGCGGTCGTTGCACTGCGGTCTGTCCGGCCCATGCCACGGGCAAGCCACTTGATCCGCGTGAGATCGTGTTGAAGGTTGGCACCGTGATGTCACTCACAGGTCCCAACGGTGGTTCGGTGTCACCGCCGGTCTCCATCGACGGGGAATTGAAGGTCAAGACGTCGAGCGTGTTTGAGCGCATCACCTCGGAAGAAATTTGGGCCTGCACCACGTGCAAAGCATGCGATGAAAACTGTCCGGTTGGAATCGAGATTCTCGACAAGATTCTCGATATGCGCCGCTATCTCTCCCTCATGGAATCGAACTTTCCGAGCGAACTGGGTAACGCCTACCGTTCCATGGAGAACTCCGGAAACCCATGGGGAATCGGACAAAATGAACGCCTCGGGTGGGCCAAAGATCTTGATGTTGCCGTAGCCGAACCGGGTCAGCCAATCACCAGTGAGTACCTGTACTGGGTGGGATGTGCCGGTTCGTTCGACGACAAGAACAAAAAGGTCACCGCCGCCACGGTGAAGCTGCTGCGTCGGGCCGGAATCGACATCAGCGTGCTCGGGCCGAACGAGCAGTGCACCGGTGACCCGGCCCGCCGCTCGGGCAACGAATATGTGTTCCAAATGCTCGCCATGGCCAACGTAGAAACGCTGAACGGGATGGGCGTGCGCAAGATCGTCACCCAGTGCCCGCACTGTTTCAACACCTTGCTCAACGAGTACCCGCAACTTGGCGGCCACTACGAGGTCGTCCACCACAGCCAACTTCTCGAGGCGCTCATTGCCGATGGTCGGCTGGACCTCAGTGGAGCGTCGCTCGATGAGCGCATCGTCTATCACGACTCGTGTTACCTCGGCCGACACAACGACGTCTACGCCGCGCCGCGCAAGGTCCTTGGTTCACTCAAGGGCATTCAGATTGTGGAGGCGCCACGCAACGGGACCAAGGGCATGTGCTGTGGTGCGGGTGGTGCTCGCATGTGGATGGAGGAAGACACCGGGACCAAGGTCAACGACGAGCGATCCCAGGAGCTCCTGGACACCGGTGCGTCACGCGTCGCCACCGCCTGTCCGTTCTGCTACATCATGATGGACGACGGCGTGAAGGGTCATGGCCGCGACGACGTGATCGTGCAGGACATCTCGATGCACCTCCTCGAAGCCGTGGAGAAGGCCGAGCGCGCTGGGGTCTCGGACTCGCCCGTCGTCACCACGCTTTAGCTGTTCGGGTCGGTCCGTTGTCTGATCTGTTTGCTGCGCCTTCACCGGAGATCGCCGAGTTCTCGGCCGCCGACGACCTGGAGTTCACCTGCCCGCGGTGCGGATTGTCTGTACAGCAAATGTTCTATGGACCGTGTGGTGCGTGCGTTGACGAGTTGCGGACGAAGATCGGGCTGGAGCGCAAGGACGTAGACGTGGCCGACTACGTTCCCAAGATGAACGTAACTCCCAACGCCGTCGCATCCAAGGAGTAGCCGCACCCGAGCGTGTGGGGTGGCTGCGGGATACTCACACGCCGGAATCGGAAAACTAGTGTTGTCCGGGTGATTTCTTTGAACGGCGGCCAATGAGCGGGCCGAGCGAAGCCGGTGAGGCGCACGGCACCAAGGCGATCGTGGCGGCGCTGTTCGCCAACTTAGGAATCGCCGTAGCCAAGTTCATTGGCTTCCTCATCACCGGGTCAGCGTCATTGTTGGCCGAGGCCGGGCACTCCGTGGCCGACACAACGAACCAGGGTCTGCTGCTGCTCGGCGGTAAACAGTCCAAAAAACCCCAGGACGAAAGCCACCCGTTCGGCTACGGGATGACTCGGTACTTCTGGTCATTCGTAGTTGCGCTCATCCTATTTTCGCTCGGTTCGCTCTTCGCTATCTATGAAGGCATCAAGAAGCTCCAGCATCCGCACGAACTTGAAAAGCCCGCTGTGGCGATCGGCATTCTGTTGGTGGCCGTGGCACTGGAGTCGTTCTCGTTCCGCACTGCCATCGTGGAGTCACGGCCGCTCAAGGGTGAGCAGAGCTGGTGGTCATTCATCCGCACCGCCAAGGTGCCAGAACTCCCGGTGTTGCTTTTGGAAGACTCCGGCGCCCTGGTCGGCCTGGTCCTGGCACTCGCCGGAACCACGCTTACGTTGCTCACCGACAACGCCGATTGGGACGCTTACGCCACGCTCGGCATCGGGGTCCTGCTGGCGGCGATCGCCATCATCCTGATCATCGAGATGCGCAGCCTCTTGCTCGGCGAGGCGGCATCACCTGAGGCGATCGCTCGCCTGCGAACCGCCATCGAGTCGACCCCGTCGGTGCGCCGTCTCATTCACGTGCGCACGATGCACGTTGGCCCTGAAGAACTTCTGGTCGCCGCCAAGATCGAGTTTGACGGTGCACTCGACTTTGCCGGTGTGAGCAACGCCATCGACGAAACCGAAGCGCACATACGGTTGTTGGAACCCAATGCCACGCTGATCTACCTCGAACCAGCCATTCACGATCCCACGCGTTCATAAGCTCACATGACATTCGCCGTCGCCGGGGTGCTCGAGGGGTTTTACGGCTTGCCGTGGTCGTGGGGTGACCGAGCCGCCATCATGGCCCGTTGCGTGCCGGCCGGTTTGCCCTGGTACGTCTGGGCACCAAAGTCTGATCCCCTCCATCGTCGGAAATGGCGCGAGCCGTTCACCATTGAACACCTCCACGGGTTCGGCCAACTCGTCGCCGTTGAAGGACTCCATCTCGGTGTCGCCATCTCCCCCGGCCTCGACCTCGGCACCACGGACGAGGATTTCGAGACCGACGCCGAAGCGCTCGCCACGAAGCTCCAGCCGGTGATCGCGCTCGGCGCGCAGTTGATCATGATTGCGTTCGACGATCTCAAGGCGGAACAGACGAACGGAGCACGGCACGCTGAGCTCGTCTGTGCGCTTATGAATCTGATTGATACGTCCGCGTTACATGTGGTCGTCGTCCCCACGCACTATGCCACCACCCTCTCCACCCCTTACCTCACCGACCTATCGGCCGGGCTGCCACCCGACGTGATGATCGGTTGGACGGGAGCATCGGTCGTCAACGAGACGATCTCGGCGCACGAGGCTGAGGCCTTTTCCGAAGCGGTGGACGGGCGACCGTTGGCCCTGTGGGACAACTATCCGGTCAACGATGGGACCCTCGCAGACCGTCTCTTCCTGCTTCCGCTTCAGGGTCGCGACCCCCTACTCAATGAATTCTGTGGAGCATACTTTGCCAACGCTGGCGTGCAGCCCTGGGCGTCACTGCCTGCTCTCTTGAGTGTTGGCGCGTGGGTTACCACCGGCGAGGCGACGGTGCCCTGGGAGGAGCTGGATGACCCGGTCAACCTCACGGTGTTGGCCCAAGCCTGCGACGGGCGCGAGCTCTATCGTCTCGCTCGTCTGGCGATCGACGAGGACGACACCGACGATCTCTGGTGGTGGCTGGAGCGGATCGAGAACGTCACCATCGACGGGCCCATCGGCGAGGAGGCCGCCCCGTGGATCGCCCAGGCACAGGCCGAGGCCGCACTTTCGCTAACGGCATTGGATCTCCTTGAGCGCGAACCAGGTGATCCGGAGGCCATGGAGTTGTTCTTCGATCTGTTCCGATCTTGGCCTGTGGTGCGGCGAGGAGCGAAGTCCGTGCTCGGTCCGCGCTTTGTCTTTGAACTACGCGTGCATACGAATGCCGCAGGCAACTGGCAGCTCAGACCGGGCGTTGTGGTTGAAGACCGCAATGTCACCGATGAACTCTGCCGAGCGGCGTTCAACCGGCACAGCTCGATGCAATCGGCGCCCCGCTCGTTAGGTACGTGACAACGAAACGATTGCCGCCAATGAAGATCGAGCTAGGAACGGAGGACCATGACCGCTTCACCCATCGTCGATCGGCGCTTTGCCCATCTCAACCTTTTTGTCACGGGGTACGGCTACCACGAGGCGTCATGGAAGGTTTCCGACATGGCCTGGCCAGGAACGCCCGGGCTCGATCACTACGTAAGGATGGCGCAACTGGCTGAGCGGGGCGTCATCGATGTTCTGTTCCTCGCCGATGGACTGGGGGTGGCACTCTTCCGCACCCGCTTCATGGCCCAGTCTGGATTCGATCCGATCGATCTACTCTCCGCGCTTATTACTTCAACCAAGCACATCGGCCTCGCGGCGACGGCGTCAACCACGTACAGCGAACCATGGGACATTGCCCGGCGGTTCGCGTCGCTTGACCTGTTGAGCGATGGACGTGCGTCGTGGAATGTTGTCACCACGTACCACCAGTTGTCCGCAGCCAACTTCGGAGTCGACGGCCATCCCGAGCACGCCGACCGCTATGACCGGGCCGAGGAATACGTGGAGACTGTCCTCAAGGTATGGGATGGATGGGAAGACGATGCCGTTGTAGCATCTCGAGAAACCGGCGTTTGGGCCGACCCCGCCAAGATTCATCCGCCCAATCACCACGGCGAGCGATACCGTGTGGCCGGAATCCTGCCCATCCCTCGCTCGCCCCAGGGCCACCCGGTGCTGGCGCAGGCCGGGTCTTCCGATGCTGGCGTCGCGTTGGCGTCAAAGTATGCGAACTTAGTATTTACACCTCAGTCGTCAGAGGCCAAAAGCATGGCGTTCCGCCAGCGCATCCGAGCCGAAGCAACGGCCCATGGCCGGGACCCGGACGATGTACGGCTCCTGCCTGGCCTGTCGTTCGTTCTTGGGAGCACCGAGGCCGAAGCGCATTCGTCATGGCGGGCACTGGAAGAAGCATCCAGCCCGGAGTTCCGCCTTCACAACCTGCTACACATCACCGGTATCGATCCGCTTTCGGTGCCTGCATTCGATCCCGATGGACCCTTCCCTGACCACATATTCGCCACCGCCAGTAACAAAACATTCGCTGCGGCCGTCACCACCACCGCGGCAAATGGGGGTTTGTCGTTCCGCCAGACCGCTGATCGGTTCTCCACGCTGCCCGGTGGCTTGCACTTCACCGGCACCCCAGAAGAAATGGCGGTCCTTATTGAGTTGTGGTGGAAGACCGGGGCGGCCGATGGATTTACTCTGCAGCCGCTGCGTATGGTTCGCGACCTCACCCTGTTCGTCGATCATGTCGTGCCTTTGCTCCAGCAACGGGGCGTCGTAAAACCCGAGTACTTCGGCGGCACGTTACGCGACGAGCTCCGCCTTCTGCGTCCTGCCAATCGCTACGCGCGCTGACCATAAGCACATTGACTACATATGTCAGGTGGCGTTTATTGAAAGTTCACGTAGTAGCGACTCGGAGTGGGACCGCGCTGGCCCTGATACTTGGAGCCGACCGCAGCTGAGCCGTACGGATTGTCCGCCGGCGTGGTCATTCGCAGGAAACTCACCTGGCCGATCTTCATGCCCGGATAGATCGTGATCGGAAGGTTGGCCACGTTGGCCAATTCCAGGGTGATGTGCCCATCGAACCCGGGGTCAATAAACCCGGCGGTCGAGTGGATGAGTAAGCCGAGACGACCAAGGCTGGACTTTCCTTCGATACGAGCGACGAGATCGTCGGGCACGCCGATGCGCTCCACCGTGGCACCGAGCACGAACTCTCCGGGATGAAGGATGAAGCAATCATCGGGGTCGACCTCGATCAGTTGGGTGAGGTTCTCCTGGTTTTCTTTCACGTCGATCACTCGGGCCGTGTGATTGCGAAAGACCCGGAAGTAACGATCGACGGTCAGGTCGATCGACGACGGCTGCACGTTCTCCGGAACGAACGGATTGATGAGGATGCGTCCGTTGGCGACTTCTTGAAGGAGGGTGTGATCGGAGAGAATCATGCGCCGGTGAGGTTAGTTCCTGCGGGCTGTCAGCGGCCGAGGAGAGTGGCGACGGCCCATACGCTGACGACGAAGCCAACCGCCGCCATCGCTATCGTTCGGGCCTTCGGCGCCTTGGCCAACGGAACGGGAGCAAGATCATCCTCCGTAATGCGTCTCTTGGCGGCGTCACGCGACGGAGGCCGCGTCGCCCGCTTGGCCGGAGGACGAACGAGGGCGAGGACATTGCCGACGAACAACGCGCCCCCAAAGGCGAGCAGCAGCCAAACCAGGAGATCGGGTCCACCAAACACCACACCAACCTAACGCCGACGTGCCGCCGACCGATCGCCACGAAGTGGGGAATCCACCAGGCGTACACAATGCGGTGGGTTTGCTGCCCGCCGCCGAATGAGCATCCCTCGGAGGGTCTTGATGCCGCGGTTTTGTCATACCCCCAAGCGCATACTGGCAACTGTGGACAACTCTGCGGTTATCCACAATGTTGTCCCCCGATTCCGGAGGTTGTTCGATGGTCATCCCCAATGCTTTCCTCCGCGTTAACCCCCTCGTTACCCACAGGCCAATACCGTCAGAATCTTTGATCCCATGGCTATTGCTTTAGAAGACGCTCGGCGGCGCAGCGCATCCGTCGCAACCACACACAACCCCGGCGCAAGCCGTCTTCTTCCCCACAACCTGGAAGCCGAGGAATCGCTTCTCGGAGCCATGCTGCTGAGTCGTGAGGCGATCGCCGCGGCGGCCGAGATCATGTCCGCCGACGATTTCTATCGTCCGGCCCATGGCCACATCTTCGACGCCATCATGAACCTGTACGGCGCAGGCGAGCCGGCGGACCCCGTCACGGTGGCCGACGAACTGCGTCGGGCTGGTCTGTACGAGATGATCGGCGGTTCCGTTGCCTTGGTGAACCTCCAGGCCGGGACGCCCACCGCCAGCAACGCCGCGTACTACGCCCGCATCATCGAGGAACACTCGCTGCTGCGCCGCGTCATCGGTGTGGCCGGCGAAATTTCGGAAGAGGCGTATTCACTTCCCGACGACGTCACCGCCATGATCGACCGGGCCGAGTCACGCATTTTCACCGTGGCCCAACGTCGCACCACGGACACGATGGCGCCGATTCGTGACCTGCTCGGGCAGAATCTCGACCGCCTCGAGATGCTCTACGACCGGGGCGAATCCATCACCGGCGTGCGGTCGGGCTATACCGATCTCGACGAGAAACTCAACGGTCTGCAGCCCAACGCCCTGTACATCGTCGGTGCCCGGCCGGCTATGGGCAAGTCGGCGTTTGCCCTCGGTATGGCTGGCCACGCGGCGCTGGTGGAGAACCGGCCGGTGCTGTTTTTCTCGTTGGAGATGAGCCATTTGGAACTGACGCAGCGTCTGCTGTGCGCCGACGCCAAGGTGGATTCCAGCCGCATGCGCAACGGCCGGCTGCTCCCCGACGATTGGCCCAAGATCACATCGTCAGTCGGTCGCCTGGCCGAGGCACCCCTCTATATCGACGACAATCCCCATCTCACCGTCATGGAGATTCGCGGCAAGGCCCGCCGCCTGAAGGCCAAGCTCGGCGACCTGGGGCTCATCGTCATCGACTACCTCCAGCTCATGAGCGGGGGCAAGGGGAATGCCGAGAACCGTCAGGTGGAGATCTCCGAAATCAGCCGTGGTTTGAAGATTTTGGCCCGTGAACTCGAGGTCCCTGTGGTCGCCCTATCGCAGCTCTCGCGTACCTTGGAGTCACGGGCGGACAAGCGACCGATGCTGTCTGACCTCCGAGAATCCGGTGCCCTTGAACAAGATGCCGACGTCGTCATGTTCTTATACCGAGACGAGATCTACAACTCCGAGAGCCCCGACCGGGGCACGGCCGAAGTCATCATCGGCAAACACCGTGCCGGCCCCGTCGGCACCTCCCGCCTAGCGTTTTTGGACCA
>JAYVSS010000046.1:0-10370 GCA_043775075.1 Acidimicrobiia bacterium
GACGGGCTGCCAGGTCCGGTCACCATGAACAGGTTGGGGAATCCGGCGGCCATGAGACCGAGATAGGTCCTCGGCCCTTCCGTCCACGCGTCCCGAAGCGTCACGCCATTACGACCGGTTATGTCCACACCAACAATGGCCCCGGTCATGGCATCGAAACCAGTAGCGAACACGATCGCATCGAAGGCCAGGCTTTCGTCGACGAGGTCTACGCCGTGCTCGGTGATCGTAGCAATGGGATGCTGGCGGAGGTCGACCAGGCGTACGTGTGGCTGGTTGTAGGTCTCGTAGTACCCACTATCCACACAGAGACGCTTGGTCCCAATTGGATAGTCCTTCGGGCACAGCGTCTCGGCTGTTATCGGATCGTTCACGGTGGCGCGGATCTTGTTCCGCACGAATTCAGCCAGAACATAGTTGGCCTGATCACTTCCCAGATGATCCATATAGCTGCCGAGAAACTCCATGATTCCAGCGTTTTTCCACGCCTGCTCATAACGTTCATTCCGCTCGCTTTCCGACACACTAAGCGCACTTATTTCACTAACGGGCAACGGCACCCCGGCCGACGAATGACGACCACCGTGTCGATAGGCCACCGGATCGGCGGCGTAGAGAGCAACGCGCTCGGGACGAGCGGCACCGTTACGGGCGGGGATCGAGAAGTTCGGTGTGCGCTGAAACACGGTGAGCTGCTTGGCTTCGGAAGCGATGATCGGAATCGACTGGATGGCCGAGGAACCGGTGCCGATTACCGCCACAGTCTTGCCGGTGAAGTCAACCCCGGCGTGGGGCCAGCGGCTGGTCCAGTACACGTCGCCCGCGAAACGATCCGCTCCGGCGATATCCACCTCCTTTGGCACCGAAAGACAGCCGGTGGCCATCACATAGTGCTGTCCCGTCAGTTCGTCGCCATCGGTCGTCCGGACGCGCCACTGCGCGGCGCCTTCGTCCCAGGCCGCCGACGCCACCCGAGTGGCGAACCGAATGTCCCGACGCAGGTCGAGGCGATCTGCGACGTGTTGGGCGTAGCGAAGAATTTCGGGCTGGGGGGCATATTTCTCCGACCACTGCCACTCTTGTTCCAACGCCTGATCGAAGCTGTAGGAGTAGTCCAAGCTCTCCACGTCGCAGCGAGCGCCCGGGTAGCGGTTCGAATACCACGTGCCGCCCACATCGTCGGCCGCTTCGAGGACCACCGCGGAAAAGCCCAGGCCCCGAAGCCGATGGAGCAGATACATGCCGGCAAATCCGGCGCCGACGACGACCACATCGAACTCCGTGCGCTCGTGCGTCGTGACGGCGGCCGAATCAGAAGGAGTACCCATACGAGTCCAGGGTACGGACCGAGGAGAGCGATCATCAAACTGGCGTCCACGAACCACTGATGTTTACCGAGCGAGCGGCTTGAAGTCCTCGCCTTCCGCCGCCATGCTCAGCCGTTGGTCGAAGCACACGAATTGCGTGCACTCGGGGATCGCTCGACGCACCGCATTCGCCGTCGCCAGATGAAGGGCGTCGAAGCCTCGTAGGAGATGTTTGCCGGCCAATTCCACCGCCTCGGCCTCGATGGGCGCAGCGACAGCAACCGCGAGCATACGGCCATCGTCCCAGTCTGCGAGAAAGGCGTCGGACAGCACCCCCGCGACCGTTCGAGAGAGCTCGCCTGACCGAACCTTGCCGAAGAACGCCGCTACAACTTCCACCCGGGCCAGCGAGATCGTGACTGGCAGTTCGCTGACCGATCGGACGGCCTCGCAGTACTCCTCGTCGGCGTACAACTTGACGAGCGCGCTGGAGTCAAAATACGCGACCGTCATCTCCGCCCCGCCGAGACCACTTCCGAGAGCGGTGTCCCCTTCCCCGCGGCCTTCATTGCCGCTGCCAGGACCTCCGGGTTCGGATGAGCCGGCGGCGCGGTACTGCCCTCGGCGCGTTCGCACACCTCAACGCCGGCACGTTCCAACCGTTCGCGCAGGGAATCGATAAGGGCGCCGGCGGACAGGGGATCGAGTGCGGCTTGAAAGAGCCCAGTGGCAAACTGGTTAAGCGAGACGCCTTCCCGACGAGCACGTTCCTTGGCCATACCAGCCAGCTTGTCGTCTACTCGGATGGTCAGGATTGCTGTCATGCAAGCATGCTAGCTGTTTGACCCTCTCGGGCGAGGCGAGCGGACGCAAAAAGCCGACCCGGAGGTCGGCTGCGAGCACAGTAGGATCTCGGCGCCATGCAGGCGCCGCCGGGAGCGGCCTAGCGCTCTTCTTTGAACATCACGTGCTTGCGAAGTACCGGATCAAACTTGCGGAGCTCAAGGCGCTCACGATCGTTGATCTTGTTCTTCTTCGTCACGTAGACAAAGCCCGAGCCCTCGGTGGACCGGAGCTTGATAATGGGGCGCTTAACGTTGGACTTCGATGCCATGACAGATCCTTAGTTCGAGCGCTTGCCGAAGCGCTTTTCGAAACGCTCCACGCGGCCAGCCGTGTCGAGCATCTTCATCTTGCCGGTATAAAAGGGGTGGCTAGCCATCGAAATTTCCACGTCTACCAGCGGATACGTCTGGCCGTCTTCCCATTCGATCGTCTTCGCGGTCTTCATTGTGGAACGGGTCAAGATGAGGGACGACGCCGACTGGTCGCGAAAGACCACGGGGCGGTAGTCGGAGGGGTGAATGCCAGGCTTCATAAGGGGATAGAGCATAGTGTCTCGTCGGCTGCGCCCCAACCGAGCTTTTTTGGGGTGTCGCGAGTGATCCCAACGAGGCGCCTCACGATCGGCGAGTCACAAGTGAACGAAACGTCATGACCCTCAAGGAACCGGTGGTCGGCGTCGATGGGCGACGTTGGTTCGGCGTGGGGCTGACCCCCCTCAGTCGACCGGATGGCCTGGACCAGGAGAACGGCAAGATGATCAGAGTCGCACCTGACGAGCAACCGACGGAGACCATGGGACTTTTCGTGGAACGTGTCCACCCCAACACCCGTCCTGCTCGGGATGGGACGCCCACGAGATCCCTGCGCAATTCGAGCAGCGTTGCCTCTCCTTTAGTTGTTTCCAGGAACGTCACCGTCATGCTGGCGACCTACAACGAGGCGGGCGCGATCGCCGAGGCGATTCAGGCCATTGCCGACGCCGCCCGCGAACTTTTCACCGAGGAAGTCAATGTTCGACTGTTCCTCGTGGACGACGATTCACCCGACGGGACCGCAGCTATCGCCACAAGGACGGCGAACGAAGCAGGAATTCAAATCAAAGTGTCGTCCGGACCGAGGGCCGGTCTCGGGTTGGCATATCTCCGAGGGATGGCGGCGATCGTGGCGGACGGTTGGACCGACACGATCGTCACTCTGGACGCCGACGGGCAGCACGACCCGCGAGTGATTCCGACCCTCGTGCGCGAGCGCGAGCGACGGAACCTGGACTTGCTCATCGGATCTCGATGGGTGGAAGGCGGACTCGTGCTCGGCCTTTCGCGCACTCGCAAATCGCTCAGCCGAGTTGGCAATCGCTTATTCGCCGTGGTTACCGGCACCACCGATATTCACGACGCAACAACGTCGTTCCGCGTTTTCACCAAGGACTTTGCTTCGTCACTCGACGTGAGCGCATTAGAGGTTTCGGGCTACAGCTTTTTCAGTTCGTTTGTCGGAGTCGCCAGCGCATCGGGGTATCGAATCGGCGAGCACCCGATCACGTTCGCGCCGCGCTCCTCCGGTAATTCGAAGTTGGCGGCCCATGATCTCGTGCAATTCCTTCAAAATCTCCCGCGACTGGGATCAGTAACGCGCGCCATGCGCAGGCGTCAGCGCGCCGCATTCCCGCCTGACGAGCGATGAGCCGTGAGCGATGAGCGATATTCACCGGCCAACACTTGAGCGCGTTCCGTCGCTGCGGCTGAGCACTGTCGGTCGCGCTGTTGCTGCCGTTATTGCTGGATTGCTGTTGCTTCGCATCCTTGGGCAACCATGGCCAACGAAGTTTCGAACCACCAACCCCGACGCTTCAACGTTTCTTCGGCTCGCCCAGCGAGGGCCGCTTGACCACCAATTCTGGTTCGGGGAGCGGCCGTTCGGATACGTTCTCTTCCTCTGGGTAACAGGCAAGGCGACTCGGCTCATTGTTGTCGTCCAAGCCGTCATCTACGTGGGTGCCTGGGCAACACTCGCCAGGACGGCGGCGGTTCGTCTCGGTCGAATTGTGGGCATGGTCACTGCCCTCTTCCTTCTTGTTTTGATGGTCCAGGCGCGATTCGCGTTCTGGACCACTCAGATTCTTCCTGACTCTCTTTCTCTTTCGCTCTCCATTTTATTGGTCGGCTTGTGGTGGGGAGTTGTTGCTTCACGGGGAAACCGTTTGGTCGTTCCCGCAACGGGGGTCACCATCGGTTGGATTTTTCTACGCGACGGAAACGCCATCGTTGCGTTGATCACTTGCGCAGTGTCAATCGTCCTCGTTCTCGCAGTCTGGAAGACACCCCCACAACGAAAGAGGCGAATCCTCAATGCTCTGCTTCTGTGTTGTATCGCTGGCTTCTTGGCCCTCGTTTGGGGCGTCCTCTCAGGCAGACCCCAGTACCGCGAAATAGGGGTCTCCGCTCCCAATGCGACGAACGGGCGGATGCTCGGCGATGCTGCTGCGACCTACGACTCCTTTGGCCTGGCGTCGCGACTGCCTGCTCGCGGAATTCTCATGCTCGCGTCGCCGAGCTCCTCGTCGTCGCAGGCCATCGCCGGGGTGATGGTCACCGTGCTTCTCGGTTTTGCGATAGCGAAATCGAGGCGACGCTGGGCGTCGGTCTTTGCGCTGCTCCTTCTTTTCTCGGCGTTCGTCGACTATTTCGTCTCAGCAAACACTGGAGGTGCAGACCCGAGGCGCCTCATCGCTGGCGCGATTCTTCGAATCAACGTTGCCCTCGTGCTTGGGACTGGCATCGCCATGCGGACCGTTGCCCAGCGCCGCCAGACAACGGAGGTGGCGCCACACGAGAATCAGGAGGGTGACGAGAGTCAGTCGATGATGACGACTCAACAGATCCGGCACGAACTATTGCGGTGGGTGAATCTGGGTCTCATCGCTGCGATTGCGGCGGCCGCTTTCTTCGCCAATGAGTTGCGATCGGCCGACTGGGATCCGATGTACATGCGGACTCTAATTGAACGACAGATTCACTTTGGCGGCAGCTACTACGTAAACGGAATTCACAACAAAGGCCCGCTGGAGCCGATCGTCTACCACTTAGCAACGCTGATCACATCGTGGAACTCATACTGGTACGCGATCTCGGCTTTCGTGATTCTGGCTGCTCTCACCGTGGGGATTGCTGCAGCACGATGCTCTAGCTTTGTGACTCAGGATCGCACATTCGGGTTCTCAATCATCATGGCTGTAGTCATCCATTTTACGATTTCGGGTGCCGACTATGGTGGAGTGCTGTACTCCCGAAACATTATTGTCGCAATACTTAGCGTTGCATTCGTGATGTTGATCGACGGTCGCCTGTGGAGCGGCACAAGGCGAATGAAGCCTCACATTGCGGCGTCAATTGTCGGGTTCCTGCTTGGCATCTCCATGCAAACACTGACCACGGCCGTGCTTTCCGTAAGCGTTTTGGGCATCGGTTCATGGTGGTTCATGGCCGAGAATCTCGAACAACGCGAGCGTTTCACGCGGTTCGTAATCATGGGAACAACGGCCACCGCCACATTCGTTAGCGCGCCCATCTGGTACATCGCAAGAGGTTTGGGAGATGTCTTTTGGCAAAGCTGGTGGGTCTACGGGACGTACATGACACGGTCAACGAATCGCAGCCTTGCGCAACAACTCTCACTCGGATGGACCTCCTTTTACCAGTACTACCAATTGCGTCCGCTTCCTGCGCTGGTGATCGCCGTTTTTACTGTGGCCGCATGGACCCAGCGCAGGAATCCGTCTCGGCGAGTAAGGGCGTTCCATTACACCTTGCTCGGGTGGTGGCTTGCCGCGTGCGTCGAAATCACGCTCACCCAGCGATACTCAAGCCACTACTACTCCGTTACGACGGTTCCGACAATCTTCATGGCGGCAACCCTGGTTGGCTATGCAGTGCGCCTGGTGGCTCAAGCCCCGGGGTGGAACAAATCGAAATGGGGGGCTCCCGCCCTTTCCGCAACCATGGTCGGATCTATCTTTTTTGCCAATCCGGTTTCATTCGTGGGCGGCGCACAGAACTTCAGTGCGTTTCGGTCATTCTCCGCCAACTCAAAGATGCGTGAGCAGGGTGCCGGCGGCTCGACCCAGTCGGTACGCGCCATCCTCGACCTGGTGTCCCGTGAGAACGATCCACTACTCATGTGGACGAATGAGCCGTGGCAATATCTTTCCTATCACCGCGTCTCGGCTACCAGATTTATCTGGAAAAGCTTTCTCGTAGGCGAGGTCTATCTCGGCCGGACATCTACGGAATGGGTGCTACCAAATAGTTGGAAACAGTGGTCCGAAGACCTCGATCAAGCTCAACCATCTGCGGTGGTTCTCCAGCTCAAAGCGCCGATCGATGCTTCGACCCCGGCAGCGGGTCGGATCGCAACAGATTTCGAGACAGTCTTTCAAGACGCAGAAAACACTGTCGGCCTGCGCCGCAACCTCGTGGCGAAATTGCTCACACCTCCAACAGACGTAAGGGAGTGGTCCTCGCCCGAGGCGATCGCGCCGACTTCCGGTTGGTCCTCGGCCAACGGAATCGCACTGTTCGCTCAGGGGGGCTTCGCGAGGACAGTTGACACCCTCCTCATGGCCAACGCTTCGTGTTATCGCATAGACGGCGAGGTGGCCTCGATCGACGGCACACGCAGCGGACTGGCCTTCCGTTTCGAAGATCCCAGCGGCAAAAAGGAACGGCGCCGTCTCGCTCTCGAGCCGACTGCTGCAGCGGCGGGATCAGACTCAGTGGGCTTCGGGCAGACTGCCCTGCTAACCGTTCCGACAGCAAACCTGCCCTTTTCGATCCTTGTCGGCCGGGACTCCGCGGCGCTTGTTGTCGAGGGCCGGATCGGAGCAGCTGTCCGCTTGCAGGGACCGGTCAGGACAGTTCTCGAGAGTCATGGATGGCAAACCAAGCTCCTGAATCTCAAGGTTTCCGGTCTCACTTTCGCCCGTGGATGCGCGATCTGACGAACATAAAGGCGGCGACAACGCCGTTTTCGAGCTGATTGGAAGGCCCGGCCGGCGGGTCGTAACCTCGCGCAGTTATTCGTCGGCCGATGGCCGACAACTTGCGTCCTAACCCCAGGAGTTTTTCCATGCGTGAAGCCGTCATCGTTTCCTATGCCCGTACCGGTCTGGCCAAGGCCCATCGTGGCGGGTTCAACATCACTGCCCCGATGACCATGGCCGCCCACGCCATTTCTCACGCAGTGCAGCGCGCGGGCGTGGAGCCCGATGCCGTCGACGACGTGTACGTCGGCAATGTGGCCCACGGCGGCGGCAACATTGCCCGCAATGCCAGCCTGCTTGCCGGCCTCCCGATCACCGTCTCCGGGGCCACCGTCAACCGATTCTGTTCTTCGGGCCTCAATGCAATTTCACTGGCGGCAAACCACATCATCCAGGACGGATCAGATGTGGTCATCGCCGGTGGCGTCGAATCCATCTCCCTACCGGGCGGCTCACCTGCGCGCGAAACGTTCGATCCGGCCCTCACTGCGGCGTACCCCGACATCTATATGGCGATGATCGACACTGCGGACATCGTCGCCGAGCGGTACAAGGTCAGTCGGGAATACCAGGACGAGTACTCGTTGATCTCGCAGCAGCGCATGGGCGCGGCCCAGGCCAATGGCCTATTTGAGAACGAAATCGTCCCCATGGTCACGAAAATGAAGCTGGTCAACAAGGAGACGAAGGAAGAGACGATCGTCGACTACACCGTCGATCGCGATGAGTGCAATCGCCCGGAAACCACCATCGAGGGCCTGGCCAAGCTCGGGCCGGTTATGGGCCCGGGCAAGTACATCACCGCAGGAAATGCCTCACAACTGTCCGACGGCGCCGCCGCCGTGGTGATGATGGAGGCCAAGGAAGCCGAGCGTCGGGGGCTGACTCCGATGGGCGCGTTCAAGGGCTGGGCCGTGGCTGGTTGCGCGCCGGACGAAATGGGGATCGGCCCGGTATTCGCCGTGCCGAAGCTTCTCGCCCGCCACGGCCTCACGGTGGACGATATCGACCTTTGGGAACTCAACGAAGCCTTCGCCAGCCAGTGCCTGTACTCCCGCGACCGCCTCGGCATCGATCCGGAGAAGTACAACGTCAACGGCGGCTCGATCGCCATCGGTCACCCGTTCGGCATGACTGGAACCCGCTGCGCTGGCCACCTCCTCCAGGAAGGCAAGCGCCGCGGCGCCAAGCTCGGCGTGGTCACCATGTGCATCGGTGGCGGGATGGGCGCCGCCGGTCTCTTCGAGATCTACTAACCCGCTCGCCGTCGCGCCGAGCGCCAACTCCGCGTGCGTTTTGGGGAGCCCACCGTTTTGGGTGGCGTAACGGTCATTTCCCTGCCGCCACCATGGCTGCAGTCAGGCGAGTACTCCTCAACATCACCTGAGGATTTGCCTGGGTAACGGTCGGAAAAAGCAGAAAGCCCAGGTCTCAAGACCTGGGCTTTCCTTCGTGGCGGGGGCCGGATTTGAACCAGCGACCTTCGGGTTATGAGCCCGACGAGCTACCGAGCTGCTCCACCCCGCGTTGAGAAAGAAGACAATAGCAGAGCGGAGTGCAGTTCATTTCTTCGGTTGTGTCGTGATCGTGGTGGACGTGATCGTGGTGGACGTGACCGTGGACGCCGTGGACGTGGCAGCCGTCGCCGTTCCCGTCGTCTTTGTCGCCGCGGCGAGCAGTTGGCGGGCATCGTCGACGCGCTGCTGATAGAGCCCGAGATCGCCCGCCTTGAGGGCGGCGTCGGCATCGTCGAGGGCTTGAGCCGCCTCGGTCAGTACGTCGGCGACGGACCTCGGCAGCGTGGCAACGGCCCCGCTGGCTCCACCCGCGGAATTGGCGGTCGGGCTTGATCCCCCCGATGACCCGCCCGGCGGCGCCGTCGAGCCCGTCGAGCCCGTCGAGTCCACCGGGGCACCGAGCGCCTGACGGAACGCCGTTCGTAGGGACGGCTCGATGGTCACGCGGTCTCCGGCGAGCACGAGTACGTACTTCAGCTCCTCGATGACCGACGACTCGGGGATGAGGAACAGCGGCCGCTGGTAAATGACGCCGGCGTCTGTCGGCAAGACCTGCACGTCGCCGAAGTTGACCTTGGAGCCCACCTGACCAAGTTGCGTTTCCAACGTGCTCACGCGCGGGTTCGCTCGCATGCGGTCGAACGCCTGCGTCGGACCGAGGACCTCGACAGCCGAGGGGACCCGAAGTAGTCGTACGCGCCCATAGTTCTTCGGGTCGCTATCGGCAACGATGACTGCTCGGAGAAGCCTCCGCTGACTGGCCGAGCGTCGAAGTTCAAGGGTCTGTTGGAGAACGAACGACGGCGACGACTCACCGGGGTACCGGTGCCGGAGGAACAGTGGTTCAGCCACCAGGCTGGCGCTGTCCGGATCAACCTGGGCCCGGTCTTCCGAGCGGGTCGATGTCGCCGGGTCCGGCTCGGACGATACCGTCGAGACACTCGCGGCAGCGGCCGCAGCATTGC
Organism: Acidimicrobiia bacterium; assembly: GCA_043775075.1. Classification (GTDB taxonomy): domain Bacteria; phylum Actinomycetota; class Acidimicrobiia; order Acidimicrobiales; family JANYDT01; genus JANLQX01. The sequence goes on from JAYVSS010000046.1 coordinate 9,674, forward strand.
GATCGATCGACGTTGAGGGAGCGGCGACGCTCGGTGTCCAATCGTTCGTCGGATCGACGAACGCCGCCGCCAAGGTGACGTGATAGCGGCCCAGCGCCACCGATTGCAGACGGAAGAGGTCTTCGGGATAACGAAGATGTGAGCGAAGTCCCGGCCAGTCCTTATCCAATCGATCGGAGTTTCGAAAGAGGGAGCGATGAACCGAAGCCCAAGCATCGAGAATCGGGTCCGTGCCTTTGGGGGCGGTCCGGTACATCGTTACCTGACCGTCGTACCCGTCGATGACCACCTTCACCGACGCCCGCACGGAGTTGAACCGGACACCAGCGAGACCGCTGCTCGGGTCGAGCACGGCGCCCGTGTCGAAATGCTGGGCGTAGGGATAATTGTTCGTGACCGTGTACCCGTCTATGACCCATACGATGCGGTCGCGCAGTACCACGGGATACGGGTCCGCGTCGTAACGAAGGAACGGTGCAAGTTTCTCTGCGCGCGTACGAATGTTGCGCACAAAGAGAACCTTGGCATCGGCGGCAACGGACCGCACGAGGAGGTTGCGGTCGCTGAAGTGAAGGGCGAAGACCGCCTTCTTCCAGAACCCACCGATCCGCACGCCGCCCGCGCCTGTGTACCGCGAGGCCTTGTTGTCCTTCAGTACGGGATCGGTCTCTGATGCGGTACCGGCGACGACGAAAGA
>JAYVSS010000047.1:0-16325 GCA_043775075.1 Acidimicrobiia bacterium
GAATGCGCGGGCGTGGCGGACTACCTCAGTTCGCTTTCTATCGATGAGTTACAGGAGCGTCAACGTTCCGCCGAGTTGGTGATCGAGGCCCGAGGCATCACGTTCACTGTCTATTCCGAGGCCGGAAACATTGACCGGGCATGGCCATTCGACGTCATCCCGCGCGTTATCGCCAGCGAGGAGTGGCAACGCATATCTGACGGTTTAGTCCAGAGGCTCAAGGCGCTGAATCTCTTCATCGACGATCTGTACGGGGCCCAAAGAGTCGTCAAAGACGGCATCTTCCCCGTCGAGCTTCTTCATGATTCGGTGAATTTTCGACGCCAATGCGTCGGGATGAAACCAGCGTTCGGCGTGTGGGCCCACATCTGCGGAAGCGACCTGGTGCGAGGTGCAGACGGGACGATGTATGTGTTGGAGGACAACCTGCGAGTTCCATCGGGCGTGTCGTACATGCTCGAGAACCGAGCGGTCACCAAACGGGTGTTTGCTGACCTATTTCGCCATCTAGACATTCGCCCGATCGACGCCTACCCGGCCCGACTGTTCGACCTATTGGCATCGCTGACTCCCCGCCCGGGAGAGGTGCCAACGATCGCGCTGCTCACACCAGGCGTCTTCAACTCGGCCTACTTCGAGCATGCGTACCTGGCCCAGCAGATGGGGATCCATCTGGCCGAGGGCGCCGACTTTATGGTTGACGACGACGACATGGTCTACCTGCATACGATTGCCGGACCAACACGCGTGGATGTTATCTATCGGCGAATTGATGATCTCTTCTTGGACCCCGAAGTCTTTCGGGCCGACTCCACGCTTGGCGTACCGGGCCTGATGCGAGCGTGGCGCGCCGGCAACGTGGCCATCGCCAATGCTCCCGGAGCGGGCGTGGCCGACGACAAGGTCGTGTACTCGTTCGTCCCCAAACTGATTGAGTACTACCTGGGTGAAACGCCGAAGATCGAGAACGTGCCGACCTTTTTGTGTATCGATCCGGTGCAGCGCCAGCACGTGCTCGCCAACCTGGCCGAGTTCGTGGTGAAGCCGGCTAACGAATCCGGAGGATACGGCGTATTTGTCGGGTCGAAAGCCACCGCCGCCGAATTCGACGCCGTCCGTATTGCCGTCGAGGCCGATCCCCGTAACTGGATCGCCCAACCCATCATCAGCCTCTCCACCGCGCCAACCCTCCTCGACGGCAAGCTGTTGCCCCGCCACCTTGACCTACGTCCGTTCATCCTCTCCGGTCGAGATTCGTACGTGACCGAAGGCGGACTCACCCGGGTTGCTCTGCGCGAAGGCTCGTTGGTCGTCAACTCGTCGCAGGGCGGCGGGAGCAAGGACACGTGGATTCTCGACCCGAGCGTGGGCCGATGAAGCCCCGAGAGATCAACCCACCGACCGACGCCGGAAACGAACCGGCCTTTCCCCCAAAGGAGCGAACAATGTTGCTGTCACGAGTGGCCGAATCCGTGTATTGGTCGGCCCGATATTTGGAGCGAGCAGAGTCCACCGCCCGGTTGATAAAGGTGCACACGGAGATGTTTCTCGACCTTCCGCGAGATGTGGGCATCGGGTGGTCGCCCCTGCTCGCGGTTACCGGCAGCCGAGAGGAGTTCGACGAACACTACGACGAGGACAACGAAGATGCCGTCATTCGTTTTCTCGCCACCGAGCCAAGTAGTTCCGCTTCGATCCTCAGCTCGATCGCCTCGGCCCGATCGAACTTTCGGGTGACCCGGGCGATCTTCCCGAACTCCTCGTGGGAGGAACTCAATCAGCTGTTCCTGTGGATCGCCCAGTCACGGACTCTCGCGGTTGACCGACGCACCCGACTGGCGTGGATGGGCCGAATCATTCGGGATTGTCAGGTGCTTCGCGGTTTGCTTGCGAGCACCATGAGCCATGACGACGCGTTCTCGTTCTTGGAAATCGGCCGGGCTATTGAATGCGCTGACATGACCACGCGAGTCCTCGATGTCCAAGCCGGCGTCCTCCTGGCGAATCCCGGCGCAGAACTAAATTCCACCGACACGTATGCCGACATCACGTGGGCCAGTGTTCTCAAGTCGCTAAGTGCGCATCAGATGTTTCGCCGAACCGTGCGTTCGGGCATCTCCGGAACCGAGGCTCTACGCTTTCTCCTCAGTGATCCGCAGTTCCCTCGCTCCGTCGAACATTCGCTGACCCGAATCTCGCGAGCACTCCTTGAACTTCCGCGTTACCAGGGCGCGATGGCAAGTTGCGCGCAGGTGCAAAAGCAACTCTTGTACGCCCAGATCGGGGACCTCGCCGGCGAGGGACTGCATGACTACGTGGATGACTTGCAAATTGGGATTGGTCAACTACACAGCGCGCTTACCGAAACGTACTTCGTCCGCGTTCCTGCCATCAGCGACTCGGCGAGTACCGACTCCCTACTCGCCACGGCGTGAGTATCCACGTTGGCATTGAGCACCGGACCACCTACCGGTTCGACCGAAACGTCGGTCTCTCCCCTCACGTCATCCGCCTGCGGCCCGCGCCTCACTGTCGCACGCCGATCCTGGCGTACTCACTCACGGTCTCCCCGGCCGAGCATTTCGTCAACTGGCAACAGGACCCCTTCGGCAACTATCTCGCCCGCTTTGTCTTTCCCGAAAAGGCCAAAGAACTGACCGTCACGGTGGACTTGATTGCTGACATGACGGTGATTAATCCATTCGATTTCTTTATCGACGAAGAAGCAAACCGATTCCCCTTTTCCTACGACGCCGGGCTCGCCGCCGACCTTGCGCCGTACCTCGTTGCATCGTCCGACGATGGCTCGTTGGATGAGTGGATTGCGTCGTTCCCATCTCTCGGGACCGACGGCGTACCCACGATCGATTTCCTCGTGACGATGAACCAGCAGGTCCAGCAGCGAGTGGCGTATTCGATCCGAATGGAGGCGGGCGTGCAGACGCCCACCGAGACGCTCGGTTCGGGGATTGGGTCATGCCGAGACAGCGCCTGGCTGTTGGTCCAGTTATTCCGTCGGATGGGACTGGCTGCTCGGTTTGCATCGGGATACCTGGTGCAACTCGTCGCCGACATCACGTCTCTCGATGGCCCGAGCGGTCCGGTCGAAGACTTCACCGACCTCCATGCTTGGGCCGAGGTGTACATCCCCGGAGCGGGTTGGGTCGGGCTTGATCCCACCTCGGGGCTCTTTGCCGGGGAGGGACATATCCCGCTGGCCTGCACCCCCAATCCCTCGAGTGCCGCGGCGATCACCGGGATGGTTGATCCGTGCGAAACGGAGTTCGCGTTCACCAACATGGTCACCCGGATACACGAAGACCCCCGAGTCACCCTTCCGTACTCAACCCGTCAATGGGAGGCCATCGACGCACTCGGGCACACCGTGGACAGGGCCCTTGAGGCGGGCGACGTACGGCTCACGATGGGGGGTGAGCCGACGTTCGTTTCCGTCGACGACATGGAATCACCGCAGTGGACGGTGGACGCCGATGGGCCAGAAAAACGTACGCGCGCGGCAGATATCGCGAGGCGTCTGGCATTGCGGTTTGCCCCCGGCGGCGTGCTCCACCACGGACAGGGCAAGTGGTATCCGGGAGAACCGCTCCCGCGCTGGCAAATCAGTGTGCTGTGGCGGACCGACGGACTCCCGCTCTGGAAAAACGGCGCATTGCTCGCCGATCCGTCGGCTGCGGGTACGGCCACGGCGACCGACGCCCGGCGCCTCGCCATGGTCATCGCCGAACGGCTGGGGGTTCCCGCGGCGTTGTGTGTCCCGGCGTTCGAAGACCCCATGCATCGGCTGTGGGCGGAGGCCCGGCGGGCCACGGAGCCGCCCCCCCTGGCCTCAGTTACTCCGAACAAATTGGTGGGCACGAACGGTGACGCCCGGCGCGAAATCGTCGCCCAGCTTGACGCCGAACGGGGGGAGCCCGCGGCCTATATTCTGGCGCTCCATGCCACTCCCGCCGACACGTGGGGGACGACCCAATGGACGCTTCGGCGCGGCCATCTGTTCCTCCTTCCGGGCGACTCACCGGCCGGCCTGCGGCTCCCCCTCGACGCCCTGGCATGGTCGCCCGCCGCCCCAGGTCCCGACGTGTCACCTTTTGCCCCCCGGGCAGCGCTCCCGTTCGCCGCGCTCAGCAATAGCGGCGAAGTACCGCCGGCGACCATCGTCGGCGTGGACGAAGCGCCGACGACTGCCCTTTGCGTGGAGTCGCGCAACGGGCATCTGCACGTGTTTCTTCCGCCCCTCGCCAAACTTGAGCACGGGGTCGCCCTCCTTGCCGTGATTGAGTCTACGGCGCAGGCGCTCGGGCTCCCGGTTGTTCTGGAGGGGTATTCCCTCGCCCGCGATCCCCGCGTCCAGCAGTTGGTGGTGGCCCCCGATCCCGGAGTGATCGAGGTCAACGTGCAGCCAGCATCGTCGTGGGACGAACTGGTGATGATCACCCGCACCGTGCACGATGAAGCCCGCCTGGCTCGCCTGGGAACTGAGACGTTTCAGCTTGACGGCTCCCACGCCGGCACCGGCGGCGGCAACCACATCACCCTCGGCGCCGCACAGGCGAAGGACAGTCCGCTGTTGCGCCGCCACGATCTGGTGCGCAGTTTGATCACGTTCTGGCAGCACCATCCGTCGCTGTCGTATCTTTTCAGCGGCCGGTTCATCGGGCCCACGAGCCAATCTCCGCGGGTCGACGAAGGCCGGGCGGAGAACCTGTACGAGCTCGAAATCGCCTTCGCCGAATTGGCCAGACTCCACGCCGAAGCGCAGCACCGTCGGTCCTCAGAACACCCCGAAGATCGAGCGGCCGCCGCCGACGCTGATCCTGCCGACGACGAAAAACGCGAAGACGGGGACGGCGAACTGGCGGGGGCGCGACCGTGGCAGATCGATCGTCTCCTGCGTCATCTCCTGACCGACGTAACGGGCAATACCCACCGGGCTGAGTTCTGCGTCGACAAGCTGTTTAGCCCGGACTCCGAGCGTGGTCGCCTTGGGCTCTTGGAGCTCCGCGGGTTTGAGATGCCCCCACATCCCGAGATGGCCCTGGTGCAGTCCCTGCTCGTGCGATGTCTCGTCAGCCGGTTTTGGGACTCGCCCTATACCGGGTCGCTGGTGCGCTGGGGGACCGAGCTCCACGACCGCTTCCTCCTGCCGTACTACGCCGAGGCTGACATCACCGATGTCATCGACGATCTGCGCACCCACGGGTTCGCCTTTGACCATGCGTGGCTCGCCCCATTCCTCGAATTCCGCTTTCCCCGATGGGGAACGGCGGAGGTGGGGCCGGTCAGCCTGGAACTTCGCGGGGCCATCGAGCCGTGGCATGTCCTCGGCGAAGAAGTGACGGCCACGGCCACCGCCCGCTACGTCGATTCGTCCGTCGAACGCCTGCAAGTCCTGGTCAGCGGTGCCATAGCCGGGCGCCATATCGTCACGTGCAACGGGGTTCCGGTACCGATGCGACCGACCACGGTGAGCGGACAATTCGTCGCCGGGGTTCGCTACAAGGCATGGCAGCCACCGTCGGCCCTTCATCCGACGATGAGTGTCCATGCACCGCTCGTCTTCGATGTCGTCGACCGATGGAACGCCCGTTCACTGGGCGGGTGTACGTACCACGTCGCCCATCCGGGCGGTCGGAACTACGACACATTTCCGGTGAACGCCTTCGAAGCCGAAGCACGCCGTCGCGTACGGTTCGAAACCCAAGGCCACACCGCAGGGACCATAGATATTGCTGGTCTCGACGCCGTTTTCGCCTCGATGTTCAATCCGACAACGACCCATGAGTATCCTCGCACCTTGGACCTGCGGCGCTTCATCTCGTAGGTCCCGCCCCCAAACGCCGGAAACGCCCAACGCCCGTCTCGATCGTTCGACCCCGCCCTTGCTGACCACCTATCGACCAGACTCCGGCTCGTATGACGAGCTGCTCGACGCCACCGGCTCGCTTCGTGAGTCGTGGTCGCATGTGGGCACGGCCCTCGGCGAACTGGGCCATGACGAGATGCTCCGTCGTCAGGCGGATATTAACCGGCTGCTCGATGCCGACGGCGTGTCGTATAACGCGTTTGGCACCAACGATCCCCGCGGCCGCCGATGGGCGCTCGATCCCGTCCCGGTGGTGTTGTCGAGCGCGGAATGGGCGGAGATCGAATCGGGAGTGGCCGAGCGGGCCGAACTTCTCGACCTCGTACTCGCCGATTTGTACGGCTCGCGCGACCTCATCAAACGCGGCTTGCTCCCCGTTGAGTTCGTTTTCAGCCATCCAGGATTTTTGCGGGCGTGCGATCAGATCGGGGTTGGATCACGCGCCAACCTGCGTAATCCGCAGCGCCTGATTACGTATGCCGCCGATATTGCCCGCGATGAAACGGGACGCTACGTCGCGCTTGCCGATCGGGCGCAAGCACCGTCGGGCGCTGGCTATGCGTTGGAGAACCGCGTCGTTATCTCGCGAGTGTTTCCGTCGCTCTATCGCGATGCTCAGGTCCATCGGCTCGCACCGTTTTTTCGCTCGCTCCGTTCCGCCCTTCGAGAGGCCGCTCCGGCCTCGTCGCCGAACCGCAACGACCCGCGCATCGTCGTACTCACGCCCGGGCCATGGAGCGAGACGGCATTCGAACATGCGTACTTAGCGTCGTACCTGGGGTACTCGCTCGTCGAGGGCAGTGACCTCATCGCGCGAGACGGACGGGTGTGGATGCGGTCCCTTGGTCGGTTGGAGCTCGTCGATGTCATCCTGCGCCGTGTGGACGATTGGTTCTGCGATCCGCTGGAACTGAAACCAGACTCTCAGCTCGGCGTTCCCGGCTTGCTCGATGCCGCTCGACGCAACACCGTGGCCATCGTCAATCCGCTCGGCAGCGGCATTGTCGAAAGCCCGGCCATGCTCGCATTCCTGGATCAGATCGCCCATCATCTCCTCGGCTCCGAGTTGCGCCTTGCGTCTGCCCAAACGTGGTGGTGCGGAGACGAAACAAGCCGTCAGCATGTGCTCACCAATTTGGCCAGTCTGGTGATCAAACCAATCGATCGCGTCAGCGGAAGCAGCACCGTTCTCGGGTGGCAGCAGTCTGCTGACCAGCTCGACGCGTTGCGCCGAGAAATTGAGGCGACTCCGCTGCAGTGGGCCGCCCAGCTACCGGTTTCGATGTCCACCGCCCCCACGTTGACATCCACCGGATTCGCCTCGCGCAGTTCGGTGTTGCGGACGTTCGCCGTTGCCCGGGGCGAGTCATACGTGGTCATGCCCGGGGGACTCCTTCGTGTGGCGCCAGACGCCGCAGGTTCGATCATTTCCAATCAGGCCGGGGCATTGACCAAAGATGCCTGGGTGCTGGCCACCGAGCCGGAGAAATCCACGAGCCATTGGTTGCAAAGCGGACCGGCGGTCGAAGCGATGGACCCGGTCGGGTCCATGCCGTCACGCGCCGCCGAAAACCTGTTCTGGTTGGGTCGATACGCCGAGCGCGCAGAGGACACCGTGCGCCTCTTGCGAGTCGTGTACGACCGCCGCAACGAGTTTGCCGGCGGCATGAATCCGTCCGGTGCGCTGTGCTTCGAAATTCTCCTACGCGCACTTACTGATGTGACCACGGCGTATCCCGGGTTCCGAGATCCCGAAGCCTTTGCCTCGCCCGGCGTTGAGCTCTTCGCCTTGATCGTCGACGACCAACGAGCTGGCACATTGGCCCACGCCGTCCATCATCTGCTCGACGCCGCATACGCCGTGCGCGATCAGCTTTCCAACGACACGTGGCTGGTCATCGGCAATCTCGACCGGGAACTGTTTGCTTTACGAGACGAGCCGGTCGGATCCCGCAGCGATCAACCGGTTCCGCTGGAACGCGCCCTCGGTGCGGCGATGCAAAGTCTGTTAGCCCTTAGCGGTCTAGCCAGCGAATCCATGGTACGCGATCCGGGCTGGCACTTTATGGACGCCGGGCGCCGGATCGAGCGAGCCCTGCAACTCGTTGCGCTCCTGCGCTCCACCCTCCAGTCTTCCAATGGAACCGCCACCGATAGCCTTCTGTTGGAGTCGATCCTCACTACCGCCGAGAGCATCATCACGTACCGTCGGCGATATCGCTCGCAGGCGCAGGTCGAAACGTTGCTCGATCTCTTACTTCTCGACGCGGGCAATCCGCGGTCCGTCGTACATCAGCTTGATCGCCTCGCCGCCGATGTCGCGATGCTTCCCGGCCACGAGACCGACACCGCCTCCGGACGCAATGCGGGTGACAAACTTTCCGCCGTGGCCAGACTCGTCCTGGAAACGACAACCATGCTGCAACTGGCCGACACCGAGGTGCTCGCCACGCCAAGCGCGACCGGCGGGCGTCCTGAGCTTGAGGAGTTCTTACGACGGCTGGAGCAACTTCTGCGCCGGTGTGCAGGGGCCATCGACTCCACCCATTTCACCCATCTCATGCCACAACGGTCCCTCCCCGTCGTGGTGCGATAGCGATAGCGCCCACCCGTGCCGTTTCGCGTCGTTCACCGTACATCATATGTGTACGAATCAATTGTTTCGGCGTCCTATGGAACGATCTACCTACTCCCCCGCGAGACGCCGTCACAACGAGTCATAAGCGCGCATGTGGACGTCACGCCGCTGCCCGATTCGCTGAGCGAATGGACAGACTTTTTCGGCAATCGCGTGGCCAACTTCTCGCTGCTGACCGGCCACACCGAACTCAGCGTCACCACGACGAGCGTCGTCGACGTCACGAATCGTCAGCTTCCGGCATTCGGGACCGGCCCCACCTGGGAAGACGCCCGCGAACTCGTGCATGGGTCTCTTGACCCAGAAATGTTGGACGCTCGACAGTTCGTATTGGAGTCCGCATCGGCCCCCACATCGTCCGCCGTGCACGCATATGCGGCGGGGTCATTTACGCCAGGTCGCCCGCTGGTCGACATACTCGGTGACCTGATGTCCCGCATCCACGGTGAGTTCACGTACAAGCCTGGCGTCACCGAACTCGATACGAGTCCCGATGAACTCCTCACCCTCGGCGCCGGTGTCTGTCAGGACTTCGCTCATCTCCAAATTGCGTGCCTTCGCTCCCACGGCATTGCGGCGCGATACGTCAGCGGGTACCTCGAGACCTTTCCCCCTCCCGGTAGGGAAAAACTGCGCGGCGCCGATGTTTCCCATGCATGGGTCTCGGCCTACCTTCCGACGATGGGCTGGGTCGATCTTGACCCGACCAACAATGTCTTCGTTGGCGATCGCCATATATGCACGGCCTGGGGGCGCGATTACTCCGACGTCTCACCGTTGCGCGGCGTGATCTTCACCGAAGCAAAAACCAACACTATGACGGTCAGCGTCGACGTATCCGCCGAACCGTAGCTGCCGCTCCGATTCCCCCTTCTGAACAGCAACGTAACGAAGAAGAAACACAGAAGTCGCCGACTAAGAAATCGTGACCAGTTTCGGAATCAACCTCGTGGCTTTCGGGGTAACCACCGTGGTGATGGAGGCCAAGCCGGCATTGAACTCCGTCGAGGTGCTGTCGATCTTGAAGCCGTTCGGTCGAACCGGGTTTTTCGCTGACGTGTTCTCGCAGAAGTGGAGCGTCTTTCTGATTGTTCCTGTCGCTGCCGGCATTCGGGTCAACGTCGTTCGTCTCGAAGCGATGTTGGTGTGTGGTGTTCTCATCGGTCATGGGGCGCGGCGTTCGCCCTCGGTCAGGGCCGACGCAAACACCGACCCAGGCGCCGGGAGCCGATGATGGGCTTTTATTGGAGACCCTGCCTAGATTGTCGGCATGTCTATGGCCACGAACGAAGAGTACATTTCATGCTTCCGGCTCGACGGTCACGTCGCCGTAGTGACCGGCGCGGGTCGCGGAATCGGCGAGGGGATTGCCCTCGCGTTAGCCGGTGCTGGCGCTGATGTCGTGGTTACCGCTCGGCGGGCAAATGAAATCGAAGCGGTTGCGGAAAAGATTCGAGTGCTCGGCCGACGAGCCGTGGCGATTCCTGGCGACATGACGGATAGGGCGTTCGTCGAGCGCCTCGCCGATGAAGCGAAACAACAAATGGGCAAAGTAACGCTTTGGGTGAGCAACGCTGGCGGCGCCGATGACCGCACCCCGCGCGACCTCGTCGACATGCCGGATAGTCAGTGGGATTATCAAATTGCGCTGAACCTCTCCGCCGTCTTTACCGGCGCCCGCGCTGCAGCCCGGGTAATGGAGGAGGGAAGTTCAATCATCAACATTTCGTCCGGCGCAGCGTTGAAAGGATCCCCGAAGAATGGTCCGTACGCCGTGGCCAAGGCCGGGGTCAACAGTCTGACGAGCACGCTGTCACTGGAACTGGCATCGCGAGGAATTCGCGTCAATGGCGTGTCGCCCGGTCCGGTTCCGACCGAGGTCTTCGTCGAATTCTTCGGGGTCACCGAGGAAAACCTCCCGAGCCTGGCGAAGAAGCTTGCGATCCCGCTCGGACGGCTCGGTACGCCCGATGATGTCGCCTCGGCCGTGGTGTTCCTCGCCTCGCCCGCCGCCTCCTGGATCACCGGTCAGACCTTGAGCGTCAACGGTGGCAGTCGCTAGCTCCCTGAGTCCGCACTCCGGGTTTCACGTTCACCTTCAGTTCGCCTTTCGTTCACCTTTCCTGCGAACATACAGCGGTGAATCACGCTGACGAGGTCGCCGTCGAACGACCCCGGAGCGCCTTGTCGATCCCCAACTTCCGGTTCTTGTGGGCCAACAACATTGCGTTCTTCCTCGTCGCCAACGCCGAACGGTTTGTCTATGGATGGCTCGTTCTCGAAGGCCTCAAACTCGGCGAACGAGAGCAGGGCTTCATCGTTTTCACGCTCGGCCTTCCAACCGTTCTGTTCACCCTGCAGGCCGGCGTGTGGGCCGACCGCCTCGATCGGCGACGACTCCTCATGACGACCCAGCTCGGGGGTGCGGCGATCATGGCCGTGACCGCCGTGTTCGTCGGGACCGGCCGGGCGACGTTCGGGTGGATTGCCGTAGCTTCGCTCATCGCCGGAACGGCCTCGGCCGTGGGCTCGCCAGTGCGTTCATCGATGATCTCGGCGATCGTCCCGAAGCAGCAGTTGTTCAGCGCCATCGCCATCAATGCGCTGGCCATGACATCGTCGATGATTCTCGGACCGGTGCTCGCCCGCGCCGTTGGTGCACAGTTCGGCATCGAGGGTGCGTTCTGGTTCCAGGCCGGCCTGATGATCATCGGTATCGGGTTCCTCCGAAAACTCCGCCTTCCTCCGCCAGCCGTACGCGGTCCGAAGCGGTCGGTGCGAACCGAGACGCTCGAAGCGGTTCGTCATGTGTGGCATGACCACAACCTCCGCACGCTGTTCGGGCTCTTGATGCTGGCGAGCGTCACCATCAACCCGGCGGTCATGGTCACGGCGCAGGTGCACGTCAAGGAAGCGCTCGGACGAGACGCCGGTGACTCCGCTCTTACCCTCGCCTGTATGGGTGTTGGCATCGCTATCACGTCGTTGATCCTCATCCGCAAGGGTGACATGGCGAACAAGGGGATGCTGTTCCAGCGGGCCGTCATCATGGGCTCGACGATGACGTTCCTCATGGGCCGCTCCAACACGTTCACGATGATGTTGATCGTGTCGCTCTTCATGGGCCTTGCCGGCGGGTTCTACATCAACATGAACCAGGGACTCATCCAGTCGAGCACCCCGCAGGCACTCATGGGCCGGGTGATGGGACTCTTCGTCCTCACCCAGGCCGGCTTCATGCCCATCGGCGCCATCGCCCTCGGCTTCATCGCCCACCGCTTCAGCTCCGGCATCGCCATCAGCGGCGCTGGAGCCGTCGCCTGGGTGATCTTCGTCCTCGTCTACATCCGCAACGCCGATCTCCGCCGTCTCAGCTGAGAGAACACGCTCTACTCGAGCTCATCCGCCGAGGTAGCTGCTCTCCAGCAGATGGGGGTTGTCGCGCAGGTGCGCGGCGGTGCCCTCGAGGACGAGATTGCCGTGGCTGAGCACGTAGGCACGGTCGGCCACTTCCAGCGCAAGATGCACGTGCTGCTCCACGAGAAGAATCCCGGTACCACTCTTCGCGGCGATAGAGCGCAGCACCGGCAGCAAGCGCTCCACGATGATGGGGGCCAGGCCGAGACTCATCTCGTCAACCATCAGCAGCTTCGGGCGAACCGTAAGCGCGCGGGCAACCGCGAGCATCTGTTGTTCGCCGCCGGACAGCAGTCCGGCACGACGATCCATCAGCGCTTCCAGCGCCGGGAAATACTCGAGTGCCTCGTTCAGCGCTGACGATCCGCGCTTGGCCTTCAACCGCAGGTTCTCTCGGACCGTCAGTTGGAAGAAGAGGCTACGGTCCTCCGGAACGTGCGCGAGACCCTCGCGGGCGACGAGGTGCGGACGTCGGCCTTTGATCGATTTCCCGAGCACCGTGATGTCCCCCGAAAGAATCGGGTTCAATGCCGACGTGGTCAGCAACGTGGTCGTCTTGCCGGCGCCGTTCGGACCGAGCAGCGCAACCACCTCACCTTCGTCGACGTGCAAGTTGAGATCGCGGACGACAGGCACACCGTGGTAACCCGTCGACATGTCGCTGATGGTGAGAAGGCTCATGATGTCGGACCACTTCCCTGCTCGTCGCGCGCTGACTGACCGAGGTAGGCGGCGATCACCCGAGGGTCGCGCTTGACTTCCGCCGGTGTGCCCTCGGCGATCTTCATCCCGAACTCGATAACGTAGATGTAGTCGCAGGTGCTGAGCACCAAGCCCATGTCATGGTCGACGAGGAACACGCTTGTGCCCGAGTCGACGATGTCGCGAAGGCTGCTCCCGAGTTGCACGCTCTCCTGGGTGTCGAGGCCCGCCGCCGGCTCGTCCATGCAGAGCAGCTTCGGACGCGTGGCCAGCGCCCGAGCGGCGGAGACCAACTTCCGCTGCCCCTGACTGATCTCGTTCGGCTTCTTCTTGGCCAGGTCACGGATAGCGAGAACGTCCATCGCCAGTTGAACGTCTTGGCGTTCTCGATGTCTGCTCGGCGCCACAATGTCGAGCAGAAAGTTCTTTGCCGTCTGCTTGTCGGCAGCGACAAAAAGGTTCTCCTCCACCGTCAGGTCATCGAAAAGTTCGAGCGACTGCCACGTCCGTCCGAGCCCCAAACCGGCCCGTTTGTGGACCGGCATATGGGTGATGTCGTGGCCGTCGAAGTCGATGCGACCGGTGGTGGGGACGAAGCCGGTGATGCCGTCGATGAAGGTCGTCTTCCCCGCACCGTTCGGCCCGATTAAGCCGATGAGCGAGCCCTCCGGCACGGCGAAGTCGACCTCGTTCACGGCCCGCAGGCCGCCGAAGGTGACCGACATCTGGGAGGTTCGCAACAGGCTCATAAAAGACTGCCCTCCGTCGTGGCCCACATGTGGGAGGTTTGCAACAAGCTCATTGGGCGTCCACGGCGAGTCCGCTCGGGCTCGACAGGGTTTCCGCCGCTCGACGTTCCTTTTTGAGTCGCTTCTCCGCCGCCTGGGCGCGGAATGCCCCGGCGATTCCTTCCGGGTTCTGGATCGCCGTGAAGATCAGCAGCACCCCGCCGATATAGAACTCCCACTTTCCGAGCGACCCGATGACACGGGTCATGGTGAAGAACGCGACGCCTGATGATCCGACGATTCCGGCCGTAACGGCACCACTCACGCTGGTGATACCACCGAGGTACGCCACGGCAAGTGCGGCAAGCGATGCAATAGTTCCGTAGGAGACGTCGGAAACCGAGCCGAACCGGTAGCCGATCAGACAACCGCCGATTCCGGCGATGAACGACGATACGGCGAAGACCATCATCTTGCCGTTGGCGACGTTGATGCCGATGGCACTCGCGGCGCGTTCGTTCGAGCGGATGGCCAGCATTCGCCGACCGGTCGAGCTCTTGCGAAGGTTGGAGACAAGGACGCAAAGAATGAGCACCACGACCACCAGGAAGATCCCGAAGATCGGTCTCGATGATTTGTTGCCGAGTATCAAGCCGAAGTCCCATCCACCGATCTTCGGATTCGGAACCTTGGCTCCTGCGGTCTTGGTATCGCCGATGAAGTCGGGATTCTTGAACAAGAACTCCGCAACGGTGAGGCCGCCGGCGAGCGTGATGATGGCGAGGTTGGTTCCTCGAACCCGCAAGGCGGGTAGCCCGACGAGGAGACCGAATGCCGTCGCCACCAACGCGGCAAGCAGCGGTGCGATCGGAAACGGAATCTCCCACCGGACCGCCAGCTTGGACAGCGTGAACCCGGCCACGCCGGCAAAGGCCATCTGCGCCAGCGACGTCTGACCGCCGAAACCGGTGAGAACGACCAGAGAGAGCGCCAACACGATGGCGATCAGCGTCGTCATAATCGCACCACGCCACAGCGGCCCGAGGAACAGCAAACCGGCGATCGCTAGAGCTGCGGGCATGAGCGCGGTAAATGGCGTCATCCTCGCCGGGGGTACCTCCGGAAGTTTCCAGTTGTCGACGCTGCCACGGTCGGGCAAGCGTTCGCCCATCGCCACCATCGAGATGATGATCACGATGAACGGAAGACCTTCACGGGCTCCGTATTTCGGGAACCACGTGAGGTCGTTCTGGAGCTTCGTGAACACCGATTGGATCATGCCGATCGCCATGCCGACGGCGACGGTCGGAAGCGGTCGCTTGAATTCGCCGATCAACGCCGCACCCACAGCAGGAATGAGGAAGGCGAAGGTCAGCACCGTGGTGTTGAGGGCAATCATCGGTGCCGCCAGGATGGCCACCAGACCGCCGACCACCGAAGCGATGACGAAGCTTGCGCCGGCCATCAGATCCGGGGAGAAGCCGAGCAGAACGGCTCCCTTCTCGTTCTCGGCCGCCGCGCGGGTGATCAAGCCGATGCGGGTGAAACGAAAGATTGCCCACAACGCAGCAGCCATGACCAGAACGATGAAGGCGAGCCACAAACCATCGCGCGGTACCGTCAGACCAGAAGCAATCGATACGGGTTCTCTCGGAAGGATGCTCGGGACACGAAAAACGGTGGTGTCGCCGAAACGGCCCCGAACGAGATCCATGAGCAGGATTACCAACCCGACGCTCGCCACGACACGGGCGAGCGCCGGGGCTTTTCGCAGCGGCCGGAACACCAGCAGATAGACAATTAGTCCTAACGCCGCGGCAGTCGCCATGGCGAGAAGGAACCCCCACCGGAACCCGACGTCGCGACCGAAGTGGTAGCGCGCCGGGAGCCCGGGAAGGGGAAACGGGTACTCGCCCTTTCGAAGGTCTCCGTAGACGAACGCCGTCCACATAGCCATACCGCCATAGGCGAAGTTCACGATGCCCGAGCCCTGGTAGGTAATAACCAACCCGAGGCCGAACGCCGCGATAATTGCCGCCGCTCCGCTACCGAGCAGCAAATAGAAGACGTAGTCGGTCACGAGAGACGAACGTTGGCTAGATGGTTAGAGCGGGATCCGTTGACTACGGAAGGTACGGCTTGACGTCAACCGACTCGAGCCCGGGAATGGTGACGTTTCCGGCCTTTGTGTATTCCGCCACGGGGAACGAGAACCCACAGACCGCCGGGTAGGTCGGGACCGCGCCACATTCCAGTTTTGCCCCAAGCGGCCAAGCGGCCGTTCCGCGCACCGTCTGGAAGTAGGAGAACAGCGACGCTCCGGTGACCGCCATCTTCTTGGCCTTCATCCGGTTGGCATGCTCGGCCATCGTCATAATGCCCTGGACGCCAAGCACTCCGAGGCCAAGGGCACCGGGATCGATTTCGGCGGGCTTGACCTTGCGCACTGGGGCCGTGATGGCCTGGAGGATGGCGCGCTCCGGAGTGAGCTTGTCGGTTTGGGCGCCGGGGAATGCCCAGCCGATCAGGTCGTCGCCGGCAGCGGCACGTACGTCCGCTCCGCCGCAAATGATGGTGGACAGCACAGGAATCTTGATCCCGAGCGAAGCGCGTCCGCGGATCGTCCCGATGCATCCGGCATCGCCGTAGAGCGAGATCAACACCTCGGGATTGTCCTTCGAAGCTTCACGCATGAGGCCCTGATAGCCGGCGTCAGTCTCGTTGTCGCCGCCCTTCACCGTCTTGAAGGTGATCCCGGATTTCTTCAGCGATGCCTCGAGTGCAGCAACGGTGCCGGCGGTCCCAGGATTGTCGGCGGCGAGGATGCCGACGCTCTTGGCGTTGTAGTGAATCTTGGCGGCAGCAGCCGTGGCTGCCATGGAGGTGGCGTTGCCTCCTCCGAAGAGAACCGCCTTCGCTTTGTAGTCACCCGGAAGGATCGGCAGGACACCGAAGA
>JAYVSS010000048.1:0-5851 GCA_043775075.1 Acidimicrobiia bacterium
TGTCGAACCGGGCATCGAGCGGCGTGCCATTAGCGACGACGCGGTTGTTGCATTGATATGTACCCGTATAAAGCGCGGCGCGGCCCGGGGAACACGGCGCAGCCTGGCTGTAGTGCCGACGAAATGCCACGCCTTGCGATGCCAAACGATCCAGATTTGGCGTTTGGACCATCGGGTGCCCGACCAGGGAGAGACAGTCCCCACGGAACTGATCAAGCGTGATGAACAGGATGTTCGTCATGGCGCCACCGACGGTGATGAGTGTTACTTCAGGGCTTCGAGAGCGGCGTCGTAGTTCGGCTCGTTGGCGATTTCGCTCACCAGTTCGGTGTGGACAACGTTGCCGTCGGCATCGATAACGACGACCGAGCGGGCCAGCAGACCCTGGAGAACCGTGTCGGTAAGAGTGACGCCGTAGTCCGCCCCGAACGCCGGGGACCGGAACGAACTAGCAGTGATCACGTTCGAAAGGCCTTCGGAGCCGCAGAATCGACCCTGGGCGAACGGAAGATCGGCGGAAACGCACACGACCACGGTGTTTTCGAGCGTGGCGGCGGCGGCGTTGAATTTGCGGACGCCCGTGGCGCAGGTCGGGGTGTCCACACTCGGGAAGATGTTCAGTACGACCTTCTTGCCGGCGAGGTCGGTGTTGGCCAGAAGGGAAAGGTCAGCTTTGACCAGCGAAAAGCTCGGAGCGGGGGCTCCGACAGCGGGAAGTTCACCTGAAGTGTGGGCGGGGTTGCCGCCAAGGGTCACGATGCTCATGAAGGGATCCTTTTAGAGAGGGGGGAGAGAACGAACGGTCCAGAGCATACGGTCGCGGTTTTCCCAGCTGAGTACCCGCCACAAGATAACTCGCGCCGAGCTTGCCTGATCCGTCCAGTGAGCTCGTTCTAACGTCCCGCGAGCAATCTTGCGGCAGGTCCTAACACGCATGACATGATTCGACGATGGCTGAGCTTCCCACTGCTGCGCGAGTCGTTGTGATCGGTGGCGGGATCGTCGGCTGTTCAACTGCGTACCATCTGGCCCATCTCGGATGGACGGACACGGTGCTGGTGGAGAAGCACAAGCTCACATCGGGCAGCACGTTTCACGCGGCTGGTCTGGTCGGTCAATTGCGGTCCAGCGCCAACATCACCCAGCTACTCGGCGAGTCCGTTGATCTCTACAAACGGCTTGAGGCCGAGACCGGCCAGGCCACGGGATGGAAGATGAACGGCGGGTTGCGTCTGGCGTGCAACGCCGAACGGTGGACTGAAGTCAAACGTCAGGCCACCACCGCGGCCAGTTTCGGTCTCGATATGCAGCTGCTCTCGGCCAAAGAGGCCCAGGCCCTCTGGCCGATCATGGAAATTGACGATGTTGTGGGGGCGGCCTTCCTTCCCACGGATGGTCAGGCAAATCCAAGTGACATCACCATGGCGCTGGCCCGGGGCGCGCGGACGGCTGGGGCCACCCTGTGCGAAGACACCGAGGTGTTGCAGATCGAAGTGATCGACGGAGTGATCCGGGCGGTGGTTACCGATCGGGGCCGGATCGAATGCGAGAAAGTTGTGTGCTGCGCCGGACAGTGGACCCGTTCGCTCGCCGCCACCGTGGGGGTGAGCGTCCCTCTGGTTTCCGTTGAGCATCAATACGTGATCACCGAGCCCATGAATGTGCCCCGCGATCTACCCACGCTGCGTGACCCCGACCGCCTCACGTACTACAAGGAGGAAGTCGGCGGGTTGGTGATGGGCGGTTACGAACCGAATCCCATTCCGTGGGCGCTCAAGGGCATTCCCCGCCCATTCGAATTTCAATTGCTCGAGGCCGACTACGACCACTTCGCGCCGATCATGGAAATGGCGTGCGGTCGGGTCCCGGGGCTGCGCGACGTTGGCATCAATCAGCTCATCAACGGTCCCGAGAGCTTCACCCCGGACGGGAATTTTATTCTCGGTGAGGCGCCGGAACTACGAAACTTCTTTATCGGCGCGGGCTTCAACGCCTTTGGTATCGCCGCAGGCGGGGGTGCGGGTATGGCGCTGGCCGAATGGGTTCACGCCGGGGTGGCGCCCTATGACCTTTGGGTCGTGGACATCCGTCGCTTCGGTCGCCCGCATCTTGATGTCGATTGGGTTCGCACGCGGACTCTCGAGGCGTATGCCAAGCACTACACGATGGCCTGGCCGCACGAAGAGCACGCGAGCGGACGTCCCGCCCGCATTTCTCCGCTCTACACACGCTTACAACAGGCAGGAGCGTGTTTTGGCGAGAAGCTCGGATGGGAGCGACCGAACTGGTTCGCGTCAGCCCAAGACGGCGAGCAACCAATCGATACGTACACCTACGGTCGGCAAAACTGGTTTACTGCGGTCGGCCGAGAGCACCGCGCAGTCCGCGAAATGGCTGCGCTTTTCGATCAGAGTTCGTTCGCCAAATTCACGTTGAAAGGTCCCGATGCTCTCGATGTCCTCGGCCGTATGTGTGCGAACGATGTTGACAAACCGGTCGGTGCACTTACCTACACGCAGATGCTCGACGACCGAGGCGGAATCCAGTGTGATCTCACGGTCGGACGAGTGGCCGACGATGAGTTTTATCTTGTAACGGGGACCGGCTTCGCCATCCACGACTTTGATTGGATCGCCAAATCGATTCCCGCTCGGGCCCGCGCAGCGCTCGTTGATGCGACATCGGGTTACGGCGTTCTGGCGCTGATGGGCCCGGCGTCCCGCCAGATTCTGTCGGCGTTGTCGAACGACGATCTGAGCAACGAGGCGTTCGCGTTTGGTTCCATGAGCACCATCGGCGTGGCCCAATGCCCGGTGTTGGCGCTGCGGGTCACCTACGTGGGCGAACTCGGCTGGGAGCTTCACATCCCCACGGAATATGTGGCGCGGGTCTACGACGCGCTCATGGGTGCGGGCGCGCCGCTCGGGCTCATTAACGGGGGCTACCGGGCCATCGAGTCGTGCCGGTTGGAAAAGGGTTACCGGGCATGGGGAAGCGATATCGGGCCCGATCACTCCCCGTTGGAGGCCGGCCTTGGGTGGGCGCTCAAGCTCAAGACAGACATCGCCTTTCGAGGACGCGAGTCGATGGAACGTCAGCGCGCAGACGGTGTGAGGAAGATGCTCGCCACCTTCACCATTGATCCGAAACAGGTAGATCGCGACGTGGTGCTGCTCGGCCGCGAAACGATCTACCGAAACGGTGGGCGTGTCGGCTGGCTAACCAGCGGGGGCTTCGGGTACACCGTGGGCCGGTCGATCGGCCTGGGCTACGTCCGTCATCCCGATGGAGTCACCGCCCAGTTCGTGCTCGATGGAACCTACGAGCTGGACGTCGCCGGTGAACGGTTCCCGGCGGACGTTTCGCTACGGCCGTTGTATGACCCTTCGTCGGTGCGCGTGAAGGCTTAAATCGACTGACGATATGGAACTTGACCGCGACGACTCGCTCTGGTCAATCCTGGAGCTCGTTCCCGGGTGGCGAGGAGCGATCCATTCCGTGACAGTGCTGCCCGGTGGCATCACCAACCGCAGTTATCGGGTCAGCACGACCACTGGCGACTTCGTTGTTCGGGTTCCTGGGGCGCAGACCGAGCTTCTCGGGATTGATCGTCGAGCCGAGGCGTCGATCACCACTGCCGCGGCGCAACTCGACATCGCCCCGGCTGTTCTCTGTGAGATCCCGGCGTTCGGCACCGTTGTGTCTGACTTCGTGGACGCGCGGCCGCTGGCCCCGGCTGACATCGCGTTGCCTGCGGTGCTCGGGCCCATCGTCGAGGTCCTTCGTCGGCTGCACGCCCATCCACCGGTCGTTCATGAGTTCCCTATTTTCCAGATCGTGCGCCGTCATAGTGACGACGCACGACGGTTGGGGCGTCCGCATTGGGAAACCACTGCACTGCTCGACCTGGCGGCGCGTATCGAGAAGGCGATTCCCCTGCCCGAGCGGCTCTCCACGCTCTGCCACAACGATCTTCTTCCGGCGAACATCCTGCTGTCGCCCCCTGGCCGGGTGTGGCTCATCGACTATGAATACGCGGGGATGAATCATGCGATGTTTGATCTCGCCAACCTCTCGATCAACGCATCATTCGATGGTGGTTCCGATGAACGGTTGCTGCACCACTATTTCGGTCAGGTCCGTGCGCCGAAGTGGGCCCAGCTCCACCTCTTCAAGATTGTGAGCGAATTGCGTGAGGGGTTATGGGGATTGGTGCAGTCCGCCATCAGTACTTCAGTCGAGACCGACTTTGCCGCCTACGCCGACGATCGACTGCGGAACTGCGGCTATCTCGCCTCCCACGCTGAGGTTGGTCGTTGGCTGACCGACGCGGGTCGGTAGCCGAGTCTGATGCTGGCGGACGGACTTCACGCCCAGCGTCACCATGCACTACAACCGAAGGCGTGATCGAACACCTCCACTCCACCTGGGCCGAACTGACCGCGCCGGGTGCATCATTTGCGTTGACCGCCACCACCGTGCGGGGGATCCCGATGCAGGTGTTCGCCGGTGCCCCGCCGCACATGCGAGCGGTCTGGGAAATGGCTGCGGCCCACGGGGACCGGGAGTATGTCGTCTACGAAGACGAACGGCTCACCTATAGCGAAGCGGCCGCCCAGGTCCGAGCCCTTGCCGCCCACCTCCGAGAGGTTCATGGCGTTGG
Source organism: Acidimicrobiia bacterium (assembly GCA_043775075.1). GTDB lineage: Bacteria > Actinomycetota > Acidimicrobiia > Acidimicrobiales > JANYDT01 > JANLQX01. Next base: position 4,664 of record JAYVSS010000048.1, read on the forward strand.
CTCCGGTGACCGAGTGGCCGTGGCCATGCGGAACTACCCCGAATGGGTTGTCGCCTACTGGGCCACGTTGAGCGTTGGCGCGGCCGTAGTCGGAATGAACGCCTGGTGGACGGGCGCCGAGATGGAATATGGCCTGCTTGACTCCACGCCAAAGGTGTTGATCGCCGACGACGAACGGCTCGTTCGGGTCGCTCCGCATCTCGACGCCGTGCGCGCCCAAATCCCCTTAGCCATCATCTCGACGCGGAGCACCTCGGGCCCGACCTACACCCTGCGCTGGTTGGATGTAGCCAGCGGTGCATCGGCCCCGGCCTCGCTGCCGGACGCCACCATTGACCCGGACGACGATGCCTGCATCTTCTACACCTCTGGTACCACCGGCTTCCCTAAGGGGGCGCAGCTCACCCATCGGGGGTGTGTGAGCAACATCATGCACTTAGGTTTTTGGGCGGCCGCATCGGGGTTGGCCAAGGCCCGAGCCACGTCGGCGGCGTCGGGAGAAGCGGTACCGCCCCCGGCCCCGACGGGTCCCGCCGTTTTCATGGCGCCCACCCCGCTCTTCCATGTGACGGCCAACAACTGCCTTCTCCACCCGGCCACGCTCAGCGGAGGCAAAATCGTCTTTACCTACAAATGGGACGCCAGGCGCGCGTTGGAGCTCATCGAACGCGAGAAGGTCACCAATTTTTCGGGTGTCCCGACGATGAGCCGAGAGCTACTCGCTCATCCGGACTGGGCCACTCGGGACACGTCCTCGCTCGCCGGAATGGGTGGCGGCGGCGCCGCGCTGCAGCCTGATCTCGTGGAGAAGATTGACAGGTCACTGGCCGGCGGTGCGCCGTCTACCGGCTATGGGCTCACGGAGACGTGTGGCATCGTTACAGCCAATTCAGCAGCGTTTTATCTCGCCAAGTCGTCATCATGCGGACCGGTGATGCCGACGTTTGAAGCCAAGCTCGTGGACGACGATGACAACGAGGTCGCCCCCGGCAGTCCGGGACAGCTTTGTGTGCGCGGACCGGCAGTGATCCGGGGCTATCTGAATAAGCCAGACGCCACGGCCGACGCCATCCGCGACGGTTGGTTCAACACTGGAGACGTCGCCCGCATCGACGATGACGGCTTTGTGTACATCGTGGATCGGGTCAAGGACATGGTGCTGCGGGGCGGCGAGAACGTGTACTGCTC
>JAYVSS010000049.1:0-13755 GCA_043775075.1 Acidimicrobiia bacterium
GCCGAGGCGTTGTTGACCACCACGCCAAATCCGTCACCGTCCAGCGGGGGAATTCCTCCGGTGATGCCGACCGTGGTGAGATACATCTGTTCTGCTGGGTCGCGCATCCAAATCTGGAGATGGCGGTTCGCCACCGCTGGCGCCATATGGTCAACGAGTTGGCGCGGATTCGGCAACGAGTGGCCCCGCAGTTTTTCCCACACACCCCTCGTCACGTCCGCAAGAAGAGTGATTCGCTCGGGAAGTGAGCCCTCCTTCTCGATGTACGCATCATGCAAGAGCACGTTGGCCGTGTTTTTCTCGTCGAGCGGCACTGGCCAACCCTGAACCGGCAGAGGACCGAGGACGCCGAGAAGCGCCTGCAACGCAAACGGGTCCACGCTGATCACTCCGTCCACGTCCCGGCCACCCGATTGTGGATACAGACTCGCCATCGCCTGTGCCGACGACACAAAGTCCGGGCTCATGTTCACATTCGACCATTCGGAGGCAACGGCGAACCGTTTGTAACGATTCAGGTAGTCGACTGGCGCCTGCACGGCCCGTTCGGCCAGCGCCACGCCGCCGTTTGAAAGCTCGCGTTGTCGACCGAACCGCGTCAAGTTGACGCGTCCATTCGACGCGGTGATTTCGCCGAAGTTCCCGATAACGCCCCCGCTCCCGCGTGCTTCCGCCGGGGTTGGGACTACAAGAAGGTAGTGCCGCGGCGATTGACGCCCGAGCATGGCCGGGAGGTGACGGGCCAGCTCCCGAATGACTTTCGCTTCCCCGTTGGCGTCTCGGATGTCGCGGCGAAACCCGGCCAATTTGTTGGTGACTTGAGGAAGCAACCAGTCGCCGGTGGGGCGATCGAGCTCCACCGTGGCCCGGTCAAGCGTGGCGGTCGTGGCGCCGAGGGCGTCCGCCAACTGGGCGATCTTCGAAAGATTCAGTTCTCCGTTGGTCGCCTTGAACGAGCTCGTTCGGGCCTCCCCCGAGGTCAAACGGGCGCTGGCCACGACCTCGGCTGCAACGAGCGACAGGCGATCGAGCGTACGCAGATGCTGCGCCACCACAGGAACACCGAGACCCAATCGCCCAACCGGGCTAGCCAACGCATGGTGCGTGTCAAGAAGGGCAGCTCGAGCTCGCACGAACGAGGCCTCCGCACCCGCCTGATCACCGGCCCGAGCGGAGGCCAATCCGGCTTTCGCCAAGTCCACTCCCCGCTCCGCGGTGATCTTCGTCCGACGGAGAGTCAGCGCTCCTGCGGTCGAGCCGACGATGGCCAGTAGCGAAGACACGGCGATCGTTCCACCAACGATTCGCCTGGTCCGGACGCTGGCGTGAAGAAGCGCAGACACCGCCAGGATGGCGAGGGCGACGCCAGCAATGGTTGAGGGCAGCCGCGAAGGCAGCGAGGTCGGAATACGCAGCGCGACGTAGGGAACGGCCATCGCCAAGAGCGCCCGGACGACGGCGCTGGCGCCAGGGCCTGCGGTTTCGAGGTGGCGCTGAGCGAAGCCCGCCGCGGCCAATCCGACAGCGGCGAAGGCAACGACAAGCAACAGACCGCTTACGCGTCGTTGTGAACCTCCAACCGCCACCGCGCCGACGATGAGCACGATCGCCGTGGCGATCGGCAAGCGGCGGGCCTTCCACACGGAAAACCCAAATGCCAGTGCCACAGCGCACCGCAAGGCGATATCAAGCGGGACGAGCTCCGTGGGACGGGCCGGCGCCCAAAGCGCACCCGCCAGCGCAACGACGAACGACCAAAGGTAGAGCGGTCGTTCCCCCGCCAAGAACCCCCGGCGGGGCGAGGAGAACCCGAAAACAATGAGCGACCCGAGAAGGAAGCCGAGACCCGTGCATACGATGCCAACGGGGAGCACATTCACAAAGCGGCGCCGTTGAACACAAGGTGGCTAAATCTAGACTGCTTGCTCCTGCGATTCGGCGTTGGCTCCCAACGAGTTGGCCATGCCGGAGCGCAACGCTGATCCGTTGAGGTCGTGCTCTTGATTTCTCAAGGCAGCTTTTCGATTCGTCTGGCTGGCGAGCACATCGGAAGGGTCGGGCAGCGAATAAACCTTGGCATTCGTTTGGTCGGTGGGGGCCAACGCACTCAGCACATGCAGCTGACGAATCAACGCCTCACGACCAACTCTCGCGTCGACCGATTCGACTGACTTCGGCGCCAAAGCCGGGACCGACGCTTGCGTGATCAAAGGATGAGTCGGGCGCACGTCGTCCTCACCCGGGCCGAGGAGATCTTCGTGCATTTTCTCACCAGCGCGCATTCCGGTGAACACAATGGGGAGGTCTCGACCGCTGCGTCGAATCAGTGTCTGGGCAACGTCGGCGATGCGGACGGGCTCGCCCATATCGAGCACAAGCACTTCGCCCGCCTGACCAATCGCGCCGGCCTGAATCACTAATTGGACGGCCTCCTCGATCAACATGAAGTAGCGGGTGATGTCGGGGTGGGTCACGGTCAGGGGATTACCCTCCTCGACCTGCTTGCGGAAGGTCGTCAGCACACTCCCCTGACTGCCGAGCACGTTGCCAAAACGCACGCTGACATAGGTTCCCTTCACCGACGTTTGGGCGGCATGTGAAGTGAGGCGCTCGGCAATTCGCTTGGAGTAACCAAGTACGCACGACGGGCTCGCGGCCTTGTCGGTGGAGATATTGACGAAGGTGTGAACCCCGACCGACTGAGAAGCATCAAGGACCGTCTGCGTACCCCAAATGTTGCTTTTCAGCGCCTCCTCGGGGTTGGCCTCAAGCAGAGTGAGGTGCTTCAGCGCCGCCGCGTGAAACACCACGTGTGGTCGCACGTCGGCGAATACCGACATGATCCGTTCGTGGTCGCGGAGGTCGGCAAGGACCAAGTCCGGTGTGTCGAGCAAGGCGCGACCTTCGATCGAGAGCTGCACCCGCTGCAACGCTGATTCGTCACGATCGAGCATCACCAGACGTTCGGGATGGAAATGATGAAGCTGGCGACACAGTTCGCTCCCGATGCTGCCACCGGCGCCGGTGACGAGGACCCGCTTGCCCCGGATGTAGTCCGCGATACTGCCCATATCGGTATCGATCTTGCGGCGACCGAGAAGGTCTTCTTCGGAAAGGTCCTGGATGTCGCTGGTCTGCACTTTTTCGCCAAACAACGAGCTGATCGGCGAAAGGACTTTCACTTTGAGCGGCGGGTCGCACTGCTCAGCTTGCTCAAGGAGTCGCTGCATCAACCTGGGCGAGACATCAGAAACCGCCACGAGCAGCGCCGACGCCCGGTACTCGGCAGCAATAACGGAGATCTGCTTGAGCGTGCCAAGAACATGGACGCCGCGCACCGTAAATTTCCGCTTTGACCGATCGTCGTCAATCAAACCGACCGGCACATAGGCCGTGCCCTTGGCATCGACCAATTCGTCGACAATTCCGCACCCACGGTCGCCGGCACCGAATACCAGCAGACGGACCTCTTCGTCTGGTTCGGGGCGACGACGCACTCCCGCAACGGCCCGCCAAACGTATCGAACGGCCATCATGGCCAACAGAGCGACCACACCTCCGACCAACAGGGCCGATAGCGGTGTGCGTGACGAGAACAGCGAATCGACTACGGCGGCAAACACCAGCGCAAACGCCGTGACCCGGACGAGCAACGCAACTTCTTCGAAGCTGCTATATCGGCGGCGTTGGCGGTACAGACCCGTTGCGATCCCGGCCAAAAGTTGCCCGCCGCAACAGAACACCGTCGTGCGAAAAAACAATCCCCATTCGGGCGTCGAAGACACCATGGCCCAGCGGATCTGCGCCGCAATGAGTACGGCAACGATCCACGAGCAAAGATCGAGCAACACTTTGGCCAGCTGCAGAAACGGGTACAGCGGGCGCGGAATCGGGTGCCGCAAGCTGCTTTCGACGAACGTTTTCCAACGTTGTTGGTCCATCGGAACTGCCTTCCATTGAGTGTTGCTTCACGACTGAGTAGATAGTCTCGCAGTCACGGAGAGTGGTTGCAAGAGCCTCAGTGCAAAAACTCAGCGAAATCTCTAAACCGCGTCGTTTTCGTCGAGGAGCCCGACCGGCGGATCGATGGTGACCACGAACCGCCCGTCATCGTTAGACCGTCCATGAGAAACCACAAACACCAACGGCACCATCCGACCATCGTCGAGAAGCAGCACATCACTCGCCGCACTGCCCTCAACGGAGGCCACGATACCAACAACTTCGCCAGTGTGAAGATGGACTTCGGCGCCGATGAGATCGTGGATCCAGAGCGCGTCCGGGTCGTCGATCGGCTCGGCGAAAAGCTCAGCGCCATGCAGAACTTCTGCGGCGTTTCGATCAGGCACGGTGCTGAATCGCACCCGCCAACGGCCCTGATGGGCAGCGCTGGATTCAACAACAAGGACGCGACCCGACGCCAACTGCAGAGCCGTCCCGACCGCCATCCGCTCGGTGCGATTCGTGGTCAGCGATACCAGCAGTTCGCCCTTCAGCCCGTGCGGTTTGGCGATGCGACCGATCGATAACAGGCGACGGGCGTTTCCCGTACTGGCCATCGATGTGCCCGGTAGGGGTTTGCTGTGCGAGGCCACCGAAGGAATCGGACTGCGGGCGCCCGACGGGTCAGTCAACGATGTCGACGCGAACGTCGACGCCATCGCGTGCACCAGCGGCACGCGTGACCGTTCGAATGGCTTGGGCCGTACGGCCACGCCGACCGATGACTTTGCCCATGTCGTCCGGAGCCACGCTCAGCTCAAGAGTGAGGCCACTGCGGCCTCGCGAAGACGTGATCTCAATGCCGCTCTGATCGTCGGTAAACGACTCAGCGAGATACTGCAGGACCGCTTGCGCCGACCCGGCGGCGTTGCCCAAACCGTCGTCGTTCGCCATGGTGATTACTTCGTGGCCTTCGTGGCAACTTTGACCGGTCGTGAGGCGGCGAACTGTTCAGCCGCGCCGGAGATCTTCAGGAGCTTGGCGACAGTCTCGGTGGGCTGGGCACCATTGCCGAGCCAATGCACGATTTTGTCGTTATCGAACAGGATTCGCGATGGGTCTTGACGGGGCTCGTAGGTACCAAGAATCTCGATAAACCGGCCATCGCGGGCGTTGCGGGCATCGGCGGCGACCAAACGGTACGTCGGCTGCTTTTTCTTTCCCATGCGCATTAGGCGAAGCTTGACAGCCACGTTGAATCTCCTCGAAGTGAACCAATTGCCCGCAGGCGAGCCCGACAACACTAGCCGCGCCCAGCACCCTGACGAGACGCACGGTAGGACCCGCGCCCCGCTCGTCGCTAACGCTTTTTTTTCTTCTTCTTGTTTGATGGACCGCTTTGCGTCCCCGGCGCCGTGACGCGGCCTCCCCCGGCTCCCGTGCGACCAGTCAGACCCGGTAGCGAAGGGGATTTTTGACGGGGAGCGCCCGCCCCGGTCAGTGCTCCCATGCCGCCATCCTGAAACGCCCGGAGTTGGTCAGCGTCGACATCTCCCGCCTTGATGGCCTTGCGCATGGCGTTGGCCTGCTTCAGCTTGCCCCCACCGCCCTTCATCACCTGGGTCAATCCCGGACCCATTGCCTTCATCATTTTCTGCATCTCGCCGAACTGTTTGAGCAGGGCGTTGATTTCGGCGATCGGGCGTCCGGAGCCGGCGGCTACCCGTTGACGGCGAGACACGTTCAGAACATCAGGATTGTTACGCTCCGCCTTCGTCATCGACATGACAATGGCCTCAACGCGATCGAGTTCCCGTTCGTCGATATCGACGTCTTTGAGCTCCTTGCTCATGCCCGGCATCATGCCCAGCAGGTTCTTCATGGGGCCCATTTTGCGAACGGCGCGGAGCTGCTCCACGAAGTCCATCAAGGTGAATGTGCCCGACATCAACTGCTCGGCCGCCTTCTCGGCCTGATCCTGATCGAACACCGCTTCGGCCTGTTCGATGAGCGTCAACATGTCGCCCATACCGAGAATGCGCGAGGCCAACCGGTCCGGATGGAACTGGTCGAAGTCGGCCAACTTTTCGCCGGTGGAGGCAAACGCGATGGGTTTGCCGACGACGTCTTTGACGGAGAGTGCCGCGCCGCCCCGAGCATCGCCGTCAAGCTTGGTGATGATGATGCCATCGAGGGCGAGGGTTTCTTTGAACGCCTTGGCCGTGGCGACGGCATCTTGACCCGTCATCGCGTCGATCACGAGAAACGTGTAATGCGGCTGGACGGTTTCGCTGATCCGGCGCACTTCATCCATCAGCGCGACGTCGATGCTGAGGCGTCCAGCAGTGTCCACGATCACGACGTCGCGTCCGGTCCGTTCGGCTTCCGCTAACCCGTTGCGGGCGACGGTGACGGGGTTCGACGCTTCGCTGTACATGGGCACGCCGACCTGATCGCCGAGAATGCGGAGCTGCTGCACGGCGGCGGGACGCTGGAGGTCGGCGCCGACCAGGAGCGGGTTGCGTCCTTGGGCTTTGCACCAGCGAGCCAGCTTCGCCGCGTTGGTGGTTTTGCCCGCACCTTGCAGGCCGGCCATCAGGATGACGGTCGGCGGCTTCGACGCGAACTGGAGGTGGAAAGTCTCCCCGCCCAGGGTGGCGACCAGTTCGTCATGAACGATACGGATGACCTGTTGGGCCGGATTGAGGGCCTTACTCAGTTCGGCGCCGACACAAGCTTCCCGGATGCGCTCGACGAAGCCGCGAACCACGGTGAGGTTGACGTCGGCTTCAAGCAACGCCACCCGAATTTCGCGGAGGACCTCATCTACTTCCGCCTCGCCTAGGCGCCCTCGCCCCTTGAGCTTGGTGAAAATGCTGTCGAAGCGGTCAGAAAGGCTGGCAAACATCGGGGCAGAGCCTACGACGGGTCAATGGGATTCTTGCGTGAGACCGGCGTGGCGAGCACCGGAGCGCCAGCGCAGGAGCGCAGCGCAATAGGCAGAGCCTACGACGGGTCAATGGGATTCTTGCCCTCCATCGCCTGCGCGGTATGTCGGTTACGCCATGACTTCGGCTGGGACTATGGCGGCGGCGATGGCATCTTCGTAGGTGATCTCGCCCCGGGCGACAAGATTCGATAGCGACGATTCCAACGTTTGCATGCCGTCCTGGCCGCCCGTCACGATGGCGTTGCGAATCTGGCGAGTCTTTCCTTCGCGCACCAAGTTGTGCACCGCGCTCGTTCCCATCAGGACCTCGTAGGCCGCTATCTGACCGCCACCGGTTCGACGCAGCAAGCGTTGGGCGATCACCGCAGACAATGATCCGGCGAGCTGAATGCGGATCTGATCCTGACGGTCTCCGGGGAAGACGTCCACGATCCGATCTACGGCCTGAGCAGTGTCGTTCGTATGCAACGTGGAAAACACGAGATGGCCAGTTTCGGCCAAAGTAAGCGCGATTGCTATCGACTCGGCGTCGCGCATTTCGCCAACCAGAATGACGTTTGGGTCCTCACGGAGTGCGGCGCGCAGTGCGCGGGGAAACGAATGCGTGTCGATGCCGATTTCGCGCTGCGACACGATCGATTGATCATGATCGTGCACGTATTCGATTGGATCTTCGATGGTGATGATGTGGCACCGACGGTGGTGGTTTATCCAATCGATCAGCGAGGCCAGCGACGTGGATTTTCCCGAACCAGTTGGACCGGTGAAGAGGACCAGGCCCTGCGAGCGCGAGGCCAACGCCTGAACCGCGGGCGGAATTCCGAGAGAATCCATCGACGGGCTCGTGGCGGGGACGAGCCGGAACGCCGCCGCCGGTGTACCGCGCTGGAGATAGACATTGCCGCGTATCCGAGCAACACCGTCGATCGAAAACCCGAAATCAATTTCTTGTTCGGCTTTGAATTGGTCGAGACGTTCGGCACCCACACAAGGCTCAAGCAGCCGAAGAATTTCGGCGCCGCCAACAACTGAAGTAGCGCCGGGGATCGGCGCCAGCGTGCCTTCGCATCGAATCATCGGCGGACGACCGTCGACGAGAAGGAGATCGGTCGCCCCCGCCATCCACGCAATTCGCAGCAGGTCGGCAATCGTTTCGGAGGAATTCGGCGCGTTCATACTGAGCACTCGATCGGCAGATGAGGCTGATTTCTGCGGGCTCTGCCGATCGTCGCCCAAGCACCGCCGGCAGTTTGCCTTAGTTCCGGCGGGCTCTGCCGATCGTCGCCCAAGCACCGCCGGCAGATTGCCTGAGTTCCGGCGGGCTCTGCCGATCGTCTCCCCCGCTCTGACGGTAGATTGCCGGGGTGTCGATAGTTGCGATTGCGTTCATCGCTGCGCTCGGGACCTGCATCGGATCGTTTCTCAACGTGCTCGCCCTGCGCCGCGTCGAGGGCGGGTCGTCCATTGGCGGACGATCACACTGCCCGCGATGCGCGGCGATGATTGCGTGGTTCGACAACATCCCAATCCTTTCTTGGATTGCCCTGCGAGGTCGGTGTCGTCGGTGTGGCGAGCCGATCAGTGTCCGGTATCTGCTTGGGGAACTGTCGGCCGGAATGGCGTTCGCTGCGGTGGGCACAGTGGTGGCGACCGTCGGAGCGCTTTTCGTCGGACTCGTGGTGGTCACCGTCGCCTTCGCCGCGGCGCAACTCATGCTCGCCAAGTCACCGCGGCACCTACGCTCGTCGCCGTGAGCAGTTCGACTTCCACCAAGCCCAGCCCGGTATTCCTTGCGCTCATCGGAGCCACGATTGCCTCCGGAGTGGTGGCGTGGAGTTCGAGTCTGGCCAACCGAAACTTTCCGGTTTTCCTGTTCGTCATTCTCGGCTGGATCGTGTCGCTCTGTATCCACGAGTTCGCCCACGCCCTCATGGCGTATCGCTATGGCGATCGAAGCGTCGCCGACAAGGGATACCTCACGCTCGATCCCCGGCACTACATGCATCCCGGCCTCTCCCTTCTGATGCCGATCGTGTTCCTCCTTATGGGTGGAATCGGCCTACCGGGCGGAGCGGTGTGGATCCAAATGGGAGCGATACGTTCGAAGGTCGGCCGCAGCCTGGTGTCGGCCGCGGGACCGCTGGCGAACCTTGGTCTCGGGGTTCTTCTCGCCCTTCCGTTTCGCCTGTTTCCGTCGATGCTTAACCGGGCGCCGGTCTTTTCGTCGGCCCTGGCATTCCTCGCCCTGTTGCAGTTCATTGCCGCCATTCTCAACGCCGTGCCGCTGCCCGGCCTCGACGGCTTCGGTGTGCTTGAGCCCTATCTTCCGCGACCGTTTCTCGACACCATTGCTCCGTATCGCCAGTACTCGATCGTTCTGTTGTTCGTCCTGGCATGGCGTACTCCGTGGTTCGGCAATTTCCTTTTCGGAAACTCCCGCCACCTTCTCGAGTTCATCGGAGGAAACCCTGACCTGACCATCGTTTCCCAAATCGGGAGCGCCCTTTTCCGGTTCTGGGAACGATAAGTGAGCGTGATTTACAAAGTACGCATATCTTTTGGGAGATGCTCCACTCCTGAAAGCTGATCGAGGCAGAACGCGAAATGCGCGCCGACTTTCTTGGTGATGAGCCGGCTGATCGAGGCATGGCCGAGGCAAAAGCGATCCCACTCCCACGGCACCGGCGCGACACCGAGAAGGTGACTGAGCACCACCGAGTTCGTCCCCGCATGGGCGACCCAGAGGATCCGAGCACCGGGCGAAGCCACATTCCACAGCGGCAACTCGGTCTCCGCCCGAGTGACGCCACGCGCGGCGAGAAAAGCGATCAATCCGGCGTGAATTCGGGTTTGGAAATCACGGGCGGATTCCCCCCCGGGCAGACCTTCCCACCGTTCGTCGTGATGGACTTGCGACTCCGCCAGATAGGCATCCCGGGCGACTTCAGCCGGCTCGCCGTGCCAATCCGGCTCGCGGCATTCCTCCAACCACGCGTCCTCTTCCGGGTTGACGCCATACCGAGCAGCGAGAGGTGCGGCGGTCTGACGAGCCCGCAGGAGCGGAGACACCAGGAATTCATCAAAGGTCTCGCCTGAGAGAGCGTGGCCAAGGTGCTCAGCCTGAGCAAATCCCCGTTCTGAGAGCCGGGGGTCGACAACACACAACCCGTCTCTGATCCATTCGGGCTGGGCATGGCGAAGGAGCGAAAGTTCCACATCAGGCAAGGTAGCGGGCGATGAGAAGATTGCCAACGCATGATTCCGCCACCCGTCCCCTCGCCACGACAGTTCGACCTTCCTGCCCTTCGTAGTGAGGCAGCCAGCCTCGACACCTCCGACCCGGCGATGTTCCGTGATCGATTCGAATTCCCCCCCGCCCGGGCATCGTCGGAATTTCCTAAGCGCGCCTATTTCGCCGGGAACTCGCTGGGGCTGCTTCCCCGGGCGACGCGCGACGTGATCGACGAAGTCATGTCGAGCTGGAGTGCACGGGCGGTGGAGGGACACTTCACCGGAGAACACCCGTGGACGAGTCTTACTGAAACCCTAAGTGCACCCATGGCTCGGGTGGTCGGCGCATTGCCGCGAGAGACGATCGTGACAAATACCCTCACCGTCAACGTCCATCTCCTGTTGCTGGCGTTTTATCGACCGAACGGGACCCGGACGATTCTTTTGACGGAGCACGGGCCATTCCCGTCCGACGGGTACGCCGCCGCCAGCCATGCTCGCATGCACGCCCTTGATCCGCACGCGCACGTCGTCAAACTCTCCTCGCAGGAGGGCGAACATCTTTTGCGCACCGAAGATATCGTCGCCACGATTGAGCGACTCGGAGCCACCCTCAGTTGTGTGCTCCTCCCCGGCGTGGCGTTCCGCACCGGGCAACTCCTGGACATTCCGACAATCACCACGGCCGCCCATTCCGTCGGGGCCACGGTCATCTGGGACATGGCCCACGCCGCCGGAAATGTGCCCCTCCAACTCCACGATTGGAACGTGGACGGCGCGGCATGGTGCACCTATAAGTACATGAACTCGGGTCCCGGCGCGGCTGGCGCGATGTTTGTCCACGACCGCCACGTTGATCGCGTTGACCTGGTCCGTCTCGATGGCTGGTGGGGCAACGCAGCCGAGAGCCGGTTTGCCATGACTGAGGAGATCGATCGGGGCGAAGGCGCATTGGGGTGGCAAATATCCAACCCGCCGATCCTCGCCGTGGCCCCCATTTCGGCATCGCTGGCGCTCTTCGACGAGGCCGGCGGTATGGCCGTGCTCCGCCAACGTTCGCTCCGCCTCACTGCGTTTTTAGAACGCGCGCTTACTGCTGTGGGTCTTGAGCACGAACTGGAAATCATCACATCAGCGAATCCAGCAGAACGCGGGGCGCAACTCTCGGTGCTTGTCCACGACGCCAAGATCGTCACCGACCAGTTGATCGAGCTTCATGACGTTCTGCCGGACGAACGCCCCCCAAACATTGTTCGCTTCGCTCCGATCCCGTTGTATTCGTCGTACGAGGACTGCTGGCGGGCGACCGCGGCGTTGGCGGCTGTTCTGCCTCGACGGTGATGGCCCCGTGGAATTTCCGTGAGTGGTCAGAGGAGGAGCGCGAAGCGACGGTTTCTCCGAGCTCGGTGATCGGCGGGGACTACGCACCCTACGTCGAGCGGTACCGGGAAGAGAGTGACGCAGCCGTCGAGTTGATCGCCGACGCGGTAACGCTCGGCGCAGAAGTGCCGGAGTCTGGTTACCCCGTCGACATATTCCTTCCTCCGACGGCGGCGAGCGCAACGACGCAACCAAACGTCAGTGTTGGCGGCCTTCTGCTGTTCAGCGGTGTGTACGAGCTCGAACCATTTGATTGGCTCCTCGGTAAACCGGGCCCTCGCCTCAGCCCCAAAGAGGCACGAGCCTGAAGTCCGCTGCTCGCCGAACCGGCGGTTGTTCCCACCTTCCTGGGCTGGGGCGGGCGGGAAACGGATGGAGTCAAGTCTATGAGCCATAGGTACGCAGATTATCTGCGTACCTACAGCATCGAAATGTCCGCCGTTGAATCCTTGAAGCCCACGAATGGCTGCAGCACTTTCGCGGTCAATGACCGCCTAGGTACGCCTCTCGCACTGAAGGATCGGTCAAGAGATCCGATCCTTTGCCGGTCTTGACGATCTTGCCGGTCTCCAGGACATACGCCCGATCGGCAATGGCCAGCGCCTTCGAGGCATTTTGCTCAACGAGAAGCACTGTGGTGCCCTGTTCGTTGATTTCCTTGATGATCCGGAAGATTTGATTGATAAGCATCGGGGCCAGGCCCATTGACGGCTCATCCAGGAGGAGCAAGCGAGGGCGACCCATAAGCGCTCGGCCGATCGCCCGCATCTGCTGCTCGCCACCGGACATTGAGCCTCCGGCTTGCTCAATGCGTTCGCGCAAGCGAGGAAATAAAGTAAGTACACGTTCTAAATCCTCAGCGGCGGCCGCCGACTTGCGGTCCGGGCGCAAGTACATGCCCATCTCAAGGTTCTCCCGAACGCTCATGCCGGGGAAGACACCACGGCCTTCGGGGGACTGGCCGATACCCATCGACACGCGATTGTGAGACGGCGCCTTCGTGATGTCCTGGCCATCGAACACCACTGAACCGGCCGTCACCGGGCGAACGCCCGACATCGTCTTCATCGTGGTCGTTTTGCCCGCTCCGTTTGCACCGATCAGGGTGACAATCTCGCCTTGATGGACTTCGAACGAAATCCCTTTAATTGCCTGGATACGGCCGTAGAAAACTTCAAGGTCGTTCACCTGCAGAAGTGCCGCCATCTCAGACCTCCGAGTCTTCGGTAACCAGGGCGGAAGCGTCATCGGGGGCGCCGAGATAGGCCTCGATCACGCGTGGATCGTTCTGGATATCGCGTGGAGATCCCTCGGCGATTTTTCGGCCGAACTCCAAAACAACGATGCGATCGGTCACCCCCATCACCAGACTCATATCGTGCTCGATCAACAACACTGTGTAGCCCTGGTCCCGGATCTTTCGAATGAGACCCATGAGGTCTTCCTTTTCGGCTGGGTTAAATCCAGCAGCCGGTTCGTCGAGGCAGAGCAGCTTCGGCCCGGTGGCCAGGGCGCGGGAAATTTCCAACCGTCGCTGATACCCGTAAGGGAGGTTCTTCGCCAGGTCGTCTGCCCGATCAGCAATACCCATGAACTGAAGTAGCTCCATGGCTCGAGCGTGACCCTCCGCCTCCTCCCGACGATGGGTGGGAAGGCGAAACAGTGCCTGGACAACGCCGGCCTTGTGGTGAGTATCTCCACCGACCATGACGTTTTCCAGCGCCGTCATTTCAGGAAAGAGCCGAATGTTTTGGAACGTGCGAGCGATGCCCGCCTGGGTGATCTGGAAGCGCTTCTTCCCGACGAGGCTCTTCCCGTCGAAGAGCACCTGTCCTTCCGTTGCTTCATAGACACCCGTCATGACGTTAAAACAGGTGGTCTTTCCGGCACCGTTGGGACCAATTAGGCCGAGGATCTCGCCTTTTTCGATATGGAAGCTGATGTCGGACAACGCGGTCACGCCGCCGAAGCGCATCGTCACATGATCGATCTCGAGGATCCGATCGGTCATGATGCACCTCCCACGGCAACATCGGCTGCACTCTTCGCCGCCACCGCGGAGTTTGCCGCTGTCCGCGCTTTGGTGCGGCGAGGGAGGAGTCCCTGCGGTCGGAAAATCATCATGAACACCAATACCATGCCGAAGGCGAAGAAGCGTTTGTCGGCGAGAAACCGCAGACGCTCGGGAAGGTAGGCCACGAGAAACCCGCCGAGCACCGCACCGTAACGGTTCCCGAGGCCGCCGAGTACTA
>JAYVSS010000050.1:0-3948 GCA_043775075.1 Acidimicrobiia bacterium
CCGGTGCGACCGCGGGCCCGCGGACGGAATCGCTTGATCGTGGGTCCTTCGTCGGCGAAGCAAGCCGAGACGTAGAGCTCCTCGGGTGGCATCGCGTCGTTGTGCGATGCGTTCGCTACCGCTGAGTGCAGGACCTTGCCGATGTCGTGAGCCGCGTCGCGTTGGCACAGGCTCAGAATGTTTGCGGCTTCAGCGACGTCGTGGCCACGGATCAAGTCGAGGACGACCCGGACTTTCCACGCCGAGGTACGGACGTAATAAGCGTACGCGTGGGTGGTCTGCTCCGCCGGACCGCGCTGGCCGGTCTTGCGGGCCTTGGCGGGCGACTCGTTGGTCTTTACTCCGGGCATGTCAGCGCCTCCCCGACCGTTCTTGGCCCGCGTGGAACTTGAACGTCCGGGTCAGGGCGAACTCGCCGAGCTTGTGCCCGACCATCGACTCACTGATATACACAGGAACATGCTTGCGACCATCGTGGACGGCGATGGTGTGACCCACCATGTCCGGAATGATCGTGGAGCGCCGTGACCAGGTCTTGATCACGCGCTTTTCGGTTTTGGCGTTCAAGTCGTCGACCTTCTTCAGAAGGTGGTCGTCGACGAACGGCCCTTTTTTTAGGCTGCGAGGCATAACGAGCGTCCTAGTCCTTGTCCGGGCTTAACGACGGCTGCCGCGGGTGCGGCGACGACGGACGATGAGCTTGGCGGATTCCTTGTTTTTGTCACGGGTACGACCTTCGGGCTTGCCCCACGGAGAAACGGGATGGCGACCACCGGAGGTTTTGCCTTCGCCACCGCCGTGCGGGTGGTCCACGGGGTTCATGGCGACACCACGAGTTTGCGGCCGACGGCCCATCCAGCGGGAGCGTCCGGCTTTGCCGATGGTGAGCAGTTCATGCTCGGAGTTACCGACTTCGCCAATGGTCGCCCGGCAGTCGATTGGAACCCGACGCATTTCCGTGGACGGCAGACGCAATGTGGCGTAGTCGCCTTCCTTGGCCACGAGTTGCACACTCACTCCGGCGCTGCGAGCCATCCGGCCACCACCGCCCGGCTTGAGTTCAACGTTGTGGACCGTGGTGCCGACGGGAACGAACCGCAGCGCCATAGCGTTGCCGGCCTTGATATCGGAACCCTGGCCAGAGAGAACGGTGTCTCCCACATTCAGCTTCGCCGGCGCCAAAATGTAACGCTTCTCGCCATCGGCATAATGCAGAAGGGCAATACGGCAGGTGCGATTGGGATCGTATTCAATGGTCGCAACACGAGCCGGAATGGCATCCTTGTTGCGCTTGAAGTCGATGATGCGGTACTGGCGCTTGTGACCGCCACCGCGGTGACGGGCCGTCTTGCGTCCGTACACATTACGACCGCCCGACTTCGTGAGCGGAGCGAGAAGACTCTTCTCCGGTCGATCGGTGGTCAGTTCAGCGAAGTCCGAAACCGTCTGAAAACGACGGCCGGGGCTAGTTGGATTGCGTTTGCGAATACCCATGGCGCGTTTCGATCAGTTGTCGAAGAGAGCGATGCGGTCATCACCGGCAAGGGTGACGATCGCGCGCTTCGAATCGGGGCGAGTGGAGGAGATACCGGTACGGCGATTGCGAGTCTTTTTGCCGCCCCGAATAAGGGTGTTGACCTGCGAGACCTTGACGTTGAAAATGGATTCGACGGCATGACGGATCTCGATTTTATTGGCGTCTTTGGCCACCACGAAGGTGTAGACACCACTGTCAACGAGTCCGTAGGACTTCTCGCTGACGACCGGCTTGATGATGATGTCGCGGGGATCTTTCACAGTTCGTTCCTTCCGCCTCAGGCAGTTGCGCCGGGAAGGCTGTCTCGGGTGAACACGACGTAGTCATTGCACAACACGTCGTAGGCATTGAGTTCGCCCGCTTCGATGAGCTGGACCGACGCCAGGTTGGCAAAGCTCTTGGCGGCGAAAACATCGGCCTCAACGGTGGTGTCGATCACGATGAGCGCCCGGCCATCGATGCCTAGAGCTGACAGCACCTTCACGGCCTCCTTGGTTTTGGGCGCGGTGAACGACCAGCCATCGAGGATGATGACCTTGCCGTCTGCGGCACGATCGGAGAGAGCCGAGCGTAGCGCCAGGTTGATCATTTTTTTCGGGGTGCGCTGGCTGTATTTGCGCGGCTTCGGACCTAGGGCCACGCCACCACCGACGAACTGCGGAGCGCGCAGCGAACCCTGACGGGAGGTGCCGCCACCCTTCTGGTTCCGACTTTTTTTCGACGTGCGGGAGACCTCAGCGCGAGTAAGCGTGCTCTGGGTGCCGGCCCGGCGATGGGCCAACTGGGCGACAACGACTTGGTGCATGACCGGGCCGTTCGGGGCAATGCCGAACCAGTGGTCGTCAAGGGTAACGGCGGCACCGGTGGCCCCGGCCTGGGTGCGGAGGGTGAGAGCGGGCATGACTACTTGGCACCCTTCTTGGCGGCGGCCTTGATGATCACGGTGCCACCCTTCGGGCCGGGAATGGCTCCCCGGACGAGAACGATTTCTTGGGCTGCGTCGGCGGATACGATGCGCAGGTTTTGCGTGGTAACCCGCTCGCCACCCATGCGACCGGCCATCTTCATGCCCCGGAATACGCGGGCCGGAGTGGAACAGCCACCGATCGATCCCGGCGCACGGTGCGTGCGGTGCACACCGTGGGAGGCCGACATTCCACTGAAGTTGTGGCGCTTCACGACGCCAGCGAAGCCTTTGCCCCGACTGATGGCGGTGACGTCGACGAAGTCGCCCTCGGCAAACGCATCAGCGGCAATCTCTTGCCCGATGGTCCACGCACCCGCATCGTCCACCCGGAATTCGAGGAGGTCTGATCCCGGGACAACACCAGCAGCGGCGAAATGCCCCGCTTCCGGCTTGGTAAGACGACTCGGCTTCACCGTGCCGTAGGTAACTTGAATTGCTGCGTAGCCATCTCGGTCCGGTGTTTTCACCTGGACGACACGAGCGGGCTGGACCTTGACGACGGTGACGGACACGACATTGTTCTGGGCATCCCAGAGCTGTGTCATACCGACCTTCTCGCCGACGATGGTGGTTCTAGCCATTGGTGTCTCGGATCCTGGAGCGTTCTTCGAATACTTGGGGGGTACTGGCGGTACTGGGGGTACTGAAAATTCGTTTAATGAACTTGGTGCAGCGGCCGTCTTCACACAATCCAGCGGGGTGAGCCCGCACACACGAACGCTCCGAACGGAAGAAAAACCGTCCAGAGC
Organism: Acidimicrobiia bacterium; assembly: GCA_043775075.1. Taxonomy (GTDB): domain Bacteria; phylum Actinomycetota; class Acidimicrobiia; order Acidimicrobiales; family JANYDT01; genus JANLQX01. The sequence continues at coordinate 3,254 of JAYVSS010000050.1, forward strand.
GAGCACATGGGATGTGCCACCCGGTTCCTACAGAAAGCTGTAGGCCTGAGCAGACGTAAGCTGCGGCTTGTCTCAGGCTTCTGCACCTGAAGACGAACCGGCGAAGTGTTCCCGTTTCCGGGGCTTGGAGACGATAGCAGCGTTTTCGTGCCCCGGACACACGGCGGGGTCAGCCCGGTTCAGACGGTTGCGCAGCATTTGCCTGAACGTAGAAGGCCCCGCCACATCGGCGGGGCCTTCTTCACGATTCAGAGGACGGGGGGCGTGGTTACGCTCCCAGTCACCTGTTCAACGGTTACGCCGTTTGGATCTTGATCTCGATGTCGACTCCGGCCGGAAGGTCGAGACGCTGCAACGAATCGACGGTCTTCGCTGACGGCTCCAAGATGTCAATGAGACGCTTGTGAATCTTCATTTGGAAGTGCTCACGGCTGTCTTTGTGCTTGTGGGGACCGCGAATCACGGTGTAAACGTGGCGCTCCGTCGGAAGCGGCACCGGTCCACGAACCTTGGCCTGCGTACGAATGACCGTCTCAACGATCTTCTTCGTCGATTGGTCAATGATTTCGTGATCGTAGGCCTTCAGGCGGATACGGATCTTTTGTTTGTTCTCAGCCATGATCAGTTCCTCATCACTTCAGGATTTTGATGACGCGGCCGGCGCCGACAGTGCGCCCACCCTCACGAATAGCAAA
>JAYVSS010000051.1:0-11714 GCA_043775075.1 Acidimicrobiia bacterium
GCCCACCCAACCCGCCCCGGCACCGAGGTCGAGCCGCCGGGCACGCCACACACCGGCACGCCCACCTGTCGATACCCTGAGGCCTTCTGCTGGCTCAGCCGTTGATCGGACCGGTTCCGCTCCGTAGGCTGGCCGCCGTTCGGCCGGCGAGGGTGGCGACGATTTCGGCGGCGATAGCGAGCGCGGTTTCTTCCGGCGTGCGCGAGCCGAGGTCGAGGCCGACGGGGCCGTGAATCCGTGAAACAACCTGCTCAGTGAGGCTATGCACATCGGCGAGCCGGGACGCTCGGGCGGACTGTGTGTGCCGTGAACCAAGGCCGCCGACGTATCCACAACGGCCCAAAAGCGCCGCGGCCATCGTGGCGCAGGAGGCCGCAAGATCATGGGAGAGAGCGACCAGGGCATCGCCCGCGCCAAGCGTGGTGGCGGCGTCCACCAGCTCGGCGATGGGCGTCGAGTCACTGAGAATCGTGGTGCTCCAGCCGAGTAGGGCGCCCTGCGCCACCATCGCGTCGGCCAGCGTCGCCTCGCCGATCACCAACACATGGGTCGCCGGACGGATGAGCGAAACGAACACCGGGCCGGCGTCAGTCATTACCGTGCGGCTGAGATCCTTGGGGCGAGTGAACATCGACTGGGCGGCCTGGACCGCCTCCAGGGTCACCGCCGGGTCCCCAAGCGAGCCGTCCAGCGTGCCATCGGCGGTGATGGCAATCGATCGACCGCAGTGCTCCCCCGTCAGCAGCGTGGCCACCACCACGGGTTCACGGCGGGCCATTGCGGTCCACCCGAGCGCCGCGATGTCCGACATCGGTTGCACCAAAATTTCCGCCCGGCCACCGCACGCCAGACCGCACCCAACAGCATCGTTGTCGGCCACCGAAACCGTGACAACAGACACCCGTCCGGTCTTCGCGGCCGCAGCGATGGCATCGTCGGCGGCACCGCCGAGCAACGAACCGACGCGAGTTCCGTCGGTCGCGAACGCCAGGGCTTCGTTGGACCGACGGCCACCGAAACCCTGGAGGTCAACGAAGCGGGCCACGGTCCCTGCCGTGTCAGCGGCGTTCCAGCGAAGGGCATGGGCGGCGATCTCGATCATGATCCAAGTCTGGCCCTTCTCCCCACTCGTGGATACGGGCTACGTCAACAGCGTCCGGTCCTGCCGGGTACCTGCGTCGATGACTGCGCCCCCGCACCACCAGCCCGACGCTCCTGCGAGATACTGGCATCAATGACTGCGCTGCTCGATACCGACCTTCGCCTCGGGACTTCTGGACGGCACGTGATGGCGTTGATGGGGACCGACGGGGGTCGGTACCCCTACGGCAATTCACTCCTCGTGCAGGGGACCGAGGAGACGGTGCTAATCGATCCATCGCTCGCGGTGTCCGAGCGCGGTGGTGTTCCGTCTCTGACCGGGCAGGTGGATCGCATGCTGGTGAGTCACGCGCACGAGGATCACTTGGCCGGGTGCCACCTCTTCGACGGCGCTTCGCTGCATGCGCATCACGACGATCTGGCGGCGTTCACGTCGCTACGTGGACTGCTCGACGTCTACGGATTCGAGCCCTCGCTCGCAGACACTTGGAGCACGCAGCTCGTGGAGAAGTTCAATTACGCACCTCGCCCGGATGCCTCAGGGTTTGCCGATGGCACCACCTTCGATCTCGGCGGCGGGCTACGTATCGAGGTTGTTCATCTCCCCGGACACACTCGGGGTCACAGTGCGTTTCTCATTGAGCCCGAAGGCGTGCTGTTCGTCGCCGATGTTGACCTGTCCGCCTTCGGTCCATACTACGGGGATCACTGGTCCGATCTCGAAGACTTCGAGCGATCTCTCGCGCGAGTGCGCGAGATCGAGGCCGCTTCGTACGTCACGTTTCATCACAAAGGCATCGTGCACGGACATAGTGCATTCAAGGATCAGGTCGATTCCTTCACTGCGGTTATCGGTGCACGTGAAGCGCTCTTACTAGATTTCCTGGCTGAACCACGAACGATGGCCGAGATCGTGGCCCATCGGTTTATCTATCGGCCGGGCGTGGAGATTCTCTGGGCGGACAACGTGGAACGCCGGTCGATGACGATGCACATCACCCGGCTGCTGCGCTCCGGCGGCGTGATCGAGGTGGCGCCCGGGTTGTATCGAGCGGGGTGATCGCCGCCTTGGCCGCTTCGATGAAGTGGGTCAGCGCGTGCGACGGCGTGCGTTCTGACGACCAGGCCAGGCAAATCACTCGGTGGATATCTTCTTCGATCGGAATCATGACGGCCCCATTGGACAGGCTCGGTTCCACCGTGAGACCGGGCAGGACCGCACATCCCAGGCCGGCGTCCACGAGGCGCTGACGGGTTGGATTGTCGTCGGTCCGAAACACCACTCGGGGCTCGATCCCGATGGCCCGCAAGGCGTTCTCGCCCCTGGCCGTGCAGGAGTCTGTGACGTTTCCATTGATCATGTCCTCACCGGCAAAATCAGAGAGCGTAAGGGTCTGGCGGCTGGCCAGACGATGGCCGGGCGGCACGATCGCCACGTATCGATCGATCGCTAGTTCGATTGCGTCGAGCCCGTGACCAACGCCTGAGTGCTCGACGAACGCCACATCGAGAGTGCCGCTTCTCAGTAGTTCGGTGAGCTCGCCATCGCGCGTCTCGTTGTGGACGGCGATCGTGATGCCCGGCCACTGTTGGCGGAACGACGCCAGCACACTCGGCAGCAAACGAGCTCCGGCTGATTGAAATGCGCCAACGCGAACGCTGCCGGCGGCCCCCGAATCAAGGCGATCCAGATCGGCCGCGGCGGTGGCGAGACGGTCAAGAATCCACGTGGCGTGCGTGAGCAGGACATCGCCCGCGGCCGTGAAGGTGACCGGCTTCGGTCCGGTGCCGCGGTCGACGAGGCGGCGTCCGACGATGCGTTCAAGGCCGGCGAGCTGCTGCGACACCGCACTCTGTCCGAACCCCAGTTCCTCGGCCGCTCGGCTGATCGAACGGGTGCGAGCGATGGCGACGAGCGCGCTGAGGTGGCGGCTGTCGATCTCGAGGAGTTCAGTGGCTTTCGGCATGATCTTTACCATGAATATTCGTTAGACAGATCAATTAGATCCTGTGATCATCTTTGCATAGTTCACTACGAAAGGAAATAGTCATGGGACTTCTTCTCCTCTGCATACTGATTGGCATCTTTGAACTGGCGAGCGTGCGATTCGGCGCCGACACTCGCGAACCTGGCGACTGGCGGACCTACGAACCGGTGCGGGACTAACGGCCATGAACCCCTACATTCACCCCGATGATGCACTCTGGCTGGCCGACCTAAGGCTCCAGGAGTTGCGGCCAAAGACTCGCCAGGGTTCGCCGAGTTTCCGGGACGCCTTCCGCGGCAACGTGCGACGTTGGCAGGGTCGGTCACAAGCCCAGGGTGCGATACCCCGCGAGAGCAATCTCCGTTGTTTTTGCCCAGGAGAACATGGAGGCGCGTTGGTAGCCCGCCAAGATGCGCTCTCGGCGCAGATCGTCATCAGTCAGCACTCGATCGATCGCCGCAGCGAACCCATCAATATCGTCAGGATCGATGAGGGCGGCCGCATCACCTAGCACCTCCGGTATTGAGCCACCATTAGACGCCACGACAGGACACCCGCGAATCATTGCTTCGAGCGGCGGCAAACCGAACCCCTCGTAGCACGAGGGATAGACGAAACATGCTGTCGTCCGATAGTGGGCTCCGAGGAGGTCGTCGTCCCCCACGACGCGCCGAACCCTTCCGGTCAAGCCATGCTGTTCGATCATCGCAAGTTCCGCTGGCGTGAAAGGCGGTCCGCCGAAGCAGACGAGGTCCAGTCCACGGAGTGCCGGAACGCATAGGGCTCCAAGAACCGCAGAAAAATTCTTGTAGCCGCCGCGCAGGCCCACATAGAGCACGAACGGCCTTTCCCCGGGAGTCGCCCGCTCGGCCGCTCGACGCTCCGTTTCCTCGGCCGGCGGGTTTACCCCCAGCGGGAGCACCCGGATCTTCTGCGGGTCGCACTCCAGCAGACGAATGAGATCAGACTTTGTCGTTTCCGAAATTGCAAAGACGAGCGAAGCCTCGCGGACGGATTCGCGCTTATTGCGAGGCGTGGCATCCGTTTTGGGAAAGCTGTGCGGGAACAGTTCAGCGATCATGTCGTAGACCGTGACGGCAATCGGTACAGTAATTCGAAGTGGTGGGCCGAAGTACGAACGGTGGACGACCCACGGTGCCGACAGGGCACCGAGCAACTTCCTGTCGGCCCGACGTCCGACGGCGTTCGCAAGATGCGTAGCTCCACGACCATGAAATAGAAACGGCGTCCGGTCGCTGAGGCAATCAGCCGCTTGTGTCATCGTCGAGGTCGAACCCTTCGATGAAACGAACGTCGGCACGCCACTGCGCTGAAGCCCTCGATGCAGTTCCAAGACCATGCGCGAAGCACCACCAAAACGTTGAAGTCGAAAGACTTCACCAGAAAATGCCACGGCCGGTTGCCGCGAAACGCTCCCCAAGGTCGTCGGAGGAACCGCAAATTTACTCATCGGCGGCGTTCGGCTCGGTGCGCGTATGGGTCGTTGCCGTAGCCGATAAGAAGCCTCGTCGGATTGGCTCTTTCCTCTGGGGTGAGAAGTGCCGACGGTAGAATGTGACGAAGCCGTTGAGTCCGACTTTTTGGAGCAGGGACCGGATCGTTCCTCGCACGAAAAGCAGAATCAGAAAGATCGGTGTACGGGCGAATCCCGTTGATAGCAGCCTTCGTCGAATCCGGTGGGTCTCCAACAGAGTTCGCCACAACGACTGTTCTGATTGACCTCCCCACGCCATCTCGGCGAGCGGCTCGCGCAACACAAAGAAGCGCTTTCCGGCGAGACGCGCTCGCAAGAAAAGGTCGTAGTCCATTGCGTTTCGGTATTCAGAGTCGAAACCTCCCAACGAGCGCCACGCATCGGTGCGAGCGATCACGCCAGGATGCGGAACCGAGCTCTCCGTATCAAGGCGATCGGGAGTTGCGTCGTAGCGAACAATGCCGTGTTGCTCGTTCTTCACGATTGAGCTGCAAAAGACGTCAGCATCCTCGTTCTGCACACGGGACATGGCCCCTGAGAGGACGCCCGGGAGTAGTAAATCGCCGGCGTGAAGATGCATGATCCAGGTTCCCTGGGCCAGCCGGATTCCCTTATTCATCGCGTCAGCGATACCAAGATCGGGTTCTGTCACGTATCGGACGGCAGGGTGATCCAGAGACTCGAGGAAATCCACCGTTGTATCTGTCGACGCACCATCAACGATCAAATACTCCATATCGGCAAAGCCGCTCTCGCACACGCTTTTCATGGTGCGTTCAAGCTCGTCGCGGACATCCCGACAAATCGTCACAACGGTCAGTGCCGGGCACGCCGCGGAACCGAGTGGACTGCCCACTGGTGGGAGTCCAACACTTCCGAGTCCAGAATTCATGGAATTTATGGATTCCGTCGTCATTGAGGGTGAGTTAACGAGCCGTGCCCGTGTTCTGATTCTCGAATGAACAGGCCGTCAATCTGCAGAAGTCGCCCGTTACGGGCTCGAAATCCCGGGACGATGTCATAAAATTGGAACCCTGCAGAGCGAAGACGTTCTAAGAGACCGTCGAACGTTGGCTGTCCTCCGTACAGCGGAATCAGCGACATTTCGACTTCGAGGGACACGGCGGCGTCGAAGGTTCTTTGTGCCCCGTCGAGAACGGAGAGTTCAAAGCCCTGCACGTCCAGTTTCAAATGGAAGGGCCCGATCGATCTGGACTCGAGCAGCAGATCGTCGAGTCGTCGCAAGCGCACAGTTTCCGTCGACACGTACGCCGAGGTTGGCGAGTTTGCTGAGTGCAGGTCGAGCATCGGAAGAACCGAGCTGCTTTCAGAATTGCCTGCGATGTTCAGGGTAATTTCGCCGTCCGATGCTCCGAGCGCGCATCGATAGGCGGTCCATCGATCGTCTTTTGAAATTCGCCGCTCGAGTTTTGCGAACGCCGCCGATTGGGGTTCGACCGAAAGGATCGGGCCGGAGAACCCGGCGCGCCTGATCGAACGCGCGTATTGACCCTCGTTCGCTCCGATATCGAGAACGGTATGCGCGCCACTGTCGCCAAGAAGCGACTTCTTCGGATCAATGGGAGGAAGGCGACGAAGCGAAAGCCCGCCAAGTTCCAAGACCCGTTTGACAACACTTCGCGGCAGATGAGTAGAGAGCAAGGGTTTCCTTCGCAAAGTTTCACTTCTAATGGGACATCGTCCAGATCCCCGAACGACTTGAGACGGAGGCCGATCTACGGGGCCTTAGTCCCGACAAAGTGCGGAAAGGACAGCTGCAGTCCGCTCGCCAGTGGCGTCCCAGCTGAATAGAGATGCCTGGCGTCGGCCTCGATCGCTCATGCTCACCCACCGGTCGTCTCGAGCCGAGAGCATCTTCATTGCAGCGCTGACGGAGTCGACATCGTCTGGATCGACAAGTATTGCGGCGTCACCAGCAGCCTCGGGCATCGCCGACACGTTGGATGTGACGACGGGAGTCCCGCATGCCATCGCTTCAAGAATGGGAAGGCCAAAACCCTCGTACCGACTCGGAAAAACGAGAGCCGTAGCCTCATTGAACAATTTCGGAAGATCTGCATATGGCGGATAGGGGATGAATCGAACGGCGAGACCGCGTCGGTCACGGAACTCCCGAAGGATCTCATCGAACCCTGGGTCCGGCGGGCCAGCAAGCAAGAACTCGAACCCGTCGATCGCAGCGCGGGCAAATCCTCGAAGCGCAAGCTCAATGTTTTTATACGATGCATACCGGCCGAGGTACAGAAAGTACGGCTTCCGCTCGAGAACAAGCGGCCGGAAATGATCGGTGTCGCAAGCCAGCGGAGTTACCTCGATCTTTGAACGATCGATGCCAGCGAATCGAACGGAGTCAGTCGCTGTCGCTTCGGAGATCGCAATCACCCGTTCAGCCGCCCGAAGCACTCGCGGCACGTAATGACGGGTGTAGCGATGGAGCGGATGCGACTTCGGGTAAAACAGCCGAGGGATGAAATCGAACACGGTGACCACGGCGGGCACTCGAAAAAGCGTTGGCGCTTCCGGAACCGGAGAAAAAATCGCAGGGTTGGCGAAGGCACACAAACGTTTTGCAAGCACGGTCTCAACCCAAGCAAGGCGACGGGCATGACCCTTCGCTCCATCGTCGGCGCTGAGGTCGCTGCGAATCGGCTCGAGGCGCAGGTCAGGATGCTCAGTCGCCCACGCACCGGCGAGCGATGCCCGAATCATGACAATGGGGTCAAGTTCGGCCAGCCTCGGCACGATATTGGCGGCGTACACGCTGAGACCCGTCGGCCGCTCCATGAGCGCTGAAAGGTTCACCACGAGCTGCCTTTGCACACCCCCAGTCTGGCTGGTCATCTACTGAAGCAATCGGATAGCGATCCATGCTGGCCGTTGACACCATGCCAAGGGGGAAGCACTCCGTCCAACGGATTCTTGGGTCCGGAGAATGTATGAAACAGAGCGGCCATTGATAAGTGAGCGCTTCATTGAGTTTCAGGAGTTTTCGGGGGAACCGTAGGGCGCGGGCTAATGGTTTGGTTTTGTGGTGACGTCAAAGGCACAAGGCCTGGAGCGACAAGCCCAGCACTACAGCCCGGATCCCGTTGCGCCGATGATCACATCGCATGAAGAGGCAGCGAATCGAGGGAATCCTCGGTTGCCAATTTGCTGAGCCTCAATTCATGCCCGCAGAACAATCCGTTGTGCGGACTTTTCCCATCCGGTGCTCCACCCTCGACATCCCACTGCATCCCTGCAGCGACGGCAGGCCAACATGATGCCGGGACTCTTCAAACTTGAAACTAGGGCAACCGCGCACGACGCGGAGTTCTCCGCCCCACCGGATTTCACTCCGCTACCGAACGAGCAAAAGGCCGCTGGATGGTCTCGCCGACTTGCTGGTCTTCCACTCCCGGCGAGAGGCGGGTTGAAGGACGAGGTAGTCGTGAAGGCGGCGGAGAGCGCACTGCGGATGCTTCTTGGTCTGGCCGTAACCGGCTTCGTCGTTCGACGACTCGGCATTGCGGCGTACGGCTCATTTTCGTATGTCTGGTCGATTTACGCGATCGCGACTCCGCTTGCGTCGTTGGGTATTGATCAAGTCATCATTCGAGCGATCTCGTCGGATCCGCAACGCACACGTCTGTACGTCTCACAAGCGATCCGCCTTCGCTCAGCTGCTGCTCTCGGCGCTACCGCTGTCCTCCTTACCTGGCTTGTCGCCGCCGGAGCGACCTCGGAGGAGATGGCGACGGGCCTGATTGCGTCAGTCGGAATCTCTTTTTTAGTGTCTGAAGTTCTAATGGCGGCCATGCAAGCCGAACGCGGATCCCGACGGACAGCGCACCTGCGACTCGTTGCGTTCGCAGGCTCAAACGTCTTGAAGGTCGCTGCTGCGCTCGTACATCCCACTCCGGCGGCAATAGCTCTGGCCACGGTGTCCGAACCGGCTTTCATTCTCCTTCAGACCTTGCTGGCTTCAAATCGAATCAGCCCCCGGCTGCACAATCATCCGCTTGGAGAGGCACCGCGTGCGACGCAAGTATCGCTGCTTCGGGAGGGCCTTCCGTATCTACTCTCGGCCGCATCCGTATCCCTCTACATGCGCTGTGACGTCGTGCTTCTCCATCGTTGGAGTTCGGCGAACGAAACCGGCCAATACGCAGCCGTGACTCGAATTTCAGAGGTGTTGTACTTCCTGCCGATCGCGGTCTGCGCCGCTGCGACACCAACACTCCTCCGAATTTTTGCGGTCGACCCGGCGGCATGTCTCATACGCCTCCGCAAACTCACAGTGATGCTTTGCGCTATCGCCGTCGCCTTTGCAGTTGTGACCGCCGCCGGAGCATCAGTTCTGTTGAGGCTGGCGTTCGGCGACGAATTTGCTCAAGCAGCGCCGGTCCTTCGTGTCCACACCCTTTCCACAATCCCCGTCTTTGCCGGGGTGGCGCGTGAAGTGTGGCTGCTCGCACGTAAGAAAGGGAGAGTGTCCCTCGTGACGACACTCAGCGGAGCCGCGCTCAACATTGTGCTCAACTTCATTCTGATTCCACGATACGGCGCAATGGGAGCCGCCATTGCGACCGCTGCGTCGTATACCTTCGCTGTGTTCATTTCCCCGCTCGCGTTCGCCAGTGGGCGTGAGTTTTTTGGCGTCTGCCCACTCAAAACTGAGGTCCCGCAGTGAAATCCTCGCACACCGAGAATCAACCGGTCATGGTTGGGCAGTCCCGCTCCCGTCGACTCGCCAAACCAATAAAGCGTGTCGTCGAACGTTTCGTAACGATAGTCGCAAAAATTACTCATATCGACCTACTTTTGCTCGGATACCAGAACATCGGAATTATGAGGTATTGGAACGACGACGTCAGCGGCGAAACGTTCGCTCGATCGAAAGTTCTCGCCTATCTAGGGTCGGTAGCCCACCCTGTGATCTTCGACGTGGGCGCCAATCAAGGCGCATTTTCCGAATCAATCATGCGAGAATCGCAATCGGCTCAAATCGTTGCGTTTGAGCCTAATCCGGCCTTGATCGACAACTTAAAGCACAAAATGGAACCACGCCTCACCGTCGTGGAGTGTGCGGTTGGGTCCGCCCCGGGCTCCGTCATCCTTTACAACTACACCGATCCAAGTGGAAAGGAGATGAGTGCGCACGGTTCGATCTACCCGGACGTTCCATCCACTGTGCACAACGCGTTGGACACGTCATCGGTGCAAGTTGAAATGATCGCGCTCGACGACTACGTATCGGCCAGAAACATGTCCGATGTCCACTATATTAAAATTGATACCGAAGGAAACGAATTGGAAGTGCTTCGTGGTGCTTCCAAAACTATCGGCCGGGATTCCTTTTGGTTTATCCAGTTTGAGTTTAACGAAATGAACGTATTCTCACGTTCGTTTCTCCGAGACTTCTACGCCATACTCCCGAATTTTGACTTCTTTCGGCTCGCCGAGAACCAGCTCATTCCGCTCGGTCCGTACGCAAGCACGAATGAAATATTCCGTTACCAAAACCTACTTGCCGTCAATCGACTCAAAGTTAAGAATTTCCCGGCTCGCTGATTTATCGAATTGTCGTGCGCCGGACGTCGCCCGACCGCTGTGACAACCGACGCTGAACTCAATTACCTGATGGTTTCAAGGACCCTCAGCGATTGACATCGGTCCACAGCAAAGATCGACGAGTACGGAAGCGAAGACGCACCCGGACAGTATGAAGCCGCATCAACGCCGCGAAGAGGCGGGCGCGTCGTTTACTCGGGGTAATGAGATGCAGGTCCCCGCACGAGGCAAACCACATTCCCTTCGACCGGGCAAAGTGTTCGAGCCCATTTCGGCTGAGAAACATAACGTGTTGCCCGTGATCGAGTCCGTAGTAGGGCCACGCCTCGACGGCTGGGGTAGTTGAATCGATCAAGCTGGTTGAAAACAAAAACTCGGTCGAACAGGACAGGAGCTCGTGAATCGTCGTTTCGAATTCCACGACATGCTCAAGGACTTCTACAGCCGTCGCCAGCCCATAGCGTTCGCCGAGCGTTCCTTCGTGCCCCTTCGCAAAACAGTTTCCCCCGTAATGGTCGAAGTAGCGAGCGTCGTACCCGATGTCGCGCAGCGAGCGGACGAGAAGTCCGGTGCCCGCTCCGAAGTCAAGGATCGGCTCCTGAAAGCCTGGTCGAGCAACGCGAAGGTAGAGCGCGATTGCATTGAGCAAATGTGCGTTGCGCATGACCAACCCGATATCCCCCGCAGTCAGGGTGGTTTCGTACGCCTCGTCGAGCCAAGCGGGGTTTTGAAACCAGCATGTGGCGCAGTTCGAGCATCGAACGAGCCGAGCATCGTGGCGACCCAAGACCGTTGTCCGTTGAACGATTTCCCCGAGATGCGAACAGAGAGGACAGAGATGGCGTTGCGCAGCCTGGTCTTCAGTCGACAAAGTAAGAGAAATATTCATGCGCCACCTCTGACTGGACTCATAAGTCGGCGAACACGACGCTTCGTTAATGCGGGAAGCGAAAGGCGGTACTGACTTCGAGCCACATCTGAGTCGAAAGCATCGTTGGCCACGATCGCCGGCGGGTGCGAAAGAGGAAAGGAAAGCGGATAGACCTGAAGCTGATCAAGCAGGCTTGAGTTTGTCGTGTGGGTTCCGTTTGGTCCGAAACCGATGTTCGAAACCAGGTTGTTCGCAGGAACCGTACTGACGAGTCCGCAGTCGAGAAACGTCATGGCCAATTGATAATCCCAGGTATCGAACCCGTGTTGGATTGATGAAAGAGCTGCGTCCCAATAGCGGTATTCGCTCCTGTCATGAAGGGCTTGACGAACACGGTCCCTCGTCTCGCTCTGACTCCACGAACGAGCATTGCGGTCGTATTGAGCCCACACTCGCGACCATGTGGCCCAACCCCAAACGAACGGGTACCTCGAAAACGAGTAGCTGTGCGCTCCCGCCGCTGACGGTAGGCCAAAGTTGGTTCCGCACACCGCCCCGACTGCAGTGTTCGAGCGGTAGCGGTCAAGCAACTCCTGGCAATACCGGAAAAATGTCAGGTCGGGGATGCAGTCGTCCTCGAGAATGATCGCCGATTCTTCGGCGGCGAACACCTTGTCGAGCCCAC
>JAYVSS010000052.1:0-2728 GCA_043775075.1 Acidimicrobiia bacterium
AGCTGACAACAGGCCACTTCGTGGCCGGCTGGAGCCCAGGTCGTCGCGGCCCGCAGCGTCGCTCTCACCGTGATCCACTCAGGGTGCATGCTTGGCGTGAGCGATGTTGGGAGCCCGACTTCGACCGAGTGTCCGGCTGGCACGCGTAGGGTGCGCAACTCGCCTTCCGCTCCAGACGACGTGCTCCAGGTGAAGCGTAATTGGGCGAGGTCAAGGACCTCGAAGTCGTTGACGATGCGGATCTCAGCGTTCGCCAGGTTGACTGCCTCGATGCTGATCGGCTGGAACACCGCTTTGGCCTCGAGCAGTCCAGGGTGCGGAGTCCGGTCCGGCCATACCAAACCGTCGGCGATGAACGCGCCATCGTTGGGTTGGTCACCAAAGTGACCGCCGTACGCCCAATATTTTTTGCCGTCAACGGTGGAAGCGACGATCCCGTGATCGATCCATTCCCAAATGAATCCGCCCTGTAATCCTTCATACGAGCGCATGGCATCCCAGTAGTCGCTCAGACTCCCATTGGAGTTGCCCATGGCGTGGGAGAACTCACAAAGGATCAGTGGCCGGCGGTCCGTGCCTCGATCGGACCAGTCGATAAGCGCTTCGATGGTCGGATACATCGGGCACACAACGTCCGTCGTGGACGGGTCTTCACCCGTCAGGCCATAGCGATGCGAACCCTCGTATTGCACGAAACGAGACGGGTCCGACGCCTTCGCCCACGCCTTCATTGCGGCATGGATCGGACCGAGGCCGGACTCGTTTCCGAGCGACCAGCCGATGATCGACGCGTGGTTGCGATCACGACTGATCATTCTCGTCATGCGTTCCAGGCAGGCCGCCTGCACTTCCGGTAAGTGGATCAGCTGACGGTAACGCCCATGCGTCTCGAGGTTCGTCTCGTCAATTACGTACAGACCAAACTCGTCACACAGATCGAGCAATACCGGGTCCGGCGGATAGTGCGACATGCGAACGGCGTTGATGTTGTGCTGCTTCATAGTGAGGACATCGAGCCGATGGGTTTCGGGCGACACCACACAGCCGGTGAACTGATCGTGATCGTGGCGATTGACTCCACAAAGCAGGACCGGGCGACCGTTCAGCAACAACTCGCGATCGACGATTTCTATACTCCGGAAACCGATATGTTCACGTATGACCTCAACAACATCTCCCGTGGGGTTCCGCAGGATGACAATAAGGCGATAGCGGTTCGGTTCCTCTGAGCTCCACGGGTCAACAGCGTTCACCATCGCCGTCCATCGACAACGATTTCCGGCGAAGTCATCCATGGCGACTGTTTGGCTGATCCACGAACGACGATCGAAGATCGGAACCGCCATCTTCATCGAGTTTACTTTCCTCCTCTCGGTCACCTTCGGCCGGCGAGCCGGGGGAACATCGTCTCCCCCGGTTTCGATGACTGAAACGCCTCCGCCATCGAGCCGTTCGAGCTGGGCCTCGGCACTCCAGCCGTACTCGGGCCCGCCGGTAAAGCGGATGTGCGCTTCTACGGTGAGCGTCCCGGTCCGTCGATCGGATTGCAATCCGGCGTCGACGACCAGTTGCTCGATATGAACAGCCGGGACCGAGAGAAGTTCCACCGAGCGCGTAATTCCGCTCAGCCACCACTGGTCCTGATCCTCCAGCCAAGTGGAGTCCGACCACTTGACCACGACGATGGCGAGCAGGTTCGTTCCTTGAACAAGCCAGTGGGTGATGTCGTAATCGCTTGTAAGTCGCGTGTCCTTACCGAGGCCAACGGCGTGCCCATTGACAAACAGATAGTGGAGCGAATCGGCTCCACCGAGTCGCAAAATGGTGCGGCGAGCAGCCCACGTTCCATCAATGTCGAACGTGGTGCGATAGACGCCCGTGGGGTTATGGATCTCGGGCACGGCGCAGGGATCTTGCGGGAACGGATAGAGCACGTTGGTGTAGTGCGGCGACCCGTAGCCCTGCGTTTGCCACGTTCCCGGCACCTCGATCAGCGGCCACGAATCATCGTTGAGTTCGGACCGAACGTGGTCGGGAGTCACGTCATTTGGCGATGCTAGGTACGCGAACTTCCAGGTGCCATCGAGCGACCGCACCCTAGAGGTTTTGCCCTTACGGGCGTCGCTCACCGAGTCGTAGGAGCCACGAACCGTGCGTGACGCCATTCGTCCAATCGACAACACCGTCGGAATCGTCCATGAGCGCGGGCCAAAGGACTCAAGAGGATTGAGAGAAGGACTCACGACGCCACCAGCCCAAACTCTGACAGCAAGACCGGTCGCCGTTCGTCGATGCCACGGTGCGCCGCCACGCCCACTGCCACGGACCATAAACCATCGTCCAGCGTCACGAGGGGTGCTGTTCCATTCCGAATGGCGGCAGCAAAATCAACATGCTCAAGGTAACTCGCCCCGTGATGAAAACCAACGTGAGCAACACGTTCATCGTGCGAGGCGTCGATGGTACGAATCTCCTTTGACGTCCATTCGCCGTTTGATCGCGGCGCTCCTCCGCGAAGGCCGACCCGCAATTCTCCACTGGGAATGAATGCCTCCACCTTCCCCAGTGTCCCGGTGCCCACGAGTTCTTGCTCATGGGGCCCGCCCTCGGCAAACATGCAGAGATCAAGCAACGCTCGAACACCGTTGCTGTACTCGACGATCACGTAGGCGTTGTCAAGAATGTCTGCGCGCTTAGGACCGCCCGACGTTTCGTACACCTCGTCGAG
>JAYVSS010000053.1:0-15021 GCA_043775075.1 Acidimicrobiia bacterium
CCCCACACGCCTCCCCCGTCAATTCCCCCCAACCCACCTCGACTCACTGGGCGCCCACCTCATCTCGACTCGCGCCCACCTCAGCCTCGGGGCCGAAGAAATCGTGCCCAACCGACCGAGGTGGGTGCGAATTCGGTCGAGATTAAGTAACTGAATCATCTTTCCGGGGCCGTTGATGAGCACGGAAAGCAGCTTTCCGAGGAAAAGACGTTCTTTCTGAATGCCTTCGACCCCACGCACGGAAAATGTATCGACGACGGCCTTTCCCGCCAGCGCTGCCCGTTCTAGCTTCAGGTGAGCCTCTACGAGGATGGCAACGACCCGGCCGTCTGGCGCGACAAGTGCCAGCCGGGCGAGTTTGTTCGCAACAACGTCGTCGCCGCCAGCGTTCTCGAGACGCAATTCTCTTCCGGCCCCCGTGTAGGGGCCTACGATGGGAACCACCGGGAAGGGTGACAGAGCGGCCGAATGTAGCAGTCTTGAAAACTGCCGGGTTAGTAGCCCCGCGGGTTCAAATCCCGCCCCTTCCGCCACCACACGAGGCCGTCGTCCGAGCTGGCGACGGCCATGCTGTTGGCCTACCCCACGCGCTCCCACGTGCTGAGCCAGGCGAGCAATCGGTTCACATCGGTGGCCGTCGTCTCCACGTGAATGCCCAGTTCTGCTCCGCTTTCTCGATCAATCCACTCCACGAACAACCCGCCCGCGGGGTTCGTCGCCACGCAACCCTCGCCACGTCCCACCGCCACCGCCGACCAGTCAATAACTGACTGTTTTTGGCACACCCGGAGTTCCGACGACACGCTGACATCGAGATGCCCCGTGCCCAACGCTCCGGCGTGTCCGATGGCGTACGTAAAGACCACGAGACCCGCCGTATCCTCGGCCCGAAACGCCGCCGGTTGTCGGAGTTGGGGATCGGTGGACGGCTCGCTAGGCACGAGTCCGTGCGCACCAGTACGTTGCAACGCATCGCTCAGTTCTTGGCGCTGCGGCCCGGACAGCACGCCTGGACGCAGGACCGTCGATTGCACGAGGACACTCACCGCAGGCAGTCCGGTCGTCGACCGTGGCCCGGTCGACGATGCGCACGATCGACCCAACGCAATGATGACTATGGCCGGAAGAGTGATCCACCCGAGGGCCAGCCGGCGCACCCACCGGGCCGATCCGTTCGTTGGCGCAGCCATCTATCGAGACTTTCATACCCGGCGCAGCATCTACGGCGAACCTGCGGAGACTTTGCGCCGACACCCATCTGAAGTGCTGGCGGAACGGCACCAACGCTGAGCAATAGGCTCCAAAGCAACACGATCCGGCGACTAGGTTCGGTGCGTGAACGGCGCGCCCGTCTTTGTCTCCCGCTTGATCGGGCTGGAGGTCCTCACCAGCGATGGCGCGCCCGTCGGTCGGCTCGTGGACGCCGTGCTCGGCTACCCCGGCTCCGATGCTCCGCCTCCCGTTCTGGGCCTCGTGGCGTTGGTCCAGCGCCGCCAAATCTTCGTCAACGCCAACCGCATCGCCGAAATTGACGGGGGCGGTGTTCGCCTACATTCGGGAACCGTCGACCTCCGTCGATTCAAGCTGAGACATGGCGAGAAGCTCGTGGCCGGAGACATTCTCGATCGCAAGCTCGGTCGCGAGCTCATCAATGATGTTGCGCTTCGGCCTTCGCCAAATGGTACGCGCGCTTGGGAAGTGTCGGGAGTGTCGTTGTCTGCCGCTGGAGTCCTGCGGCGTCGGCGGACCGGGCGTCTCGTCGGTTGGGACGTGCTGCGAGAGTTCTTCGGTGGCGTGAACCTGGTGACCCAGCAGGTCTCCGAGTTGCGAGAAATGCACCCGGCCGACGCCGCGACCCAGATCGCCTCGCTCGGCGAGACGGAGCGAAATGCGGTAGCCGACGCCATGAACGACGAGGACCTTGCCGACCTTTTGGTGGAACTTCCTGAAGACGAAGCCGCGGCCCTGATTAGGCATCTAGACAGCGAGCGCGCCGCGGATGTGTTGGAGGAGATGGACATCGACGACGCCGTGGACGTGCTCGCCGAACTCGAGCCAGCGAAGCGCGAAGAGGTTCTCAACGACATGGACCCCGAGGAGTCGGAGGAGATGCGTCGCTTACTCGCGTACCTTCCCGACACCGCTGGCGGTCTTATGAATCCCGACCCGCTGATCTTTGCGGCGGACGCCACCGTGGCCGAAGCGCTCGCCCGAATTCGCAATCCCGACCTCCCGGCGGCAGAAGCCGCACATGTGTTCGTTTGTGAGGCGCCGCTGGAAACTCCCACCGGCCGATACCTCGGGCCGGTCGGTTACCAGCGATTATTGCGTGAGCCACCGTCGACCCCCCTCGGCCGCTGTCTCGACGCTCAGCCGGAGTTCGTCCTGCCCGACCTGGCGACGGCGGAAATCGCCCGTCGGCTGGCTTCGTACGACGTGGTCGCCGTTCCCGTGTGCGACGCCCAGAGCCGTCTCCTCGGAGCGGTCTCGGTGGACGACGTGCTCGATCACGTGCTCCCGAGGGGCTGGCGGCGGCGATGAGCCGGGCCAAGTCCGGGCGTGTGGCGCGCAGCGAAGGTCCGGGCCGCTTCGGCCGCCGAGCCCCGCTCGACCTTTCCCAGCCGCGCCGTCGAGGCCTGCGCCTTGGTGTGCACTACGACCCGGAAGCCTTCGGCCGATTCTCCGAAGGTATCGCCCGCTTCATCGGTACCGCCCGATTCTTGGTCTACCAAAGCGGCGTCATTGCCGCCTGGATCGTCTGGAACTCGATCGCTCCCACCCGGCTGAAGTTCGACCCCTACGGTCGTGGGCTCCTGCTCCTCACGCTGATCCTGTCGCTCCAGGCGGCATATGCGGCCCCGCTCATTCTCCTGGCCCAAAATCGTCAGGCCGAGCGCGATCGGATCGGCACCGAACGCGATCGCGATACGTCGCTGCGCACTCAGGCCGACACGGAGTTCCTCGCCCGCGAACTGGCGTCGATTCGGCTCTCCTTGGCCGACGTGGTCACGAGCGACGAGCTCGACAAGGCCATCGACCGTGCCGTCGAGCGCGCAGTGGTCCGCTACGCCGAGATTCGCAACAACCAAAGCGGCCACTGAACCGATTCGTTTCGACGGCGCAGCGCTGCCGGGAGATGTTGGCCGAGGTCGTGAAGGCGTTGCTTTGCTTCGGCCGGTAGCGCGGCCTACGGTCGGTGAGCCATGACCGTGCTTTCCACCCGACTTGACTCGCGTTCGGCCGAGTTCAAAGCCAATGCCGCGGCCATGCAGGAGCTGCTGAACGAAGTGCTCGTGCAACAGCATCAGGCGACGATTGCCGGGGGCGAGACGTACATCGAACGCCACCGCTCTCGCGGAAAGATGTTGGTACGCGAACGTATCGAATTGCTCGTGGACCCGGACACACCGCTCCTCGAACTCCATGGCTTGGCGGCCTGGGGGACGGGCGATCCGGTCGGCGCGGGCATTGTCAATGCCATCGGCATCGTGCGCGGCGTCGAGTGTCTGATCAACGGCACCGATATGACCGTGAAGGGCGGGGCGTCGAATCCATCATCGGTGCAGAAGAGTCTGCGGGGAATGGAAATCGCTCTCGCCAATCGTTTGCCGTACATTACGCTGACCGAATCTGCCGGGGCCGATCTGCCCCGTCAGGCCGACATCTTCGTGCCCGGTGGGGCGTCGTTCAAAAACCTCACGCGTATGAGTGCGGCGGGTATCCCGACCATTTCGTTGGTCTTCGGACCGTCCACCGCCGGGGGGGCGTACACGCCAGGAATGAGCGACTACGTGGTCATGGTGAAGGACCGGGCCAAGGTGTTCCTGGGCGGACCTCCGTTGGTAAAGATGGCCATCAACGAGGACGCCGACGAAGAAGAACTCGGCGGCGCCGACATGCACGCTCGAGTCAGCGGCCTGGCGGACTATCTGGCGGTCGACGAACTTGATGCCATCCGTATCGGTCGAGACATCGTTGGCCACCTCAACTGGCGCAAGGCCGGACCGGGGCCGAGCATGCCCGCCGATGCTCCGCTCTTCGATCCAGCTGAGCTCCTCGGTGCGGCCCCCGCTGATGTGCGCAAGCCGATTGACGTCCGAGAAATAGTCGCTCGCATCGTGGACGGATCGCGATTCGAAGAATTTAAGCCCACGTACGGAACGCAACTCGTGACTGGGTGGACGTCAGTCTGTGGATTCCCGATCGGAATACTGGCGAACAACGGCATCCTGTTCTCGGAAGAATCACAGAAAGGGGCGCAGTTCATCCAGCTGTGCAATCGCACCGACACACCACTTCTGTTTATTCAAAACATCACTGGCTTCATGGTCGGCACGCGATACGAACAGGGCGGAATCATTAAAGACGGGGCCAAGCTGATCAATGCCGTGTCGAACTCAACGGTGCCGCATCTCACCCTCATGGTGGGGGCGTCCTACGGAGCGGGGAACTACGGCATGAGTGGCAAGGCGTACGACCCGCGATTCATTTTCACCTGGCCGAATCACCGCATTGCTGTGATGGGTCCGAAGCAACTTGCCGGGGTGATGAACATCATCACCAAGGGCCGCGATCCGGATGGCGTTGCGGCGTTGGAGAAACAGGTTGAGCACGAGTCCACGGCTCTGTACGCCACGGGCCGCATCTGGGACGACGGGATCATTGACCCTCGTGAGACCCGCACAGTTCTCGGTATTGCCCTGTCCGCCGTCCACACCAACGAAGTCAAGGGCACGTCGTCTTTCGGCGTGTTCAGAATGTAGGTGTACAGATGATTAGCAAACTTCTTGTCGCCAATCGCGGTGAGATTGCGTCGCGGATTTTTCGTACATGTCGCCTTATGGGCATCGGGACGGTAGCCGTTTACGCGGACCCCGACGCCACGCTGCCCTTCGTGCGAGAAGCCGACGCCGCTGTCGCGCTCGGTGGGTCGACCTCAGGCGAAAGCTATTTGATGGTGGAAAAGATCCTTGATGCCGCCCGTCGAACTGGTGCCGACGCAGTGCATCCCGGCTTCGGCTTTCTCTCCGAGAACGCGGCGTTCGCCTCGGCCGTTATCGACGCCGGGTTCACGTGGGTGGGACCGACCCCGGCGAACATCACGGCCATGGGAACCAAGGTCGAGGCCAAGGCATTGGCCGCGGCCGCCGGGGTGCCGGTCCTACCCTCTGGGGTCGCTGTCGGTGATGACGTGTCGGCTTGGCGTGAGGTCGCCGCCACGGTCGGCTATCCCGTTTTGGTCAAGGCATCCTCGGGTGGCGGCGGGCGCGGCATGCGTATTGTTACGCGCGCAGAGGATCTCGCCGAAGCTGTCATCGGAGCACGACGCGAGGCGGCGGCCAGCTTCGGAGACTCGACCGTGTTCCTTGAGCGCTATCTCGCCGCCCCCCGGCACATTGAATTCCAGGTCTTCGGCGACACCCAGGGCAACGTGATTCACCTGGGCGAACGTGAATGCTCGATCCAACGACGGCACCAGAAGATTGTGGAAGAAGCCCCCTCACCAGTACTCGGCGCCGTCATGCGCGAGACGATGGCCAAGGCGAGCGTCGGCCTGGCCCGGGCCATTGGCTATGTAGGTGCCGGAACCGTGGAGTTCCTCTACGACGACGCATCCGGAATGCCCGAGTTCTACTTTCTCGAAATGAACACCCGGCTGCAGGTGGAACATCCCGTGACGGAGTGCGTGACGGGGTTCGACCTCGTGCGGTGGCAAATCGATGTGGCCAACGGCCTCCCCCTGCCGGTTCGACAAGAAGACGTAACCACGAACGGTCACGCCATCGAGGTCCGCCTGTATGCCGAAGCTCCGTCCGAAGACTTCCTTCCCACTTTTGGTCATCTGTACACGTATGAACTGTCAGACATGGTGGCGGACGTGCGCTTCGAACACGGGGTCGAGACTGGCTCCGAGGTCACCACGTTCTTTGATCCCATGCTGGCCAAGGTCATCGGCCATGCGCCCACTCGCAGTGAAGCCGCCGCCCGTCTGCGTCGCGCTCTCGCCGGCATGGCCATTCATGGGGTCACGGTCAATCGTGATTACCTCGTGGACGTGTTGCGCGACCCGGACTTTCTGGCCGGAGCAACCACCACCCGCTTCGTTGAGGATCACTTCCCCCGGCCGGGGTCGTCGCTTTCAGAAGCGGACCAACAGGGCCACCTCATAGCGATGACTCTCGTTCGATCGATCCGGTCGCGTCGTACAGACATGCTGTGGTCGTTCGCCAGGTCGGGGTGGCGCAATATGGGACAACAAGCGCAGAGCATTGCCTTCGAGGCCAGCGCCAGCACACGCGACCGTCACGATGTTACGTACGCATGGCAATCAGATACACAGGCGACGGTGTATTCAGACGGCCGAGCGTGGCCAACGCGAGTGCTGGCGTGCACGACGGTCGACGAAGCCATCGACCGCATCACCGTCGAAATAGACGGCCTGACCGTGACCATACGTGTACATAGTATCGGCGAGCGCTCGTGGTGTAACTCGCCCGCCGGACAGACCGCATGGACGAAACTTCCCCGCTTTCCGCCGACGAAAATTCCCGCCGCGTCCGGCGGACCGATTGCCCCCGTGCCCGGCCGCATTGTGGCCGTGCCCGTCACTGTCGGTCAGGCAGTGGCCGCCGGCGAAACGTTGGTCGTCATGGAAGCGATGAAGATGGAGCACAAAATCCAGGCGTCAGCGGCAGGTGTAATCCTTGAAGTCCGGTGCGCGGTCGGCGATCAGGTGGATGCTAAGCAACTTCTTGTTATGCTTGGCGAGCATCCCGCCCGCCCCGTCGCATAGAGCTGACGTCGCCGATCCTGTGGCCTCGTGGACCGCTCTGAGCACTACACCTCGAACGGCAGGTGCTTGATGCCGTTGATGAACGACGACAGCAGTCGGTCCGGGGCCGCCGTGGCCCGGATGTTCGGCACCCGGGTGAACAGTTCTTTCCACATCACGCCGATTTCGCGTCGAGCCAGGTGGGCCCCCAGGCAAAAATGGGGCCCGGGGCCACCAAAGCCAAGATGGGCGTTCGGGGCGCGGGTGACATCGAACGTGTACGGGTCGGTGAACACGTCTTCGTCCCTGTTCGCCGACCAGTAGTACAGGATGAACTTGGCGCCCTCTTCGTAGGCCACGCCACGCAGCGTTCCGGCATGGGTGGCAGTCCGGCGCATCCACACCACGGGGGCGGCCATACGCACAATTTCCTCCACTGCGCCCGGCATCCGAGCGTCAAGATCGGCCATCACCAAGGCCTTCTGATCGGGGTTCTCGGTGAAGAAGTTCAGGCCGTGGGCAATGGCATTGCGAGTGGTTTCGTTGCCGGCGACCACGAGGAGGATGAAGAACGAGCCGAGTTCCTGATCGGTCAACCGCTCACCGTCGACTTCAGTGTTCACCAGCGCGCTGGTGAGGTCATTGGTCGGATTCTCCCGGCGGGCGGCGCCGAGATCGGACACGAGTTTGTGCAGGTCGCCACCCGCGGTCACGAGAGCATTGATCACATAATCGGGATCGCCCTGCGCCACATACTCCTCG
Organism: Acidimicrobiia bacterium; assembly: GCA_043775075.1. Classification (GTDB taxonomy): domain Bacteria; phylum Actinomycetota; class Acidimicrobiia; order Acidimicrobiales; family JANYDT01; genus JANLQX01. The sequence goes on from JAYVSS010000053.1 coordinate 7,535, forward strand.
TCGGCGGCGCCGAGAATAATGTTGGAGCGCGAGAACACCGTGTCGTATTCGGCCTCCGGGATGCCCATCATGTCGCAGATAACTTTCAGCGGGAGGCGGGCCGCCACGTCGGTCACAAAGTCTCCGCCGCCCTTGGCGATCACTTCGTCGACGATTTCACGAGCGGCGATGGCCACCTGGTCCTCAATCGATTTGAGCATCCGCGGAGTGAAGGCCGCCGACACGATCCTGCGCAGACGGGCATGGCGCGGATCGTCCATGTTGATCATGGAGCCGAAGAAGTCGTTCATGAAATCGGGGAGATCGGTAATCGACGTGGCTCCCTTACCCGAGCAGAACTGCTCGGCATTCTTCGAGATCTCGACGATGTCGTCGTATTTCGTGACGGCGAAGTATCCCGGGCCAACAGGAATCAACTCACTCTGGATTTCCGGCTCGGCATAAAACGGAAGCGGCTGTTCAGTACGCAGCCGATGGAACGCACCCTCCCGCTCGGCCAGCGGCCGGGCCCAAAACTCAAGATCAGACAGGTTGATTTGATCAACGGTGAGGACGTCCTGGAAGTTCATTGGGGCCCACGTTAGGGAAGGTGGATGTTGCAGACACAACCCAACGCCACCTACGGCCGAATCTCGGCCAGAATGACTGGGTGCACGTTGTCGTCGATCGCCTCAAATGTGAAAGCAATGGATTGTGCGTCGGGTATGCGCCCGACGTATTCGAGATCAGTGACGATGATGAACTCGTCGTGCTCGAGGAATCGCCAAGCGAAGGCCGTCGGACCGCAGTCGAACTTGCCGTCCGTATGTGTCCCAAGCAGGCCCTATCACTCACTGCCTGAATCCGCCGCATGACGACGGTTTCTTCAGCATCGCTCACGGTCCTGGTGGCGGTCTTTCTCCTCGCCGCCGTCTCGAAGTGGCGATCACCGGGCGGCGTCGCCCAGGTAACACTCGAACTCGGCGCTCCGCGTTGGGTCGCACCATTTCTTGTTCCGGCGGAACTCTTCCTGGTCGTGGCCCTTGTTCTTGCGCCGCGCACCGGAAGCGCGCTGGCGATCGTGATGCTCAGCGCATTCACCGTGTTGTTGGTGCGAGTCGTACGGGCCGGACGAACCGCTTCCTGCGGCTGCTTCGGGGCCGCGTCGAGCGCGCCGGTGACGATCACCACTGTTGTTCGCAACATCGGTTTGCTCAGCCTCGCCTCCGTGGCCGGGTCCAGTGCGCCACTCGCCGATACTCCCGCAGGCGCTGTTGTCCCCACGCTTCTCCTCGGTGCCGGTATCGTCGCCGTGAGTCTCCTGGTCGGAGCACTCCTCGATGTTCGACGAACCACGGGGGCGATGTTCCCCACCGCCCGCAGGGAGGCCTGAACATGCACGGTCCGTGGTTGGCGGCGTTTGTGGCGTTGTGGCTTGTCGTAAGCGTACTGACAATTGCCGTCGTGGCCCTGCTCCGACAGATCGGTGTTCTGCATCAGCGTATTGCGCCCATGGGCACGCACTTCGCCGGGGAAGGACCTGATCTAGATACTGCGGCTCCGACCGTCGGGATCGAGTGGTCGCAAAGCGCGCTTACCGTATTGCTCTTCACCTCGCGCACCTGCACGCTGTGCCAGGAATTGAAGCCAGCCCTCGATGTGTTCCGCCGCCAATACCGAGAATTACGTATACGTACGGTTGATCTAGATGACGATGCTGCGGTCTTTGCCGCGATGTCGGTCCGCTCCACTCCCTACGTCGTCACCGTCGATGGAGTGGGTGTTGTCCGCGGCCGGGGGGTCGCCAACTCGCTTGAGCAAATCGAAGAGTTAGTACGCGAGTCCCAGCTCTCAACCACGGTTTCGGCGAGCGGTGGGGCGGCCCGATGAGCACCATTGATCGGGCGGTCGAGGGTGCGTCTCGCTGGTTGGCCGCCCGGTCAACTCGGCGGAGCTTCCTCGCCACCACCGGCAAGGTAGCCGTAATGACTGCCGGGGGCGCCACGTTGGCATCGGTCTTCGCGACGAGAGCGGAGGCGCGAGCATGTGGCCAGTCCGGCGTGTCGCCCCGATGCCCCACGTATGACTGCGTCGGCGACGACGTGGTCTGGGGATGGTGCTGGTATGCCAGCCCCGGGTGCTGCACCAACGGCGGACTCAAGAAGATCTGCGACTGTTGCAAACGCAACCATCCAAACGTTCACGGTTATTGCCCTGATGGGCACAATGTGTACTGCATGGTCGAAAGCTGTCTCGAAGATCCGCGTTTGCAGCGCGTCTCGTTGGAGCGAACATTCGCCACGGACGCCATTGATGTGTCGCTCGCGCGGCTCGCCACTCGCGCCGCCGGAAACACCCCACAGATTGTCATCGCCGCCGGCGAGCCGTTGGCCGCAGCAGTGGCCGGACCCTTGGCCAACCGCCTCGGCGTCCCCCTCGTGCTCACTGATCCGCGAGCCGTCCGCCCGGGACTGAAGAGCGAACTCAGTCGTCTTGCAACGCAGCGCGCCGTGGTCGTTGCCGTCGGACTTTCGGGGGAAGTGATCGGAGCTCTGAGCGCCATCATCGGCGACGTACAACTGATTGGATCATCAACCGATATCGCCGTGGCGTCAGTCGATATCGCCCTTCGCCAGACCGACGGCCGCGAGAGTTTCGACGCCGTGTGCATCGGGGCAGACGCACTCAGCCTGGACCTTGCCGCCGCCGCCAGTTCGTACGCATCGGCCCGCAACATCCCGGTACTCGTTGGCGTCGATGCGATCAACGCGTTCAGGGCGCAGAGCGGCAGAGCGGGATCGACGTTGCTCGTGGGTGACCCGGTGGTCAGCGCCGCAGCGTCGGTGGCGAACTCCATTGCGGTGAAGGGCAGCGATCCCCGCGTTTTGTCTCTCGCCCTCGCCGATCGACTCTTCGATCTCTCGGCCGCGGCGGCCGCAGCGTCGGGAACCACTCCGGAGAAGTATGGCCTGGCTTTCGTCCCTGCTTCATCAGCGCGCATAGGAGCGGGATACGTGCCGGTGGGTGGCCCGTTGATTGTGCATTCCGATGGTGCCATCTCGCCAGAGCTCGGCGATTGGCTGCAGATGCGTCGGGCCCGTTTCGCCGTGGCCGAGTGTGTGCTGGGCATCCCCGGGTCACTTCCCGATCCTGCGCTGTTGGAGTTGCAGGGCGCGCTCAACGGATTCGACCGCCAGTTCCTCCGGGGCGACGACGATGGCGTGGGCATTCCGGTGTTTGCCCAGCCCCTGGAGGAACGGCCGATCGGGATGGTGCGGGTCACCGGAACATTGCCTTCCACCATCGTGCCCGGCAATGTTCCTCGTGCTCGGCACAAGCGACCGATCGGCTTCGCCGTGCCCGAAACCGCGCCGCCGCGCACGGCGCCGGGCTCGCCCACCACGACAACAGTTGCCCCTCCGGTACCGGAACCCTCGATTGCCCCCGCCACACCGACAACCCGGAGCAAGAAGTAGGAGCAATGACGAGTCTGGCGGCGGTGATGTTGGCGGTCGCTGGATTGCTCTCGCTGTGGTCACCGTGAGGCCGCTCGGTCGCTGAGACCGTGGGACCGTCCGTGCGGCGGTCTCTCCTCCCCAGGTTCACGCTCCTCTTCGCCGCTTTTGCGTTCGTTGGAGCGGCCATCCCCGCCGCCGGTCTTGCCGCGCTGGTAACGGGCCTCGGACCTGTCCGACTTTCACCGAAGATCGCCGGGCTACTTGGTCTTGCCGCGGTCGTACTGGACGTTCTGTGGCGCCGGCGCGTGCGGCTCGCCCGACCGTGGTCGGTGTTACGTCAGGTGCCGCGCTCATGGGGCCACGAACATGGGCCATGGCGTGCCGCCCCGCGTTACGGCCTTCGTATGGGGTTTGGTCCGGCGACGATCCTCACGACGTGGACCTGGTGGGCCGGTTTCGTCATCGTTGTTCTCACCGGGTGGAAGAGCGCGGTCGTTGGGTCAGCCATATTTGCACTAGCACGTGCACTTACGATGACCATGGCGACTGTGGGGCCTAGAACCGGCGACGAGATGGCGCGGCGGTCGGCTCGCGTCGATGAGCTCGAAGCAACCGTTCGGATCCTTTGCCTGGTCGTCGTCGCCAGCGCGTCGTTGCTTGTTTTGTTCTCCAGCGCCCGGAGCAACTGATGGCGAGTGAGCTGGCATCCTCCACCAACGGGACAGCACTCCGCCGCTTTCTCCCTGCCGACGACGCCCTCCCCTGGCCGGTCACATCCGTCGAAGTTGTCACCCTCGATCTGATCGATGCCGCCCTCCTCCATCGCGACCCATCAGCGGAACGCAGCCGTCTCGTCACCCGGGGTTTCGTCGCCGGGTCCCTCAAGCAATGGTTTACCGTCGGCGATCACGGCCCGCTGATCGAAGTACTCTGCGCGCAGACTATTGCCTCTCGATTCCGGTCGACCGCGGACGCCGCTCTCTCCGAGGCCGATGGATGGAGCGAGCTGCACGCCGGTGGAGCACGGTTCGTCGAACGGTTCACGGAGCATGAACACGGCCCTCTGTGGATCGCCACCCTGGTTGAGGACCGTCAAACCCATGCGCTCTCGTATCGATGCGAGAACGACATCGTTCGCGCGGTGTTTGCCACCCACGTCGATGCCCACGCAGCAATCGACGCCGCCTCACGCCTTGTTGACTCGCGCCGGCGGTAAAGGCCAAATCACGCGACGGGAGTCATCTCCGAACGGCGCGCTCCAAACGCTGAGCGAGAGCGAGCAATGTGTCCTCCTGAAAGGGCCGGCCGAGAAGATCCACTCCGGGCACGGGGATGTTGTCAGGATCAAGACCGTGAGGAACGGCGAGCGCTGGAAGGCCACTGGTGGCGGCGAGATGACAGTTCCCACTCGGCTGGGGCGCTCCACGCCCGGTCGGTAGAAAGGGCGTGGTCGGGTACACCAACGCATCGAGTCTGTTGGTATCCATCAGGTCGACAAGCCGCGTCTTCACGACCGAACGCGCCGCCATTAGGCGCTGATATTCCGCCGTGCGCCCGGTCGCGCTCCCGTTCACCTCAGCGGTGAGCCACGCACGCTCGTCGGCGCCCGCCACGACCAACGGTCGAGTGGCTTTCGACTCGATGTCTACGACACTCGCTACCGGAAGCGGAGGAAGAGAGACGTCGACCAATGTGGCGCCCGACTCCCGCACCCGGTCGAGCATGGTTTGCCCGCTGCTGTCGCGTCGATAGGGCCCCAGCGACTTCACCACCCCGATCCGCCACATCCTCAACGGCAGCGCACCCGAAGACGCCTCAGCGAGAACATCTGTATACGTACGTTCGCGAATCGGGGCGACAGAGGTGAGGGGATCACGAGAATCATGCCCTGAGATCACATCGAGGACGACCGCGAGCGACGCCACGGTTGGGCCTATGGGACCAACCACATCCTGCGTCGGGCTGAGCGGGACGATCCCGCTGCGGCTGACAACCCCGGGCGTGGGCCGCAGCCCATAGAGAAGATTGGCGGCTGTCGGATAGCGAATCGAGCCGCAGGTGTCCGTGCCGAGGCCAACGTCGGCATCGCCGAGAGCCACCGCCACGGCGGTTCCGCCGCTGGACCCCATCGGCCCCAGCCGAGGATTGCGGGCGTTGGCCGTGGCTCCATGGGTTTCACTTACGGTGCGCACCCCGCGCGCCCAGGTGTCCATATTCGTGTGCCCGGGGATGATCGCACCCGCCGCCAAAAGACGGTCGACCACCGTGGCGTTACGGAGAGGCAGACGGTCTTTAAGCGCCAGAGCTCCAGCGCTCGTCTTCAGCCAATCAAGATCGATACTGTCCTTCATAGCGACGACCTGACCCGTAAGTGGACCTACGACTCCAGTTCGCGCCTGTTGCAACGCAATGCTTTCATCGAGGTTCGTCCAGGCGCGATAGGAGCTATGCGCGCGTATGGACACGAATCTCGAGCGGACCACACCAACGGCGGCCACCTCGCCCTCGGCAACGGCTGAACCCCGACACAACAGCGCAGTGGCGAGACCAATGGCGACGAGTCCAATCGGACGGCTGATCGGCGTCACCACCGTTCGAACGTCCAGCTCTCGGGTCGACCGCCCGTGTACGGCATCACGCCATGAAACGCCAATGGGTCATCATCAAAGACCAGCGGTAAAAAGTGGCGGTCGCCTTCCCACATGGGGAGGTCAGCACCATGGCGCACGTCATCGTCTCCATCGCACGCCTGCAGCAGGCGATGCAGCGGAATCCACACCAGGTTCCCCTCCACGTTGGTCGTCGGGGGCGTGCCTTCCCAGCCCGTCACGAGGAACACGAAGCCCAGCCAGTCTTCCCCGCTCGGCCCGAAGCCGGGCCAGTTGACCGTGCCCCGAAGGGCCATCGCGGTGACCTCGATCGACGCCTCTTCACGAAGCTCGCGTCGCATTCCCGCCGCCACATCTTCCTTTGGCTCGAGCTTGCCGCCGAGTCCGTTCCACTTCCCCAAGTGCTCATCCGCCGCCCGGGCGATGCGATGAACGAGAAGCACCGCAGGGTCAGTGCGGTTGGTTCGGTCAAGAAGGTAAGCGAGCGTGCCAATAATCGGCGCGTAGGTCATCGTACGTTCACCTATAAATTTCCGGATCGTTGCAGCACGGTGAAGGCGAGCCACCCGGGAAGGATCGGAAGCCAGAATGTGGCGATACGGAACAATGTAACGGCGCTGAATGCTGCGTCGCTGGCCATGCCGGTGGCCGTAAGACCGGTGATGAGGGCGGCCTCCACCGCACCGATGCCCCCGGGAGTTGGTGCCGCCGATGAGAGAACGGAGCCCACGAGATACACCAACGCCACCGAAGTAAACGAGGGCCCGTGACCGAAGGCCAAGACCGAGACCTCAAGGGCGAGAAGATAGCCCATCGTGATGACCGCTGAACCACCGAAGAGTTCGATCAGGTTAAACGGATGACGCGCCGTCTCGGCCATCCCATGCCCGGCTCGACGCAACGCCGGGACGACCCGGGCGACAAGGAGCGCCCGACTGCGGCGAATGGCCATAAGCAGAGCAATGAGAACAGCCACCGCGCCGAGGATGAGCCACAACGTGGCAGTAGCGGGAAAACTGAATGCCGCCAAACCCGAGGTGCCAGCCTGGGCGATGAACACACCGAGAAGACTGAAATGGACAACCACGCCGGCCAGGGTGTCCACCCCCACGCCGGCCAAGGCCAGGGCGGGGTCAACGCCCCGACGCTGCAAGAACCGGGCGGTCAGGGCGAGCGCGCCACCGGGAGCGGCGACGCCGGCGAACGACGTGGCGAACTGGACCCCGACGTTCGGTCCAAACGGCAGACGATCGGGAATCGAACCCTCAAGCGCGATTGCCGCGCCGATGTACGTGAGAAACGACAATCCGAGGGCCGCCGTGACCCACCAGAGATCGGCCGACCGCAGCTTGCTCCACACGTCCCCGGCGCCGATGAGCTGGGGAATAATCGCGCTGAGACCAAGCGCCGTCATCAGCACGTAGAGCAACGTTCGTGGCTT
>JAYVSS010000054.1:0-3075 GCA_043775075.1 Acidimicrobiia bacterium
ACTGAGTGCCTGTGGAAGTGACTCGTCGAAACCAACTGATGTTTCTGAAGCCACGGTGCCCGCTGAAAAATCCACCGTGGCGCCGGCGGACACCGTGGTTGTTCCTGACACCCAAGCACCATCCACCGATACCGTGTCGACCGTTACCGCGGTAGTTGGGACCGACAGGCTGGTCGAGGTTCTACCGCTGAAACCCGAGGATATTGCCGGCCCGTTGGTGATGACCGCAGACGGAATCGGTCCGTTCGCACTGGGCATGAAGGCGCAGGGAGTCATCGATGGCATGACGAAGATCTTTGGTAAACCGACGGAGGACACGGACTGGGCAGAGCAACAATCGCCGTGCGAAGGAATGGGAACGAGGAGTCGTTACGTGAGCTGGGGTCGGGTTGCTCTAGCTTTTGCCGACGGACAGACGTCGTACGTTAAGGCGGCGGGTGAACACCTCAGTAGTTACAACGTGTTCGATGATCCTGACCCGATCGCGCCGGCCGAACGATTCGTCTTCAACGATGGCCAACCGGCGCTTGGCCGAAGCGCGAATGAAATGATGGCGTGGAGCGCCAACGTGAAGTTCATGGACTCGGAGATCGAAGGTCCGGTCTGGTCGGTTGGGACGGGGAAAAGCCAACTGAGCGGCTCGATGGATACCCCGTCGGGAGCCACGGCGGCGCGTGTGGTGTCCGTGCGGGCGGGCCTGATCTGCGTTGACTGAGGACATTGTGCCTGAGCGTTTCGATCGCGCGTACTACCGCCGTTGGTACGGCCGTCGTCCGGTTCAAACATCTGCACGCATAGGACATCTTGCCGATGCCACTCTCGCTCTGGCGAAATGGTGGGATATCCCGATCCGATCGGTGCTCGATGTGGGCGCCGGGCCGGGATGGTGGGGCCGTCACCTCGGTGCCGCTCACCGGACAGTCCGGTACACCGGCGTTGATGTCAGTGCCTACGCCGCCGACAACTATGGGCACGAGCTCCACGACATAGCCACGTGGAAACCAACTCTTCGGTATGACCTCGTTGTGTGTCAGGGCACCCTGCACTATCTCGACGATCGCTCGTGCGTCGCTGCTCTCGATCATCTTGTTGGTGCGACGCGGGGACTGATGCTGCTGGAGATCCCCACCCAGGATGATCTCGACGAGGGGACGATCGATGCTGGTGCGAGCGATCTTGACGCCCACTGGCGGCCCGCTCGATGGTACCGGCAGAAACTACGCACACGTACCATCGAGGTCGGTGCCGGTCTTCACCTTCCGAAGGACTCTCCCCACCGGCTCTACGCCCTCGAACGCCGATAGCGGTCTGTCTCACCTTCTGCGGTTCGCGGCTGCGGCCTCGCCCGCCGCGCGGGCGATCGCGTCTGCCAGCGGATCAATATGCTCGCTTATCAAACCAACGGTGAATCGGAGGTGATGTTGCGTGGGCGAGCCCAGCGTGAAGGCGGAACCGGGCGCCGCCCCAACTCCGTCAACGAGCAACGACAGTGCTGCGGCCTTCTCGTCGGCCACGTCGACCCAGAGGTTGATCCCGTCGGTGCCGTGGGTCTTAACGCCTCGATTGTTAAGCGCACTGACCATGGCCGAGCGTCTTCGGGCGTACTCATCTCGGGCCTCCCGCACGGCCGCCACATTGACCGAGTCCCGCAACATCTCCAGCAGCACCGCCTGAAGCAGTCGGCTCGACCAGCCTGGACCAAGCAGGCGGCGTTCGACCAACGGGGTAATCACCGCCGCGCTTCCGCCGATTGCCGCCAGCCGAAGGTCAGGTCCATGCGACTTGGAAAAGCTACGTACCAATACGGTTCGGTCCGGCAAATGGGTACCGATGCTGGCGATCGGGGCAACGGCGATATCGCCGGCGTGATCGTCCTCGATGACGACAACGTTGGTGGTGGCCAACAGCATTGCTAACTCCGCCGCCCGGCCGGAGGAGGTTGAGACGCCGAGCGGATTTTGCGCCCGGGGCTGCGTCACCATCGCCACCGGTCCGAGTCGCAAAGCAGCGGCCAGCGACGACGGCACGATGCCCTCATCGTCGACCCCCACGCCGACCGACTGCACACCCAACTGATCAAGCAGATCGAGAACCGGTGGGAACGAGGGATCCTCCACGATCACGCGGTCGCCCATCCGCACGATGGAAGAGAGCACGCGGTCAAGAGCATCCATCGCCCCATCGACCACGGTGAGCGCTTCGGGTACGAAGGCCCACGACTGACGCAACGTTTCGTCGAGAGCGGGAAGGAGCGGCTCGTCGAGATAGCTGCTGGTGAGACTGCGGCGACTCACTCGTTCAACAGCACGACGCAGGTCTGGCAACAGGTCAGGGTCGGGCACACCGGTCGAGAGGTCGAGCCGGAATTGTGAAGGACGCTGCGTCACCGTGCGATAGCGGCGCGAACCCACCGGCCTCCGCTCATCGCGTACGAACGTGCCAAGGCGTCCCTTCGGATCGATGAGACCGGAGCGGGCCAGGGTGTGCCACGCCTCACTGACCGTCGTCGGGGAGGTGCCGAGCCGGTCGGCGAGAGCCCGCACAGTGGGGAGGCGGGCGCCGGGAGCGAGGTCGCCGTCGCGTACCAGGCGGCTGACCGCCGACGCAATACCACGAGAGGATCGGCCCCCGGTCTGCGTCTGCACGCCGGCCACGAGCAGGTTGAGACACGCCTGCTCAGCGGCGGAAGGTTCCATCTCTAGTTTGTATCAGTAACAAACTCGCTAGTCCGAGTCCGACGGTGATTGGCTTCGTAACACCGTCCGAATTAGGGAGCACGCAAATGTCTCGCACCGTTATCGCCAACGGCACCGTCGTCACTTCGACCGGCACTCACCCGATGACCGTGGTGGTCGACGGCGAACGCATCGCCGCGTTGCTCGAACCGGGTTCGTCCGACGATGTGGCGGCCCTGGCCAGCGGCGCTCGGATCATTGATGCGGGCAGCAAGTACGTGATCCCCGGCGGTGTCGACGTACACACCCATATGGAGATGCCGTTCGGCGGCACGACCGCCGCCGACACGTTCGAGACCGGCTCGCGCGCCGCAGCGTGGGGTGGCACCACAACGATCAT
>JAYVSS010000055.1:0-6417 GCA_043775075.1 Acidimicrobiia bacterium
TGGCTTTGGCCTTGTCCGAGGAGCAGGCGCTGACGCCAAGCATCGAAACGGCGGCCAGACCGACGAGAAGGGAACGGGAACGACGCAAGTGGGGACCCCCTGGAAAGGCCGGAGTTGGCCATATCAAGAGCCAAAGTGTTCCACATCGTGGACCCGGTCTGCATGGTGGGACACAATTCTCGTTGGATCGGCCCGGCGGGATGGTCGTCAATCCTCGTAGGATCAGCTTCGGGGGATGGTCGATGATCGAAGTAAATTCGGTGTGGAAAGTCTTTGGAGCAGGGGCCAGCGCCACCGCCCTAGATCTGGCTCGAAGCGGTGCCGACCGTTCAGAGATTCAGCAGCGGACGGGGAGCACCATCGGAGTGCGAGACGTGTCGTTCTCCGTGGCGAAGGGCGAGACATTCGTCGTCATGGGATTGTCCGGCAGCGGGAAATCGACGCTCATTCGATGTCTGTCCGCTCTCCACGATGTGACGTCAGGGGATATTGAGATCGACGGCAAGAGCCTCGTTGGCATTGATCCAGCGACCCTTCTGTCGCTGCGTCGAACGAAAATGGCCATGGTGTTCCAACACTTCGGTCTGTTCCCGCACCGGCGGGTCATCGACAACATTGCCTACGGCCTCGAAGTGCAGGGCATCGGCAAACGTGAGCGCCGTCAACGGGCGGGCGACGTCCTCGAACTCGTCGGTCTCCGCGGCTGGGCCGATCACTTCCCCGATCAACTCTCCGGCGGCATGCAGCAGCGCGTCGGACTCGCTCGCGCCTTGGCCCTGAACCCAGAAATACTGTTCTTTGATGAACCTTTCTCTGCCCTCGATCCGCTCATCCGACGCGATATGCAGGACGAGCTGCTCCGGTTACAGCGAGAGCTTCGCCGCACGATCGTCTTCATCACCCACGATTTCGCGGAGGCCCTTCGTCTTGGTGATCGCATCGCGGTGATGAAAGACGGTGTGTTCGAACAGGTCGGAACCCCCGAACAAGTTGTGGCCCACCAGGCCACGGACTACGTGCGGGCGTTCACCAGAGACGTCCCACGCGCCAAGGTCCTACGCGCGCGTACGATTATGACGCCGGGCTCTGCCGGGGTGGTCGGGCCGAGCAGAGTGGGGCCCGATGATCTGGTCGAATCACTCATTCCCCGGTTCCTGGCCGACCCTTCCCCGTTGCAGGTGGTGGGGCCAGGAAACACTGTGCTCGGCACGATCACCGCCCAGCAGGTAAGCATGGTTCTCTCGGCCGACCCTGCGGTCATCAGCGCATGAGCTCATGACGGCGACGACATCGATCAGTCCAACGGTGCAACAGCCGCGAGCGCGTCTCTCCCGTAGGTCTTTGTTAGGCGCGCCTGCTGTTGGAGTCGTCGCAACCCAGGTGGCGCTGGTGTCGTCTGGACGCGACGCCGCCCGCCGGTTTCCTGAGACCTGGAATTGGCAGCTCAACAAACCCGTCAACAGCTTTCAGGCCTGGGTCCGGGCCCATCAGCTCACCCATCCGCTCTTCACCTGGTTCTTCACGCCGATTTCAAAAAGCTTGAAGTGGGCGTTACAAGGACTGGCCGCACAGCTCACGGCGCTGCCGTGGTACGCCATTCCACTCGTCGCCGCCGCGCTACTCGTGTGGCGCGGCCGGTGGCGGACTTCGATCGTCGTCGGCGTGGCCGCCTGTTATCCCGGAGCCGTCGGACTGTGGCCCCAGACGATGCAGACCGTGGCGCTCGTCGTGGTGTCGGTTGCCGTCTCGCTGGTGATCGGCGTACCGCTGGGGGTCTGGGCGGCCGTTTCTCCCCGGGTCAACCGGGTTTTGCGGCCGCTCCTCGACGCCATGCAGACGGTTCCGTCCACGGTGTACCTGATCCCGGCCACGCTGTTCTTTGGAATCGGTGCCGTTCCTGCTGCAGTCGCTACCGTGATCTTTGCCCTCCCTCCCGCAGTTCGACTAACCACGCTTGGTATCGCCCAGGTACCGACGGACACGGTCGAGGCCGGACGTATGTTTGGCTCAACCAAACGCCAGCTACTACGTAAGGTCCAACTACCCCAGGCGTTGCCGTCGATTGCCGCCGGGGTGAATCAGACCATCATGATGGCGCTCGGCATTGTGGTCATCGCCGCCCTCGTTGGAGCTGGCGGGCTCGGCCAGGAAGTGCTGGAAACCCTGCAAATACGCGCCCCCGGCCGAGGCATGGTGGTCGGGCTGGCGATCGTCTGCGTCGCCGTAGTGCTTGACCGAGTATCCGGCGCCTTTGTCGTCCAGCGTCGCCAGCAATCGGTGGTTGACCGCCGCATCGTTTTGAGCTTGGCCGCCGCCGTCGTGGTTGCGGTGCTCGTCGGACGCATCGCCAAGTGGAACACGTTCCCGGTGTCCTGGAAGGCGTCGTTTGCTGACCCCCTGGACAGCGCGATCAGGTGGGTCCGCGATCACGGACGCGGTGTTACCCGGCCACTCAACGACTTCATCGTGCGCGACGTCCTCATTCGCGCCCGAAACATCCTCACCAACACCATCGCGTGGCCGGTACTTATCGGGGTGGCGGCGCTCCTTGGCTACGTTGCTCGCGGGTGGAAGTTGGCACTGGGGATAGTGGTTGGCCTGCTCGCCATTGGGTTCACCGGCATGTGGGCGCTGTCGATTGAGACCCTCGTACAGGTTCTCCTTGCCACGATCATCAGTGCACTTATCGCCCTTCCCATTGGGGTTTCCCTCGGCCGCCATCCGCGAGCCGAGGCGGCGGTCGGCCCGGTCCTTGATGCCCTGCAGACGATTCCCTCCCTGATCTACACGATCCCGTTTGTCATGATCTTCACCATCTCGGTGGTCCCGGGCGGGATTATCGCCTCGTCGCTCTACGCCATTCCCGCCGGCATTCGGCTGTGTGCCTTGGGCATCAAGCAGGTTCCCGACGCTCCAATTGAAGCGGCCGCCAGCTTCGGCGCGTCGAAACGCCAAATCCTCTGGGGGGTGCAACTCCCGCTCGCCCTTCCCTCGATCGTGCTCGCCCTCAACCAGGTCATCATGATGGTGCTCTCCATGGTCGTCATCGCCGGGATGACCGGCTCGGGCGCTCTTGGGTTCGAGGCCGTACGCGCGCTTACGAGATCCAATACGGGCCTCGGAGCCGAAGTGGGGTTAGCCATCGTCGTCATGGCCACCATTCTCGACCGCCTGACGCAGGCGGCCGCCGACCGCCGCCGGTAGCGCGCCCCTGTAGCTCCAACCGTCTTTTCGCAGTCCGTCGTTCAATTCCTATAACCCGATAGGACTAATCGGGTTTTGCGCTACGGTGGAGTCGTCAACGAGACCTCGAGGAGAAGCGATGACGCAGCGCGCCGCCAGTACGACGACAATCCGCCAAACCGCGCGCCGCCTCTGGCCGGTCCGCTGTGGCGTGGCAATTATGGGCGTGATCGCCGTCGGTCCGTTCGTGGTGGTGCCATCGGCCAGCGCCGCCAACGTTCCGACAAAGAAGCCACTAACCGTCCCCGCGACGAAGCTCAAAAGTGGAACGTTGCGTCTCGGCTACTTCCCCAACCTGACGCACGCTCCTGCCATCGCCGGGCTTGAAGGGGGCTTCTTCGCCCTGGCACTCGGCCCCGATGTGAAGATCAAGACGTCGGCGTTCAACGCCGGCCCGGCTGCGGTTGAGGCCCTGTTGTCGGGAGCGATAGATGCCAGTTACGTCGGCCCCAACCCGGCGATCAACGCCTTTGTGCGCTCCCACGGTAAGGCCATCCGCATCGTCGGCGGGTCGACCGCCGGTGGGGCGTTCCTCGTCGTCAAACCAAGCGTGCGCAGCGCCAACGACCTCAAGGGAAAAAGGATCGCCACGCCGCAGCTGGGCGGCACCCAAGACGTGGCCCTCCGTTACTGGCTGAAAACAAAGAACCTGTCATCCACTCTCGAAGGTGGTGGAGACGTGTCAGTTATTCCCCAGGACAACGCCCAGACGCTAACCACGTTCCGTTCGGGAGCCATCGATGGCGCATGGGTCCCGGAGCCGTGGGCCACCCGGCTGGTCCTTGAAGGAGGGGCAAAGGTTCTTGTGGACGAACGTGATCTGTGGCCCAAGAAGTCGTTCACCGCGACGGTCCTCATCGTCCGCACCGAGTTCCTCAATGAGCGTCCCGACCTCGTGCAGGGGCTTCTCGCCGGTCAGGTGGCAGCTATCGACTTCCTGCAACAGAATCCGGTCAAGGGGCAAGAGCTGGTGAACAACGGCATCGAAAAGCTCACCACTCGCAAGCTGAGCAGGGCCACGATTTCGAACGCGTGGACCAACCTCACCTTCACCAACGATCCGGAACTCGCCTCGATAAGGGCCGCCGCCGACCACGCCGTCGACGTCGGGCTTCTCGCCAACGTTGACCTCAAAGGCATTGAAGATCTGACTGCCCTCAACAAGGCCCTCAGCGCCGCCGGGAAGCCGAAGGTGGGCGAATGACGCTGCTCGAATCGTCCGTTCTTGAGACCAATGTGCTCGAGACCTCAGCACGCCAGCCCTGTCCTCTCGATCACCGCCCAGAGCGTCCGCTGGCGGCAAACGTCAGCGGCCTTTCGAAGACGTTCGGGCGCGGACCGTCATCGGTGCAGGCGATTGACTCGCTTAATCTCGATGTGACCGACGGCGAGTTCGTCTGCCTCGTTGGTGCGTCGGGTTGCGGGAAGTCGACGTTGCTGAGTCTTCTCGCCGGTCTTGAGGCACCAAGTTCCGGCGTCGTGAAAACCGAAGGGCGCGTGGGGCTCATGTTTCAGGAGTCGGCACTGTTCCCGTGGCTCACGGCCGCCGAGAACGTCGCCCTCCCCCTTCGCCTTGCGGGGGTGACGAAGGTGCAACGTCGTATGCGCGCGGAGGAACTACTGGCGTCGGTCCACCTACACGGTCAGGGTGATAGGCGTCCCCACGAACTCTCCGGCGGGATGCGCCAGCGCGTCGCCCTCGCTCGAGCCCTCGCCCAGGAGGCCGACGTTCTCCTGATGGACGAACCGTTCGGCGCCCTCGACGCCATGACGCGCGATTTGCTCCACGATGAGCTCGAACAAATCTGGCTCGACCGTCGAATGGCCGTGGTTTTTGTGACGCACAACGTGCGCGAGGCGGTGCGCTTGGGTGACCGAGTCGTTGTCCTCACGAGCCGTCCAGGACGGGTGGCATCAACGTTTACTGTGCCCTTTGATCGACCGCGGCGCATCGATTCACCCGAGGTCTCCGCCCTGGCGGCGGCGATCACCGATGATCTCCGGGCCGAGGTACGTCGCCATGCCGGTTGACTTTCGCGAAGATCAGCGCTCTGACTATATGCGCGCTGATTATCGACCCGTCGACGGACAGCCTCCGACAAACAGCCACCGCAGCGGTTCTGATCATTTGACTCGTGAGCTCTCCGGCCTGGACGCCCTTGAGGCCACACCCGGAGCCCACGTAGGGCGGGTTTCCCGGTTGTGGACGGGCGCCTGGCCGCGTCTCCTCGCCCTCATCCTGTTCATCGGCGTGTGGCAGGTCACCGTATGGACTAACTGGCGGCCGGACTACGTTCTGCCCGGCCCTGGACCGGTGCTCGCCCGATTGCGCGAACTGATGTCCGAGGAACGTTTCTGGACGGCCATCGGCGTCACGCTTCGTCGGGCCCTCACGGGCTTCTCGCTCGCCGTCGCTATCGGCAGCGCGATCGGCGTCCTCGCCTCAAGCTTTCGTCCGTTGCGCGCCGCCATTGGCTCCTTCATCACCGGCCTCCAAACGATGCCGTCGATCGCCTGGTTCCCCCTCGCCGTGTTGCTGTTTCAGCTCAGCGAGGGAGCGATCCTGTTTGTTGTAGTCCTCGGCGCTGCGCCATCCGTGGCTAACGGTTTGCTGAACGGAATTGATCACGTGCCGCCACTGCTCGGCCGGGCCGGACGCGTCCTTGGGGCTCGGGGGGCTTCGCTCTACCGCCACGTGATCCTGCCCGCCGCGCTCCCTGGCTATGTCAGCGGACTCAAGCAGGGATGGGCGTTTGCTTGGCGGAGTCTTATGGCCGGCGAGCTCCTCGTGATCATCGCCAACCGCCCATCCCTCGGCGCCCGTCTGCAATTCGCTCGCGAACTCTCCGACGCGCCAGGCCTCCTTGCCCTCATGATCGTGATCCTGGCGATCGGCATCATGGTTGATTCGATTTTCAGCTCCATCGACGCGTCGTTGCGGCGCCACCGCGGTCTTGGCCAATAGATAGGGGGCCCGCTCCACCGAGTCAGCCGGGGAACGCCCCCTGCATCTTCGCCGCCGACAGAGTGTTCTCCAAGAGACAGGCAATCGTCATCGGGCCGGTGCCTCCGGGCATGGGCGTGATCCAACCAGCCACTGCTTGCACGGCGTCGAAGTCAACGTCTCCGACCACACCAGCTTCAGTTCGCGAAATTCCTACGTCGACCACCGCG
>JAYVSS010000056.1:0-1836 GCA_043775075.1 Acidimicrobiia bacterium
GAGAAATCCCATGTCAGCAAGCCGATCGGCTTCGTCGACAACGACGACTTCCACTCCTCCAAGATCAAGTTGACCGTGATCGAGCAGGTCGAGAAGCCGACCCGGGGTGCCGACAGCGATATCAGCGCCGCGGCCGATGTTTCGGAGTTGCGGTTCGAAGGAAACGCCGCCCTGGAGAAGGGCGACGCGACGATTGACCCCGCGGGCGAAAGGTAAAAAGACCCGATCGACCTGCTGGGCGAGCTCTCGGGTGGGGGTAATGACCAGGACCGCCGAGGGCCCGACGGGCGGGTTCGTGGCAGCAATGTGGTCAAGCGAGACGAGCACATAGGCGATCGTTTTACCCGCCCCCGTCGGAGCCTCGATCAGCACGTCGGCCTCGCGCCGCTGTGACGCCTCGCTGCGCACGACCGTCTGGAAAGGATGCAGAGACTCCACCCCGGCCTCCGAAAGCAGCGATGAAAGCGACCTCGTTGTCTCTCCGGCGCCCGGCGGGGCCAACGGTCCGGGACCCTCCACCCCGCCATCGCTTTCGTTATTCACCCGTGCGCCCCGCTGATGCTCGTTGTCGGTCCAACCAAGGCGACCATGGCCGGCGGAGCCCCGACAGTCTGGCAGAAGCCGAGTCCGTGTTCCGGGCTGCGAGCGGATGCTTTAAGCGCTCCCCATGCATTGCGCCCGACCCACGGTACGGTGCAGGATGAGCAACGACGAGATCTCGGTCATCCCGGCGCCCCAACCGGCGGTACGGCCCGCCGTGCGGCCCGCAGTCCGACGATCTGGACGCCGCCCGTCGGCGGTGGGCGGCGACGAGACGCGGGCGCGGATTGTGCAAGCCGCCATAGACACTCTCGACCAGGAAGGCATCGTCGCCACGAGCGCTCGCGCTATCGCCCGTCGAGGAGCGTTCAACCAGGCGCTGATTTTCTACCATTTCGGTTCTGTGGACGGCCTCCTCATTGAAGCCGCAAAAGCCGAGGGAGCAAGCCGCGCGGCCCGATACGCCGAGCTGCTCGGCAAGGTGTCAACCACGGCTGAGCTGATCAGCGCAGCGCGAGAAATACACCGCCACGAACAGCAATCCGGTTCTGTCAACGTGCTGGCCCAACTCCTGGCCGGCGCCGACGCGTCACCCGAGCTGGGTGGCGGTCTCCACCTGGCGATGACGCCGTGGATGGATCTCGTCAAAGAAGCGCTCGTTCGTGTGCTCCGCGATTCATCTATTACCTCGCTCATTGACCCCGCCGACGCCACCTACGCCGTGGCCTCGCTGTTCATCGGTATGGAACTGATGGCGTTACTTGACCCAAATCGAGACCGGCCCGACGCCCTCTTCGCCTCGGTGAGCCGGATCGCTCCGTTGATCGACAGTCTGCTGGCCTCCACATCAGGACCGATCGCCGCCGCTTGACCGTCGGCGCAAGAACCGGGTACAGCGGCAGTTACGATCCACAAACCACTGCACTGTCTGAACCCCAGGAAAGGTCCCTATGTCGTCTGCACTTCGGCTCTCGTACTCCAGCGGGACCTCAACGGTGCCGCTACTCGGCGAAACCATCGGGGCCAACCTTGAGCGCACCGTTGCGCAATTCGGCGACCGAGAAGCGCTGGTGTCGTGCCATCAAAACCTGCGGTTCACCTACACCGAGTTCAATGATGCCGTCGACGTGCTCGCCCGCGGACTGATGGCCAAGGGTCTGGCCCCCGGCGACCGCCTGGGAATGTGGTCACCGAACTACGCCGAGTGGGCGATGGTGCAGTACGCAACAGCAAAAATTGGCGTGATCCTCGTCAACGTCAACCCGGCGTAT
Source organism: Acidimicrobiia bacterium (assembly GCA_043775075.1). Taxonomy (GTDB): domain Bacteria; phylum Actinomycetota; class Acidimicrobiia; order Acidimicrobiales; family JANYDT01; genus JANLQX01. The sequence goes on from JAYVSS010000056.1 coordinate 1,812, forward strand.
CGCACCCACGAACTGGCCTTTGCCC
>JAYVSS010000057.1:0-5981 GCA_043775075.1 Acidimicrobiia bacterium
GGCGCTCGGCATCGTCGACGATGCCGGGGGCCGCCAGATCGCCGACAATCGACGACTCCATCCGCGCCACCACTCGGACCACATCGACCGGCTGCCACCCAGAGGTCCAGCAGGCCTGCAATCGCCGAGACAGCGCTTCGCCGAAAACGATGGAGAGCACTGCCCCGTCCGATGGTGGTGTGCCCGCCAGACTGAGTGTGGCCGCGCCATTCGCACCGCCGAGCTGGCTAAGACGGTCGACAATGAGATCAAGCCCGAACTGGTCGTCGTCAACGTGCGCCTGAACGGCGCCAACGATGAGCTCGGCGACGATCAGCGACCGACGGTCCTCGGACCAGGTTGGCTCGCTGATGGGATCGTCGGGCGAGGACGCATGGCGCTCTCGACGGCGGGCCGAGAGCCGTTCCTCCTCCGCTCGCCGCTTTTCGTTCTGTTTCTTTCGGTTGTTCTGACTCATCCACTTGCTCCGGTCACCGCCGAGCACGTTCATCGTGCGGTTGCGGCGCGCCCAACGTACGCCGGGGGGTGTGACACTCTCGCCCGTTGCTCCTGCGGTTACAGCAGGGTGGCGAGGAACTGTTGGGTCCGGGCCTTCTCTTCGGTAGTTCCGAAGATGCTGGCACACAGCTCGGTGGCACCGGAGTCAGCCACCCGTTGGATATGGGCGGCGATAGCTGCTTCGTCTCCCACAATGGCGATGTCGGCCGGGCCCGCAGCGCCCTCGCGATCGAGCACGGCGCGATACGAGGGCAGTTGTCCGTAGATGGCGAAATCCTTGGCCGCCTTGGCTTTGGCGGCGTCGACATCGTTGGTTAGACAGACGGGCAGACCGACGACGGTTTGCGGCGTTGGCCGACCCGCCTCGTTGGCCGCCGCATGCATCGACGGGATGATGTGATCGCCAATGGTCCGCGGCCCGGTCATCCAGAGAATGGTGCCGTCGGCCAGCGTCCCGGCCAAGCGAAGCATCGCTGGTGCGAGCGCAGCAATCAGGATTGGGAACGGGGCAACGGCGGGGGCCTGCACCGAACCCTTAAACGTAAGCGCGCTTCCAGTAAACGAAACCTGGCGATCGCGCACAAGCGGCCCGAGGATGGAAAGGTATTCGCGCATATGAATTGCAGGCTTGTCAAACGACATCCCATACATCCCTTCAATCACCACTTGATGGGAGAGTCCGATACCAAGGACGAGACGGCCCTCGGTGGCGTCCTGGGCAGTGAGCGCGAGCTGCGCCATCGTCATCGGATGACGCGGATAGGTCGGCACCACGGCAGTACCAAACGTGATGTTCTTCACCGTCGTTCCAGCCACGGCGATCGCCGCCAGGGTTTCCAGGCCGAAAATTTGGGAGCTCCACACGGTGGAGAAGCCGGCATCGGCCACTGTCTGACACTCCTTCACATAGGACGAGACAGTCACAGGGGCAAGAAAGATTCCGAGGCGCATACCCTCATCTTTCCCTGCACCCGGGGTCACCGCCATTCGCCCGGCGGCCCCGGCCATCGCCTCGAAGCTGCTGCGGCGCGATCAGGGGCAGAGGTGGTTTGGCGAGGCGGATCCGGCTACGCCAGCGCTACCGGCATTCCGCGTGGTGGAACGCTGTTCCGAGAAGGGGAACATCAGAGAACGCACCACTATTCTCGAGAGTGTGGCTTCCCTTCTCGACGACCCGATCGCTCCGCTCCGTCCCCACCCCGATCTCGCCACCCTCATGGCCATCGAGAAGCGGGTCCTGTGGCTGGCGTGTCGCATGATCGATCACGCCAATCATGATCGACCCAACGCCGACGGCATCAAGGTTGGTGGCCATCAGGCAAGCACTGCGTCGATGGTAAGTCTACTTACTGCTTTGTATTTTTCCCATCTGGAACCCGGGGACCGGGTGAGCGTGAAGCCCCATGCATCGCCCGCCTACCACGCCATCACCTACCTCACCGGGCACCTGGACCGCCGCTACCTCACCACGCTTCGGGAGAAGGGCGGCCTCCAGGCCTACCCATCGCGAACCAAAGATCCGGACCCGATCGACTTCTCCACCGGTTCCGTCGGTCTTGGTGTGGCCGCTCCCCTGTTTGCGGCGACGGTGCGGCGGTACACCGACGCCCACTTCGGAACCACAGGTCGCGTTCCCCGGTACATCGCCTTGATGGGCGACGCCGAGCTGGACGAAGGCAACGTGTGGGAAGCCATCGCCGACCCCGCCGTACAGGGCCTCGGAAATGTCACATGGGTGGTGGACCTGAACCGTCAGTCTCTCGACCGTGTTGTCCCGGGCATTAAGTCCGCGCGCTTACAGAAGATGTTTGCGGACAATGGGTGGAACGTTGTTGAAGCGAAGTATGGGCGCATACTTCAGGCGGCGTTCTCCCGTCCCGGAGGGTCCTCGCTCCGGACCTGTATCGACGAGATGCCGAACGAGGTTTACCAATCGTTCTTCGCCCTGAAGGGAGCGCCCCTGCGCGAGGCGTTCTACGGTCGGGCGTCGAATGAGGTCCGGCGATTCCTCGATCAAGTGCCCGATGAATCGCTCGCCTCGTTGCTGCAAAACCTCGGTGGGCACGACCTGACGGAATTACTAAGTGCCTATAGTGCTGCGGATGCAGTGACCGATCGCCCGACCGTGGTCTTCGCCTACACGATCAAGGGCAACGGTCTTCCCATGGCCGGCGATCCGCTCAACCACGCAGCCTTGATGACAAAGAAGCAGGTCGAAGAGTTCCGTGACTCCCTCGGTCTCACCGAAGCGAACGAGTGGGATGGCTTTACTGCGGGTTCGGCCGAACAGGCACTCTGCGATCGAGCCAGCGCAGCGATCGCTCCGAAACAGAAGGTGCTCCACAGTGCCTGGCCGCGCGTACCCAGCGAAACCGAAGTGCTGGCCGGTGTCGCCGGTGCGAAGCCATCATCGACACAGGAGACGTTCGGCAAGATTCTCGTCAACCTCGCACGACTGCCCGAGGTGGCCGAACGCATGGTGACCACGGCGCCGGACGTCGCCGTGTCCACGAACCTCGGCGGATGGATCAACAAGGTCGGCGTGTTCTCGCCGGAAGCGCAGGAGGATCTCCGGCCCGGCGATCTTTTACGGTGGATCCAGGGGCCGACGGGTCAGCACATCGAGCTCGGTATCAGCGAGATGAACCTGTTCATACTGCTCGGCATGCTCGGTCTCTCCGCCGACCTCAACGGTCAGCCGTTGCTGCCGATCGGCACCGTGTACGACCCGTTTGTCTGTCGCGGTCTGGATGCGTTTATCTACGCCGTGTATTCCGGAGCGCGTTTCGTCGTCGCCGGGACACCGGCCGGGACCACGCTGTCGTATGAAGGTGGCGCCCATCAGTCCACGATCACGGCGTCGATCGGTCTTGAGTTGCCCGGTGTGTGTTTCGCCGAACCGGCCTATGGCACCGCCCTCGACTGGATGCTGTGCGACTCGCTCAATCGGCTCGGTGATGTCGACGGTGAAGCCATGTATCTGCGCCTCACTACCCGCCCCCTCGATCAGGCTCCGTTCGAGGCGGCTCGTGCCCGGCTCGGCAACGATGAACTCCGTCGCCAGGTCCTGTCGGGTGGCTATCGGCTCATCGACGCCACCGCCCTCGCCCACACCGGCGCGCCCGTTGTCACCCTCGTTTCGAGCGGGGCAACAATGCCTGAGGTCGTCCGAGCGGCGGCACTGTTGGCGGATGAAGGGGTGGCCGCGCAGGTGGTCGATGTGACGTCGCTCGATCGGTTGTACCGGGCGTGGCGGGGCACGTTGCGCACCGGTGTGTCTTCGGTCAGTCGTACGCGCGCTGATGATCATCTGGCCATGCTGTTCGGTGGCGAGTCTCGTCATGCGCCGATGGTCACCGTGCACGATGCATCGCCCCACGCCATGGCCTGGCTTGGATCGATCTTCGGCGCACCGGTGACCGCGCTGGGCGTCGACATGTTCGGCCAATCAGCGTCGATCGTGGACACCTACAAACTTCACGGCCTCGACACCGACACCATCGTGAACGCTGCACTAGTCGCTCTGGAATAGTCCCGCTGGAGCAGCTCCCCGGCAAAGGCTCGCGCCCGCTCTCAGCCGAGCAATACCTCGAGCCAGTGTCGAAAAAACGCAGCAGTGGCAGAAAAACGCTGCGCATTTTCGACACTGATGCGGAAATCCGCCAAGCCAAAGTCCAGCAGGTCCAGACCACCGAGCGCCACCTCCACGGGGTGAGCGAGCGAACCCTTCAACAGCAGGCCAAGGACGGCGTGCTGGAGCGGCTGGCGCCGGGCCAGTACCTCGTTGTTGATGACGTCACCCCGGAACAACGTTGGCTCGCTCGCCTCACTGCCAACCTCCGACGCGCGCCAGCGGGAAGTGCAATAAGCCACCGGGCGGCTGCACGGCTGCACGGCTTGGAAGGCTTCACCATTGGACCGCTCCATGAGGATATAAGCGTGCCTACGAATTCCGGTTGGCGCACTCGACCAGCAATTCGGTGCGGGGCCGTCGACGATGCTGATGTCATCATCATCAACGGTCTACGAGTGACGTCGGTTGCGCGCACGCTCGCTGATCTCGGTCGGGTCGTCGGGCCGGACGAGCTTGAGTTCGCCGTCGAACATGCCCTGCGGGGCGACGATCGACGCAAACCCGACGTATGGAACACTGACCTTCTTGCCGATCTGCAACGACGCGCGTCAGTACAAAATTTTCCCTGCCTCCGCACGCTCCGAGTGGTGTTGGATCGGCGCGGTAACCAGCGTCCGTGCGGGAGCTACGCCGAGACTCGTATCGCTCAGGCAATGCGTGAACGCGGCCTCTCGCTCACCCGGCAACCGACTGTGGCCGTCTACAACGGTCGCCAGAGACGTACATACTTCCCTGACTTTGCCGACCTTCACCGCGGAATCCTCATCGAGATCGACGGAGCAATCGGGCACGCCGGTGACGAGAAATGGGACCGCGACGATCGGCGACAAAACGAGCTGGTTCGAGGGTTTCGGGTCGTTCGTTTCCATGCCCGCAAGGTCCTCGCTGACCCGGATGCGGTCGCCGACGAAATCGTCAAACTGCTCGCGGCAAGGCCAGGGCGAGCCGAGCGGTGGACTTCGTTCGGCGCATCCGTGACGATTGTCGATCAATCAGCAACCATCCGGTTCTGAGCCCCAGGCGCCCGATACCGTTGTGGACCAACGGCCATGGCGGAAAAACGCAGCGTTTTTTTGCCTTTGTTGCGGTTTTTCGCCACTGGTCGGCGCCACCGGTCGGCGCCGACCAGTGGCGCTTCAGTTATGGCGCAAGGAGGATGGCTTCCGCCGCCGCCAGGCCGGACAGAGCGGCGCCCTCGATCTTTGCCGCACCGAAGGCATCGCCGGCAAAGACCAGCGTGGTGCCCGGAATTGGCTCGACCGGTAGACATGCGCCGTGATGGCCCACAAGAGGACGTGCATACTTCCAACGCTTCAGTTCAGCGTTCAACACGTTCGCATCACCTACATAGTGACGGGCGGCGTCAAGAAGGTACGTGCGCAGAGTATCGATGTCGTCATCGAAATGACCGGCGGAGAACTCGTCGTTGGTATGAAAGGTCACCGCCGGAACTTCGGAGATGCCCTTCGCAAGGTTGTCGCCAACGAACGAAAAGATGTCATCGTCGTCAGCGGTGAGTTGAAGTCCACCGGGAAACGGGATACCACTCGGTCGATCGAGGGTGACCAACAGGGCAAAGCAGGGCGTGTAGGTGACCGCGAGCAATGAGGACTCGGCCTCTTCCGGAAGTGGTAGCCAACCGTTCTCGCAGAGGGCCAATGATTGTGGCACTGGAGGTGTCAAAATCACGGAGTCGCTCTCCCATCGACGACCATCTTCGGTCGTCAGGGACAGCGACGAATCGAACCCGGCCACCGAACGCAGCTCGACTCCGCACTCCACGTCAGCCGTTGCCCCAAGCAGTTTGGCAATCGTGCTCATGCCTCCTTCTGCGCAGTATCGCGGGTAA
>JAYVSS010000058.1:0-9336 GCA_043775075.1 Acidimicrobiia bacterium
GTGCCGGAGCTGCGGGGGAAGATCATCTTCACCATCGCAGTCATTGCCCTGTTTCGTCTCGGTACCCATATTCCGGTGCCGGGCATCGATATCGAGCAACTTCGCCTGGTAAGGCAGCAGGCCGGATCAAACGGTGTTCTTGGATTCCTGAACCTGTTCTCGGGTGGCGCGCTCACCCAGTTCTCGATCTTCGTGCTCGGGATCATGCCGTACATCACGTCGTCGATCATCATTCAGCTCCTGACCGTGGTCATTCCTCGGCTTGAGCAATGGTCGAAAGACGGCGCCACGGGACAGAAGAAAATCACCCAATGGACGCGTTATCTCACCATGTTTCTGGCCTCGATCCAAGCGGTGGGTTACGTCTTTATCTTCCACAATGGTGGTCGCGGAATCTTCCAGGCCACGTCCGACGGTTCGTCGTTCGACCTGTATTCCGCCGGACGCTGGAACTTCCCTCGTGTTGCGCTCGGCGTTATGGCGATCGTGGTGGGCACGGCCATCGTGATGTGGCTCGGCGAGATGATCAGCCAGCGCGGTATCGGCAACGGGATGTCGCTCCTTATCTTCACCAACGTCGTGAGCCGTCTTCCCGCTGAAGGTGGACGGATCCGCGCCGAAAAGGGGTGGGCCATCTTCTTCGTCATCCTGGTGGTCGTACTGGCCATGATTGTCGCCATCATCTACGTGGACAACGGACAGCGTCGGATCCCCGTGCAGTTCGCCAAGCGAGTCGTCGGCCGGCGCATGTTTGGCGGACAGTCGAGCTTCATCCCGCTCAAGGTCAATCAAGCCGGGGTCGTTCCGATTATCTTCGCCAGCTCGGTGCTCTATCTGCCGGTGCTCCTTCAGGGCGTACTGCCGAGTAGCTGGCAGGCGTGGATCTCGGACAATCTGGTGCGCAGCGACACCATTCCTCACGTTGTGCTGTACACGGTGCTCATTATCTTCTTCGCGTACTTTTACACGGCGATCACCTTTGATCCGGTGCAGCAGGCCGATCAGCTCCGCAAACAGGGCGGCTTCATCCCTGGTATCCGGCCCGGTCCTCCGACAGAACGTTTCTTCAAGTTCATCCTGGACCGCATCACGTTGCCCGGCGCCGCGTTCATTGCCGCTATCGCCCTCGTGCCGTCGTTGTTTATCGTGCTGTTCAATGTCAGTAATTTCGGTTTCGCCGGGACGTCGATTCTGATTGCTGTCGGTGTGGCGCTGGAGACGATGAAGCAGATCGACAGCCAGCTCATGACGAAGAACTACGAGGGCTTCCTCGTGCCCCAGAAGACGGGCATCACCGGCCGCTAAGCCGGCCTTTGTGAGCTGAGTGATCGTCACCGATGAGTAGAGGCAGCCGCCTCGTCATCCTGGGCAAACAGGGTGCCGGCAAGGGAACGCAGTGCGTTCAGCTGGCGCGTCATTATGTGGTGCCCCATATCTCCACCGGCGACATGTTTCGAGCGGCAATGAAGGCCGGCACGGACATGGGCAGGCTGGCGAAGACGTTCGTGGACGACGGCAAGCTGGTGCCTGATCAGGTGGTGATCGGGATTGTTGCCGAGCGTCTGGCCGAGCGCGACGCTCGGAGCCGCGGTTTCATTCTCGATGGTTTCCCTCGCACCACCCACCAGGCCACGGCGCTGGGCAAGATCCTGCACCCGCTGTCCATTGATGCGGTGATCGATCTGGAGGTGTCCACGGAGCTAGTGCTGCGCCGACTGGCCAGCCGCCGGGTGTGTAGCGCCTGCGGGCACAACTACTCCGTACAAAGTCCTCCGGCGTCGAAGTGGCGGTGTGACCATTGCGGCGGCGATGTCATTCAGCGTGACGACGATCGCGAGGAGGCCATCCAAATGCGACTTTCCGCCTACGAACAGCAGACCCGGCCGCTCATTGAGTTCTATTCTGGCCTCGCCCTTCTTGAGACCATCGATGGCTCGCAGCCCATGGAAGTGGTCTTCGATCAGTGTGTTTCGCTCATCGACGCCCGTATTGCGATCAACGACGCTGATCTCTAATGCTGGGTGGTGCCTCCCGCCGGCCGCCCACATGGTTCCGAGCCCGTGGAAAATACCGCCCGATCGGTGCGCTATTCTTGCCGGTCGGCTTTGCGCCATGGCTTGAGTTCTGTTCAGTTTTTGGCACCGTGTGGTTTCGGTGCGAGCTCGCTGTTCGCTTGTTGTGTTGAGCCGATATCCATTTCGCCCCGAACGAGGGGCGGTCTGACCTGAGGAGCCGTTCTGCCTAAGCCAAAGGAAGATGCGATCGTGTTGGAAGGCGTGGTCGTTGAACCACTGCCCAACGCGATGTTTCGCGTCGAACTGGAAAACGGCCACAAGGTGCTTGCCCACATCTCCGGCAAAATGCGGATGCATTACATCCGTATCTTGCCCGGCGACAAAGTGCAGGTTGAGTTGACACCGTACGACCTCACCCGAGGTCGGATCACCTATCGCTACAAGTAAAGAGATTTCTTTCGTGAACAAGACACTCCTTGAACGCGGGCGCGTATGAAAGTCCGCCCCAGCGTCAAAGCAATTTGTGAAAAGTGCAAAGTCATCCGCCGCCACGGCTGTGTGATGGTTATCTGCACCAATCCCCGCCATAAGCAACGGCAGGGCTGATCACCATGGCTCGTCTTTCAGGCGTAGACATTCCGCGCGAAAAGCGCGTTGAGATCAGCCTCACCTACATCTTCGGCATCGGTCGACCGACCTCGCAAAAGATCCTCGCCGGTACCGGTATCGACCCGAACACTCGGGTGCGTAACCTCACCGAAGATGAAGTGATCCGTCTGCGTGCGTACATTGACCAAAACCTCAAGGTCGAGGGCGATCTCCGTCGCGATGTGTCGCAAGACATCAAGCGCAAGATGGAAATTGGTTGCTACCAAGGCATTCGGCATCGCCGCGGCCTGCCGGTTCGTGGCCAGCGCACGCACACCAATGCGCGCACACGTAAGGGTCCGAAGAAGACCGTGGCTGGCAAGAAGAAAACTCCGAGGAAGTAAGAGATGGCTAAGCCGAAGCCGGGTGGCCGTCGCCCCCGCAAGAGAGAGCGCAAGAACGTCGTTGCTGGCGTTGCGCATATCAAGAGTTCGTTCAATAACACCATCGTTTCGATCACTGACACCGAAGGCAACGTGCTGGCTTGGGCGTCGTCGGGCAACGTGGGTTTCAAGGGCAGCCGCAAGTCGACTCCCTTCGCCGCTCAGCTCGCCGCTGAGACCTGCGCCCGCCGGGCCATGGAGCACGGCATTCGTCGCATCGAAGTGCTGGTCAAGGGCCCCGGTTCGGGTCGAGACTCGGCCTTCCGGGCGTTGCAAAACGTTGGCCTCGAAGTGACGTCGATCAAAGACGTGTCCCCCATCCCCCACAACGGTTGCCGCCCTTCCAAGCGGCGGAGGGTCTAGTCATGGCTCGGTATACCGGACCCGTCTGCCGTCTGTGCCGTCGGGAAAAGACCAAATTGTTCCTCAAGGGTCCGAAGTGCGACTCGATGAAGTGCCCGATCGAAAAGCGTCCGTATCCCCCGGGCGAGCACGGCCGAGGCCGTATTCGCGAATCGGAGTACATGCTCCAGTTGCGGGAGAAGCAGAAGGCCAAGCGCATCTACGGCGTTTTGGAGAAGCAGTTCCGCAACATGTTCGAAGAGGCCGACCGCCAGGCTGGTGTCACCGGTGAAAACCTGTTGCGCATGCTCGAAGTCCGTCTGGACAACGTGGCGTTCCGGGCCGGTTGGGGAGCGTCTAGGGCACAGTCTCGTCAGCTCGTTCGTCACGGTCATGTGAACGTGAACGGTCGCCGGGTCAACATCCCGAGCTACCAGCTGCGCAAAGGCGATGTGGTGGAGCTCCGTCCGAGCGCCCGAGACTTCATCGTCGTCCAGCACAACCTGGACACCATTGATCGGGCCATTCCGGCCTGGCTTGAGAAGGGCGGCGAAGGCAAAGCCATCACCGTTCGTGACCTTCCGCTGCGCGAACACATCGATTTGCCTGTGCGCGAATCGCTGATCGTCGAGCTCTACAACAAGTAACCCCCGGGGGACACCCCGGGAGCCCCCCGCCTGGCGGACGTCTCGCTCTTCGAGACGCTCGACCTGGTGGGGAAGACGCCCGGCAGTACGCCCGCATTCGCACGAACGAGGAACGCATGCTCATCATTCAACGGCCCACGGTGGAGCCCATCGGTGACGAAGAAGGGAACCGTCAGCGGTTCTCCGTCTCACCGCTGGAACCCGGCTTTGGTAACACTCTTGGCGCGGTGCTTCGCCGCACCCTGCTTTCATCTATTCCTGGCGCCGCCATCACCCAGGTGCGCTTCGACGACTCCCTGCACGAGTTCGCCACGATTCCGGGCGTGAAAGAAGATGTCACCGACATCATCTTGAACCTCAAAGACATCGTGATCTCGGTCGAGGGCGACGACGTTTTCCAGCTTCGTCTCGATGTTCGTGGCCCGGCTACGGCCACCGCTGGTGACATCCCGTTGCCGACCGGTGTCGAGATTATGAACCCGGAAATGGTCATCGCTACTATTAACGGCAAGGGACGGCTCGCTGTAGACCTCACCGTTGAGCGCGGCCGCGGATACGTGTCGGCCGAGCGCAACAAGAAGTCCTCGGTCATCGGCGTGGTGCCGATCGACTCGATCTTCTCCCCGGTCCGCCGGGTGGCGTTCAACGTCGAGGCCACCCGCGTGGAGCAGTCGACCAACTTCGACAAACTCACCCTTGACATCGAAACCGATGGTTCGATCAGCCCGAAGGACGCGTTGGCCTCGGCCGGCGATACCCTCCGCTCGCTGTTCGGCCTCGTGGCCGACATGAGCGAGGAGCCCCAGGGCCTTTCGCTGGGCGAGGTTTCGGCCATGGGTTCGGGCTCGCCCGACCTCGACATGCCGATCGAGGATCTCGAATTGTCCGAGCGTCCCCGCAACTGTTTGAAGCGTGCTCAGGTCAACACCATTGGTGAGTTGTGCATGCAGACCGAAGACGATCTGCTGGCCATCACCAACTTTGGTCAGAAGTCTCTGGACGAAGTCATTGTCAAACTCGATGAGCGCGGCCTGTCGCTGCGCACCAAGAACTAGCACCGGGAGGTCATTGCCATGCCTATGACACCAAAGCGCGGCCATCGTCTCGGGTCGGACGCATCGCATCAGAAGGCCCTTCTTGCCAACCTCGTGTCGTCGCTGGTCGCCGCCGAGTATCTGGTGACGACCGAAGCGAAGGCGAAAGCCTTGCGCCCGATCGCCGAACGGATGATCACCAAGGCCAAGAAGGGTGACTTGCACAATCATCGTCAGGTCGTTGCGTTCATCCGTGACAAGGACATGGCATCGAAACTGTTCACCGAGATCGGCCCCCGCTACGCCTCGCGCAACGGGGGGTACACCCGCATCCTGAAGCTTGGCCCGCGCCACGGGGACAATGCCCCCATGGCGCGTATCGAGCTCGTCTGAGTTCGTCCGAGTTCTGAGCAGTCTGTTCCACGTTGACCCCGCTGGCGGGTTGAGGTGAGTGAACTTCGCGAGGCGCCTGCGGGCGCCTCGCGGCGCGTCCGGGTCGATGTGCCCTGGGCCTTGACGCAGGAGGAACGGATTCGCCCTCCCGAACCGGGGCGGGTACGCCTTCGGTTGGTGGTGGCCTACGACGGCACATCGTTTCGCGGGGTAGCGCCCCAGCCGGGCCTGCGCACCGTAGGTGGGGCCGTGCTCGATTCCGTGGCGAAGGTATTGCGTCAGCCGGGTGGCGTCTCCGGGTTGCATTTGGTGCTGAGTGGACGTACCGACGCCGGTGTGCATGCGTGGGGTCAGGTGATACACATCGATGTGATTCCCCCGGCTGGGGGTCTCGGCCGCGTACCGCGGGACCCGGCGTTGTTGGTCGCCGGGATCGATCTGCAGCGGGTGGTTCGTTCGCTAAATGCGATGTTGGCGCCGTCGATCGTGGTGCGGGGGGCCGATGTTGCTCCTTCGTCTTTTGATGCGAGGTTCTCGGCCTCGTGGCGCCGATATCGTTATTCGGTGCTGAACACCGTCGCCGGCGACCCGTTCCTCGCCGGGATGGCCTGGCACGTGCCCGACGGCCTGGACCTTTCGGTCATGCGCCTGGCCAGCGACGCGTTCGTCGGCGCGCATGACTTTGCGTCGTTCTGTAAGGCGGCCGACCCTTCGGTGCGGGGAGCGTCGACCGAACGCGTCGTCACACAAACCAAGTGGGTTGATACCGGGAGCGGCGTGCTGCAGTTTGAGATTCAGGCGTTGGCATTTTGTCAGCAGATGGTTCGATCGATCGTCGGATTCCTGGTGGACGTGGGGCGGGGCCGCCAGTCCGCGGGAAGTGTGCTGGAAACGTTGGCGGCCCGTCGGCGCCTACCCGCCCTTGCCCCCGCCCATGGCTTATGCCTGTGGGAGGTCGGGTATCGACCGGAGTTCTCGCTGCCGGTGCCGGTTGCCGGGGCGGCCGGTTCCGGATGGCGTCCGCAGCCTTAGCTGGTTCGGGGAGCGACGCGTCCAAGTCGGGGGTTTGGCGCGTCCAAATCGGGGGGGTTTGTGTCGTTTTCGGCCGGTTTACTGGCGATTTGGACGCGCCGATCCATTGATTTGGACGCGCCGAACTTACGGTGTGACGTCGGCGGCGAGTTGTTCGCTCAGCGTTGTGGCCAGGCAAACGGTGGCGAGCCACGGGTTGACGTGCGGAGGGTGAGGAAAGACGGAGGCGTCGATGACGGCTAAGCCCGGAGTGCCATGAACTAGACCGCCGGGACCAACAACCGCCAACGGGTCGTCGGGCCGCCCGTACGCGCAGGTACCGGTGGGGTGCACGTAGTCGGCCAGGTTGGCCTCGGCCCACTCGAGAAGACGGGACGTTGTCGCTCCGGCGAGAGCGTCGATCGGGGTGCCAAGATCATCGGAGGAAATGAAATGGGTCTCGGCCCGGGCTTCGGGGCGGGTACACAGTTCGACGAGCAGCCGGGTCGCACGGACAATGGCCCGGCGGTCTTCAGCATGGCCGAGCAGGTTGAAGGTAACAATGGGCTCGGGTGCGTCGCCGAGGACCACGCGGCCTCGACCGTGGCTGGCGAGAACGCCTATTAGGAGAGCGCCTAAGCCCCGGAGGTCGGGGGTAGTCCCGAGTCGATTAAGCGGGAGAATCTGCATGTTGTTGTTGGTATGGGCGACGGCGCAGGTGGCCGGAGTGAACGGATCGGCGGGGTGGCGCAGGTGAAGAGTCGCACCGACGGCGGCGTGATCGGCGAGGTTGGACCCAATGCCGGGCCGGGTGAAACCGCTACGCAGGAGCAGGGCGGGGGAGTGGAGCGCTCCGGCACAGATGACGGTGAGCGGGGCTTCGATTGCCCGACCGGCAGTGACGATCCCCCCGCACCGTCCGTCGGTACCGATGAGCAACCTCTGCACGAGGGAGTCAGCGAGAACGGTCAGGTTCGGACGAATTCGAGCCGGCCCGAGGTGGGTCTGGTCGGTGGAGGCCCGGTTTGCGTCGGCGTCGAGATGGAGGGGGGCGGGCCCGACGCCCGGAGTTTCTACGGCGGCGCGTCGGAGGAGGGGTAGCCCGTGCGCACGGGTGGTGAGCGCCAGGAGTCGGTCGGCCGGCCCCCACTGGTTTGGCTGGATCGTTTCCGCTCGATACCCGGACAGCCTCAGGTTGAGGCCGGTCGCTCGCCACCGGTCGAAGTCGGTGGCCGGCGGCTCGAATGCGATGAGCCCGTTGACCGCTCCACTGCCTCCGATGCCGCGACCGCGGGGATAGGCCCGCCGGATGCCCGTTGGGGTGCGTTGGGCCGTCAAGTTTGGCCACACCCGGCCGGGCGTGCCGAGTGCGGTGAAGAGGTCCGGACTCGTGGCGCCGTCGGGCCCGGCGTCGAGAAGGAGCAGTCGGGTGGACGGCATCCGGCTGAGCCGTTCGGCCACCACACACCCCGCCGTTCCGGCCCCGACCACGATGACGTCGTAGCCCTCGTCTTCGCCAGGCACACCTGCCAGTGTCGCACGCTGCGGCTCCCCCGGACCTTTTCAGTCGTTTCGCGCCCTTGCGTAGGGCCGGGCGTAACGTCGATGTCCGTGATCCTTTCCTCGCGGCGCATTGAGCTCACGAAGCGTCACCCGTTGACGATTAGCCGGGGCACGATTCGAGGTTCGACCAACGTGGTGCTCACCGTCGTGCACGACGGCTTTTCCGGTACCGGGGAGATGGCGCCGTCGGACGTCACCGGTGACACGGCGGAGTCGGCCGAAGCGGCGTTTGCGAGCTGGGCTGAGGCGTTGGAGGGTTTTGCTCCCGACCAATTCGAGGCCATCGACGCAGCGTTGCTGGCGATCGGAGCGCCTAATCGAGGCGCAGTGCGGGCGGCGCTCGATATGGCCTGCCACGACTGGTGGGGGCGCTCGCTTGACCAACCGGTGTGGCGGTTACTCGGACTGGATGTGACGAAGGTTCCGCCGACGTCACTCACCGTCGGTATCAATGCTTCCGACGTTGTACGCCAAGTAGTTCCTGAAATTTTGAACCGTACGCGCGCACACTATTTGAAGGTCAAGCTCGGTCAACCCGCGGGTGTGGACGCCGACAAAGATATGTTTGCTGCGGCCCAGGAAGCGGCGCTTGGTTCGGGCCATTCCCCGCAGTGGCGCGTCGACGCGAACGGCGGCTGGGATGTACCAAACGCGCAGATGATGATCGAATGGCTCGCGGAGCGCGGAGTCATTGAGGTGGAGCAACCACTTGCCCAGGGCAACGAGGACGAGTTGCCCTTCGTGTACCGCACGACCACGATTCCGATCTTTGCCGATGAGTCTGTGCGGGTGGCATCGGACGTTGCTGACCTTGCCAATCGCGTGCATGGGGTGAATTTGAAACTGATGAAATGCGGCGGAATTCGTGAAGGCCTACGGATCATTCACACCGCTCGGGCGCATGGATTAAAGCTGATGATCGGATGCATGGGTGAGTCCTCGTTGGCCATCTCCGCCGGGGCGCAACTTGCTCCGCTGGTGGACGCCGTCGATTTGGATAGTCACCTGAATCTGCTCGACGATCCGTTCGTCGGCGCATCGTATGCGCACGGACGAGTTGTGCCGAACAGTCTGCCCGGCCTCGGCGTCGCCTTGATCGGATGAGCGCGCAGCGCTGCCACAGCCATGATGAGGTTTGCATCATTGGGCTGCGGCAGTACCGAACTGTCAGTGGTCGGGGTTAGGGCCCGCCACGAGATTGTTGACGGGGCGCAAGGACACGCTTGCAGCGCCGACGACGTAACTTTGGCGCCAATTATCTTGTGGCGGGTCCTTAGTTGATCCGTTGGAGGAGGCCGTT
>JAYVSS010000059.1:0-63509 GCA_043775075.1 Acidimicrobiia bacterium
AGAGCCCGTGGGCTTCGTTGCCGAACACCATCGCCGTCGGTCCGCACAAGTCGGCATCGAAATAGGCCACGCAGTGATCAGGTCGAACTGCGGTGGCCCATGATCTAACCCCGTTGTCTCGGAAAAACGCGAGGGTCTCCGCCAGCGAAACGTCGGTCACGACGGGCAGATGAAACAGCGCTCCGGCGGTCGAGCGCACGACTTTTGGACTGGTGACGTCGACCGAGTCAGCGCAAAGGACAACCCCCACACCACCGGAAGCCTCGGCCGAGCGAATGAGTGTGCCGGCATTTCCCGGATCGCGGATATCTACTCCCACCACGACGAAGCCATCGCGCAGCAGACCGTCGGTCAAGTCGGGTAGACCCCACCGGCGCTGGTCAACAATCGCGCAAACCGGCTGGGGAACAACAACATCAGCGATTCGCTCGAATACGCCTGCCTCCACCGAGACAATTTCGATTCCAAGTCGCGACGCCCGTTCGAGCACTTCGGCGACAGGAAGATCGGAAGAGTCAGCGGACACGAATATGCACTCGATCGGCACCGCCGCGTTAAGTGCTTCGTGGAGCAGCTTGGGGCCTTCGATCACGAAGACGCCTTCGTCGGAACGCGCACTGCGGCGCCCAAGAAGGCGCCGCAGTCGTTGAATTCTGGGGTTCTGAAAGCGAAGCGGAGTCACTGTCGATACAGGGGGGGTATCGATCAAGAGCGACTGGTCAGGCCGAAGCCTGGACGTCACGCTGCCGAGGTGGCCGAGGTGGCCGAAGGGGCGACGGAGACAGCGGCTTCAGACGCCGACTTCACCAATGAGGCGAACGCCGCGGAGTCAGTGACGGCCAGGTCGGCCAGCATCTTACGATCGACCTCAATACCGGCAACCTTGAGCCCGTTAATGAAACGGGAGTAGCTCATCCCGTTCACCCGGCATTCAGCATTGATGCGCTGGATCCAGAGTTCGCGCATGTCTCCTTTGCGGGCCCGGCGGTCACGAAACGCGTAGCGCATCGACTGCATGACTTGCTGGTTCGCAGTGCGAAAGGTCCGGCTCTTCGAACCGCGATAGCCCTTAGCCGCTTCGAGTACTGCTTTATGATGCTTCTTGGCGTGAACGCCACCCTTGACACGGGCCATGGGGAACTCCTTCTGGTGGGGCCCACAAAGGTGGCCCGGGGTACGAACAAAGTGCTACGTGAGCTGAGCGAACGTGCTCAGCGGAACAAAGTCAGATGCCGAGCATCTTCTTGACATTGGCGGCGTCGCCCTTGGCCAGAACCGAGTCCTTGGCCAAACGGCGGGTACGCACCGAAGACTTGTGCTCGAGCTTGTGATAGCCGAACGCCTTCTCGCGCATGATCTTGCCGGTGCCGGTTACGCGGAAGCGCTTCTTCGCCGTGCGGTTGGTCTTCATCTTGGGCATTGGGGTCTCCAGGTAGAAATCCGCGGCCCGAAACAGTTCATTCCGACGGTGCGTCGGCGGGAGCGGGTTCGGCTGCGGGTGCTGCAGTGACGACAGGTAATTCGGTAACGACGGGTATCTCGGTAACGACGGGTATCTCGGTAACGACGGGTATTTCGGTAAGAACAGGTAATTCGGTGACGACAAGTACTGCCGGCTCACTTGGCTCCTGCTCGGTGGCAGCCAGGGCCGATCCCTCGGCGCCGGAATTGACGGAACCTTCGGGGCGAGGACCCTTTGACTTCGGGGGCGCCACCTTTTTTTCCGGAGCCAACACCATGGTCATGTTGCGTCCATCGAGGCGGGGAACCGCTTCCATTTTTGCGTTCGGTCCGATAATTTCGGCCACCTTATTGAGGATTTTCATCCCCAACTCCGGGTGAGCGACCTCTCGGCCACGGAACATGATCGTGATTTTGACCTTGTGACCCTCTGACAAAAACTCGGCGACCTTGCGGGTCTTGGTGTCGAAGTCTCCGCCGCCAATTTTGGGGCGGTATTTCATCTCCTTGATGGAGATAGCGACGGACTTCTTCCGGGCTTCTTTGTCCTTCTGCTTGAGCTCATACAAATACTTCGGGTAATCGAGAATCTTGCAGACCGGCGGATTAGCCATCGGCGCGATTTCGACCAGGTCGAGCTCAAGTTCACGAGCAAGTTGCAGGGCTTCCGGAAGCGGCTTTATCCCCAGCGGGGCGCCTTCGGGGCCGAGCAGTCGAACCTCACGAGCACGGATGCGCTCGTTGATTCGGGGCTCGCGGGGGTCATTGGATGGGGCAGTAGCGATTCGGCATCACTCCTCGGGTCGGGTTGGACGTGCGGGAAAAAGCACCGCGGACGCCCACCACGAACCCGGCAATGCGGGACTGCGGTGAAGGACCTCTTGGTCAACCTCGGCCCACGGTCTCTACCGAAGTAGAACTTGTGGCCGGGTGGGGAATCGCCTCGCTGTTGGCCGACGGTTCCCACTTTTTCTCTGTTGTGAGCAGATAGGTTACACGGAACCATGAGTTCCCTTTGGACCCCCGATGGCGAGCGCCCCGTGCGCCGCTCCCCCGATCCCCAACCGGCCCCCGCTGAACCGGCGCCGCCGGTGTCCCTGTCGCCCGAGGATATGGCCGAGTTGCAGGACGAACTGGCCGAAGCGCAGCGCGAAATTCTGTCTGTACCGGCGTCGGCCATCGTGGCGAACCATGCGATCGGCCTGTTTCAGCTGGCTGCGGTGCATCTGCAGGTCGTTCCCCCGAACCTGGACGACGCTCGCTTGGCCATTGACGCAATGGGAGTATTGGTTGACGGCCTGCATGGACGACTCGGCGTCGACGAGGGCACGCTCGACGATGCGTTGGCGCAAATTCGGATGGCCTTCGTGCAGGTCGCCGGAAGCGTCGAGGCATAACTCGCCCAGACCGGGCAGGTAACACCTAAGAACGATCAGCACGGTTCGGAGTCGGCCGAATCATGCTTATCGCGTCGCCGCAACGGCTGTATTGGGGCGTTACTACTCCCGAAGGAGCCAGTGAGCACGTGCTTCGTCGAGGGACGAGCCATTTGCTCCTCCGGCGTAGGAGGGATCGAGCGATTGGACGGGATCGTCCTCCCAACCGCAGCAAGGGCAAATCTCGTAGCCGGCAACCTCGCCGGGAACTGCGGTTCGGCAAACCGGGCAAGGAAACGACGGCGAGCGCAGTGCAATGTTGCTGCCCTCCCAATTTCCGTTGGCTGAGGCTCTGAGCGTTACTTCGACATTGGCGCCGATGCCTATGCGGCGAGAGCCATCGGCAATGGCGGTGGCGTGAAAGTTGGAGATCCGGCCATCGACGAGTTCGACGCCTCCAATGCCGACGACCGGATCAAAGGCGATGACCCGCCCGCGCAACGTGACTGAGCGAAGGTACGCCATGTCAGTGGATAATTTTCTCGATCGGCAGCTCAAGGATGTCGGTGGCGCCAGCGTCCTTCAGGGCGGGAATAAGCGTGTTGATTCCGCGTTTTGCTACGACCGTTTCGATGGCGTATCCCGAGTCGCCGAACAGCTTTGACACCGTCGGTGTCTTCATTGACGGGACGAGGGCCACGACCGCGTCAAAGTTGGCGTTATCGACGTTGAGCTTTAACAGGACTTTGCCGCGAGCTTCCAGGGTTCCTGCCAGGAGCGTGTGAATCTGCTCCATGGCGTGCCGCTTCACCGGATCGGCGTACGCCTCGGCGTTGGCGATGAGTTCGGTATAGCTCGTGAGTACGGTATCGATAATGCGTAGTCCGGCAGCTCGTAGCGCCGATCCGGTCTCGGTAATTTCCACGACCACGTCGGCGATATCAGGAATTTTCGCCTCGGTTGCCCCATACGAGAGACGAACGTGAGCATCGATTCCGAGACCTTCGAAATACCGTTTGCTGAGACCGACGTATTCCGTGGAGACGCGGATTCCGGACGGGAGATCGTTTCCTGACCTCCAAGGCGAATCGTTGGCCACGGCGACGACGAGCCGGATCGGACGCGCCGTCGCCTTGGAGTAGTGCAACTCACCAAGGGTCACCACACTGCTGGCGGTTTCCTCGATCCAGTCCCGCCCGGTAATGCCGAGATCAAACATGCCTTCGGCCACATAGGCGGCGATTTCTTGCGGGCGGAGAATGCGAACTTCGCTGATTCGTGGGTCGTCGATCGATGCGAGGTACTGCACCGACGATGCTCGCTGCACGGGGAGATCCGCGTGCTCGAACAGTTCCAGCGTTGCTCGCTCAAGAGAACCTTTGGGGAGAACGAGTCGGAGCATTGGCGCAGATCTTATGGCGGGCGGGGGGCATGGACCGCAGACTTACCCGGCGAGCACTGAAGCGCACCGGAGGAGCGCAGCACCAGACAAGAACAGCTTATGGCGGACGGTGAACGTGAATTGTGAGGACTTAGTGGATTGTGGTTTCCCCGGTCATGAGGGAGAGGGCGTGGGGAATCATGTCGAGAACTGCCGTGAGGCACTCGACGCATCCCTTCGGTGAACCCGGGGTATTCACAATGACGGCTGTTCCGAGCGTGCCCGCCGTCCCCCGGGAGAGACGGCCGAGTTTGGGATTGATTGCCCGCGTCGCTTCGGCGATACCCGGTGCGAGACGGTCGAGAACTGCCGCGGTTCCCTCCGGCGTCCAGTCTCTCGGTCCGAACCCGGTGCCGCCCGTGGTCACGACAAGCCCCTCAAAATCTTCGCAAAGCGAACGTAGTGCCGCGGAAACGGACTCCACTCCATCGGGAACAACGCGAGAGTCGACGACGACCCACCCCTCCCCCGCCAGTAGCTCGACGAGGGCCGCTCCGGACCGATCCTCTCGAACTCCGTAGTGGACACCGTCGGACACGGTAAGAACCTTCGCCTGCAATTTCATGACGACGTTCCGTCCGTCAATGCCAAGACGATTGACTCACGCAACCTTCTCGCTGCTCCGAGTGGGTCCGACGACGCAAAGATCGCATTCCCGGCCACGAATGCAACGGCGCCCGCACGGGCGCACGATGGAGCAGTGGTGACCGAGATGCCTCCGTCCACCTGGAGCACTGTCGGCGTTCCCAGCGTGGTGATTTCGCGAGCAGTCTGCTCGATCTTTGGAAGTACCTCAGGCATGAACGATTGTCCACCGAAGCCGGGGAACACCGTCATGATGAGGACGGTATCGACGTGGCCGAGAAAGTCGGCAAAGGCGGCAAAAGGGGCGTCTGGGTTGGCGACCAGGCCGACCTTCATGCCCAGATCACGACACTGGGAAATGAGTTGGTGAGTGTTTCCGAGTTCTATGTGCACGGAGCATTGGCTGGCACCCGCGTTGGCAAAGTCGGGGAGATACTTTTTTGGGTCGGTGATCATCAGATGACAATCAAGGAAGGCGTCAGTATGCGCACGTAGGGACTTCACCACCGGTGCACCGATCGTGATGTTGGGAACGAAGTGTCCGTCCATGACGTCGACATGCAACCAGTCAGTTTCCGCCGCAACGGCGTCGACATCGTCCGCCAGCCGGGCAAAGTCGGCCGATAGAATCGACGGGCAAATCCGTATTGAGTGCGTAGATCCCACGCCCATGACGGTAACCGGCCCGGTGTCAATGCGAGAAAACCGACCCCGGCCTTCGCCAAAATCCGTTCCCACCCTGACGTCAAGCCGCTACGTTTCTCGTCGATGGGACGCACACTTCGGGTCGGGGAGATGCAGTTGGCAATTGAAGGGCTGGCGATCGCCCGGTCGATCTTCAGCGGTAACGACGCGGTCATCGGGGCGCGCGTCGACGGAATACGGTCGGTGATTCTCGACCTTGACAGTAACGACGATGGATCGCTCGCAAAGTACAGCGTGTCCGTCAACGAACTTGACCTCATCGCCGGCTACCGGCTGTGGGCGGCCACCTACGACGCTCTTGACAACGCTCTCATCACCTTTGAAGAGCCCGTGGTCCGTGAACTCGTGGGACCGGGCCCATGGGGTGACGTCCTTGATGCTTGCACCGGAACCGGGCGCCACCTCGCTTGGTTGGTGGAACATTCGGCGAGTGTCACCGGGCTCGATCAATCCGCCGAAATGCTGGCGATTGCCAAGGCCAAGGTGCCCGGTGCATCGTTTCTGTTGGGGTCACTCTGCGATGACCACGACGGTGATCTGCCCGACGCGTCGTTTGACCTCATCGTCTGCTCGCTCGCTCTGGCGCATTTCCCCAATCTCGACGAACCGGTCGCCACGCTCGCCCGGCTGGTGCGCCCCGGCGGCCGTATCGTATTGTCCGACAGCCACCCGTTGTTCAATGCCCTTGATGGTCAAGCGTTCTTTCCCCACGATGACGGGTCGACCCCTTTCGTCCGTAACTATGACCACCTCATCAGCGATTACCTCCGCGCATTTCGTCGAGCCGGATTAGTCGTCGATGAATGCTTGGAACCCCGCCTCGGCCCACACGATGGACCGATGGCCTCGGGCGTAATGGCGTCGATCGCCCCCGATGCAGTTCGCCAAGCATTCCTCGGCCTCACCTCGGTCCTCGCCTGGTCGCTGCACCGACCCGTCTAGCAGCCACCCGCCACATTTAGCCCGGCGACGACGCGCTGCGTCCGCCAGAGTTGGCGCCGCAATGCGTCGTCGCGAGCCACACTGGTGGGGTTATGCGCGCCATCCGTTTGCACGAGTTCTCCGGCCCACTCACGCTGGTGGAGGTAGATGAACGGGTCGTGGCGGCCGACGAGATTTTGGTGGAACTTCGATATGGCACCGTCAACCCACTCGATGTGTGGTGCTGCAGCGGGAACTTCGCCGCCGTCACGCCGCTCCCTCACATTCCCGGAGCCGAAGGTTTGGGGACGGCAAACGGCAAGACCGTGATCGTAAATGGCAGCGGAATTGGACTCGCCAGGAATGGCACGTACGCCGAACGGATCGCTGCGCCGGCGGCGGCGATCACTACCGTGCCCGATGACATTGATCCGCTCCAAGCTGCTGCGCTGGGGATTTCCGGAGTAACTGCCTACCGCTGCTTGGTCACCAACGGGTTGGCGACCTCTACGGACAGCGTTCTGGTGACCGGCGCATCGGGTGGCGTTGGTTCGCTCGTGGTGCAACTTGCCCACCAACGCGGCGTTCGGGTGCTCGCTCAAACGTCGAATGCCGAAAAGGCCGACGAATTGTTCGACCTCGGCGCCGACCGGGTCATCATCGCCCGTAGCGGTGATGATCTGCCGAACGCACTGGCGGGCGAGAACCCGTCGATTGTCGTTGATGGCGTGGCCGGGTCATTCGTACGCGCGCTTATTGATTCGCTCGCCCCCGGTGGGCGCTACGTGAACTATGGAACATCAGGGGGTACGGCGGTCAACTTTGATATGCGCACGTTGTACCGAAAGGGCGTCACCCTGTCCGGATACAGCGGCCTGCGTGAGACCGATCGGTCCGATGCGTTCGATGCCCTTTTCGACGCTGTTCGATCTGGAAAAGTCCGAGTGCCGGTCGACGCAGTCCTGCCGTTGGCTGAGGCCAACGCCGCTCACGCCCGAATATTGGCCAAGGGCGTCCGCGGCAAGTTGCTGCTCGACGTCAACGCATAAGTAGCTAGCTCACCAAGCGAAACTGACCCGGTCATGCTGCGCGCCATTTTCTTCGATTTTGACGGACTTCTCGCCGATACCGAGAGCGCGGTCCTTGCGTCTGCGGTCTCAATTTTTCACGAACACGGAGCCGAGTTCCCGTTTGAACGATGGCTCAGCGTGGTCGGCACGTCACAACCAGAAGGTTTCTGGGTCCCTTGGCTCTCCGAACAAACCGGTCACCCACATGACGCCAACGAGCTTTGGGCCGACTCGCAGCGAAGGAACATCGAGATGGTCGCTGCGCTCTCCCCGAATCCGGGAGTGGAGGACCTCCTGCGCGAAGCTAAACATGCGAATATCGCCACAAGAGTGGTGAGTAGTTCGCCCAGTTCGTGGGTGGTCCCGATTAGCGAGCGCCTCGGTCTGCGACCGTTTCTCGGGGGGTTCACGACGCGCGAGCATGCGGAGCGAGCCAAGCCCCATCCCGACCTCTATCTGGCGGCACTGTCCGCCACGGGAACCGATGCCACGGAAGCGATCGTGTTCGAGGACTCGGCGAACGGTGTTCATGCCGCCAAGGCTGCAGGTTTGCAGGTCATCGCCGTTCCTGGCCCGGTGACGAGCCGTCAGGACTTCAGCCACGCCACTGCGGTCATCTCCTCAATCGCCGACGTGGATATTGCCCACTTGCGCACGATGTTCTGAGCGTTCTGACCGTTCGGGTGTTCTGGCGTGCACTACGCGATCCATGACGGCGAACGCTTTTCCGCGAAGGCCCGCATACCTTCGGTCGCTTCCTCGGAACCGAACAGACGTCCGGACAACTCGGCCATCTCTCGGAATGCGGCCCGACGCGCCTCGCGGTTGCGGTATCCAAGCAGGCCCTTCGTCGCGGCCATTGCCGCCGGCCCACCAAGGAGCAACCGGCCGACCAGTTCGTCGGTGACCACGTCGACCTGACCGGAAGGAACCACGCGGTTCACCAGTCCGACCCGCAATGCCTCGGCCGCCGATATACGGTCGCCGGTCAGGAACAATTCGGCGGCATCGGCTTGGCGCATTCGCGGCAGACAGACCACGCTGATGATCGCCGGGGCCACTCCGATCCGCACTTCGGTGAACCCAAATGTGGCCGAGTCTGGAGCGACCACCAGGTCGCACGAACAGGCCAGCCCGAGCCCGCCGGCGAGCGCCGACCCGTTGAGCTTGGCGACCACCGGCTTGGGGGCATCGAGAATTTGTTCAAAAACCTTGACGAAAGTCGGGACGCCGTCTGCCGCATCGCCGGTCGAGACCGTCCGACGCTCCTTGAGGTCAGCCCCGGCGCAGAACACCGTCCCTGTTCCGGTCAGAACGATGACCCGCACCGACTCGTCGGCAATGACCTGCTCAAGGGAGGCGGCGAGGGCCTCCACCAGTTCGGTCGACAGCGCGTTGCGATTCGCCGGCCGGTTGAGGGTGATCATCGCCACACCAGACGCAACGGTGAGAAGGGTGGCAGGCTCGTTCATCGCTTCACTCATCGGTCAGCAGTCTGCCTTTCGATAGGCGGCAGCAAACATTCCGTCAGTCGCCGCAGGAAGGACGATGGCACCGCGTCCCCAGGGTCGCCACCCGTTTCCCTGAGGCCGTTCGAGCGCGATGAGATCAGGAAACTGCTCGCCGATCCACGAGTCAATGCCGAGAGTTTCGTCATTCGTAAGCGTGCATACGCTGTACACCAAAACGCCACCGGGGCGAAGGGCGGCGTGCGCCGACCGGATGAAGGCCTGCTGCAGCGTCACCAGATCGCCAATATCGGATTCTTCGATCCGCCACCGGGCATCGGGTCGACGACGCAGCGAGCCAAGTCCGCTGCACGGAGCATCGACCAGCACGCGGTCGAACGATCCCGGGCGGACAGGAAGATTGCGAGCGTCGCACTGGAGCAGCGCAACGCGCTCACCCAACTTCAACCACCTCACATTTTCAGCAATGAGTCCGAGGCGATGAGCGTGCAAATCCCCGGCAACGACGAAGGCGCCGGCGCCGGCCATGGCCGTGGTTTTGCCACCCGGCGCCGCACCGAGGTCAAGAACCCGCTCCCCTATCTTTGCGCCGGTAAAGGTCGCCACTGCCCGTGACGCGGGATCCTGGACGTAGCCATCGGCGCGCAGATGAACGACCGCAGCAATGTTCATGGCCTCGAGAACATCGATCGCGTCACCGGCCCCCAGCGAAATCGTAAGCGCCTTTACTATCCAGTCCGGATAGCTGAGCCTCTCACCGTCCGTGGCGAAAGGCGGGCTGGCTTTGGCCGCCGCCACCTGACGGAGGACGGCGTTCACGAAACCTCGACCACGAAGGGGGGCGACGTCCACCGTTTCCGACACCGCGGCGTGAGCGGGTACGCGGAGATGGCGTATTTGATACGCGCCCAACCGAAGGACCGTTCGGATACCAACGTCGGGGGCGCGGGCGAGATGGGGAGCGAGAACCGCATCGAGCTCGCGCCGCATCCGAATGGTCCCATAGACCAACTCGGTAACGAGCGCGGCGTCTCGCTCCTCCATCCCTTCGCGCCGAGCACGCACGAGAAGCTGCGGGAGGATCAAGTTGGCATAGGCACCCTCGTCAACGGCATTGAGAATGTTCAGCGCGACTCGACGTGCATTCGGTGGCCGCGGCACCACCTTGGGCTTCTCCGTCTCGGCCCGACGAGACGGGGCCCGAGCCCCGGACCGGCGGGGGCTGCGCGCCCCCGAGGTGTTTCGTCCTCCCGAGCTGTTATGCCCTCCGGTGTTCGTCATGCGCCGCCGCCCAGTCGCTCGCCCGGTCTCAGTTGGGCCCCGTTCCGCCACTCCGCCGCCGACATAGGCCCTTTACCTTCAGGTTGCACGCGCCTCATCCGAAGAGTCGCTGTTCCGGTTCGGACTTCGGTGCCATCGATCGTCCCCGAAAGGGCGGCATCACCCTCGACGTCATCGGTCAAAGCGGTGGCGTCGAGGACCTTGAACCGCTTTCCCCGAAACGTCGTCCAGGCCACGCCGAGTCGGATAAGGCGCCCGATCTCCTCCGCCGAGCGAACCCAGTCGATGGCGAACTCGGTCGGATCGAGTTTCGCTGCGTAGGTGGGTTCGCCCACCTGTTCCACGGGTACACCGAGGGTAACGAACCCATCACGTAGGGAATCGACAAGAAGCGCAGTCCCGATGGACACCAAGCGATCGCGCAACGACGCCACCGACTCAGTCGGCGAGATCGGCGTGACCGCCCGACGGTACACCGGACCGGTGTCGAGCCCAACGTCGAGCCCCATCAAGGAGACACCCGTCTCGGAGTCTCCCGCAAGCAGCGCTCGTTCAACTGGTGCAGCTCCCCGCCAACGAGGCAGAAGAGAGAAATGGATATTGAGGAAGGGCATCGCCTCGAGGAGTCGGGGCGATATGAGCTTTCCGTAGGCCACCACGACGCCCAACTCCGCCCCGCGGCCGGCCGCTTCGAGCGCATCGTCGAGGCGATCGGAGACGCGAAGCCCCAGCGCAATTGCTGCCGCCTTGACCGGTGAGGGCATCAGGACGCCGCCTCGACCACGCCGACGATCCGGTTGCGAAACGACCAAGACAATCTCATGCCCGGCATCGATAAGCGCGCGTAGCGGCGCAACTGCAGCGTCCGGCGAACCGAGATAAACGAGCCTCACGCAGCGACGGCTTTCACATCGCCGCCGAAGAACGGAGGCGTGAGAAGGCAGCGAAGACGGTCAACGCAAACCGGGCAATCCGGGAAGGCTCAGTCCGCGCTTTTTCGCCACGGGCTCGGCCGCCACCCGAACGATTTCGCGGTCGGGATCGTGGGCCGAACCATGTTCAAGTATGCGGTTGCGCAGAACCTTCATGCCTTCTGCGCGCTGATCACCGGGAAGGTGATCCAGCAGGAGCACTCCATTGAGATGGTCGAGTTCATGCTGATAAAGCCGACCCAGGAGGTCCGTGGCCTCGACGCTTACTTCGTTCCCATCGAGGTCGTAGC
Organism: Acidimicrobiia bacterium; assembly: GCA_043775075.1. Classification (GTDB taxonomy): domain Bacteria; phylum Actinomycetota; class Acidimicrobiia; order Acidimicrobiales; family JANYDT01; genus JANLQX01. The sequence continues at coordinate 11,532 of JAYVSS010000059.1, forward strand.
CGGTCAGGTGAATGACCCGGGGCCGAACGATCTCCCACGACAAGCCGGGAACAGACAGACATCCCTCGTCGTAGGACCACTCGCCGCTCGACTCCACGATTACCGGGTTCACGATGGTCAGAGCACCCTGACCGTCGTTCATGTCGTAGACGAAGAGGCGCTTGCGGACACCAACCTGCGGAGCAGCAATACCCAGCCCGGGGGCCTCGTACATTGCCTTGGCCATTTCCTTGGTGAGCTCAACCAAGGCGCCATCCACGTTGGTTACTTCGTCGGCAACCTCGCGGAGCACGGGATCACCAAAGACTCGAAGGGTTACGCCAGACATGGCCACCATCCTACCGGCCACTGACATGTTTCGACCCCCGTCTCCGGGGGTCGAAAGGCACGCCTTACCACAGAACCGACGTGGTCAGCGGGTCAGTTCTGCGGCAAATGACGCAAAGGTCTTGACGTTTTGATCCAAATCACGCGGCGTGTGGAGGATCGAAACAAGCCACTGCTCGTCCAAACCGGGCGGGAGCAAGATCCCTCGATTGATTCCCCACACCCACTGGGCGTAGGCGAGCACGAAATCACCGTTTTTATAGTCCCGGTAGTTACGAACCGGGTCACGCGACCAGGTCACGCAGGACTTTGCTCCCAACCGAACGGTGTGGGCCGGAAGATCGTAACGGGCGATGATTGCGTCGAAACGGTTCGTCATCGCATCGTTGGCGGCAATTGTTCGGGCGATCGCTTCCTTGGTGCAGATGTCGCGCAGCACCGCTTTGGCGGCGGCCATCACCAAGGGATTCCCGTTGAAGGTGCCGAGGTGCAGAACGGAGCCGTCCGTGATGCCGGCCATGACCTCGGCCCGGCCGCCGAAGGCACCAACCGGAAGCCCGCCACCGATCGACTTGGCGAGGCACAACAGGTCGGGCGTGACTCCAAAATGGCCACTCGCACCGTGATAGCCCGCAGTAATCCCGGTTTTCACTTCATCGAAGATCAGGAGGGCGCCATAACGGTGGGTGAGTTCGCGGACCCGTTGCAAATATCCCGGATCCGGGAGGCAGATCCCGATGTTTTCCATAGCCGGTTCGACGATGAAACAGGCAACATCGCCACGGGAGAGTTCGCGTTCCAAAGCCGCGATGTTGTTGTAGGGAACAACACCGACCTCGGCCACCAGCCCGGCCGAAATGCCTTTCGTGGCGGCGACCGGCGTGGGTCGATCGGCCGGGCCGGCTTGATCAAGTGGTGGTTTCATCGAAACCATCACCTCATCGTGATGCCCGTGATATCCGCCTTCGACCTTGACGATCCGGTTACGTCCGGTGAACGCTCGGGCGGCCCGGATGGCGTCGTGGGTTGCCTCCGTGCCGGAGTTGGTAAACCTCCACATCGGAAGACCGAAGCGGTCGCGCAATAACTCGGCTACTTCGGCGTTGTCCGTGCAAGGCGTGACAAACAAGGTGCCACGAGCGATCTGCTCGTGCAACGCTTTCGCCAGAATCGGGTGGCTATGCCCGCTGAACAGCGCCCCGAAACCCATATTGAAATCGATGTAGTCGTTGCCGTCCACATCGACGATATGGCCGGCGTACGCCCGGTCGGCAACGACGGGATGTGGGTCATAGGACTGAAAGGACGACGGAACGCCGCCGGGGAGCGAACCGCGAGCCCGCGCATTGGCAGCCAGCGATCCCTTCGTTCGGGATTTGTAGATCGCCAATTCGCGATCGATGATTTTCTGCGCCCGCAGACGCAGTTGGGCTTGCTGTGACGGTTCGAGAATGGTTGTTCCACTCATCCGTAACACCCCCTTGAGGTGCGAATATCGTAGCTGAACAGTCATCCACGCAAGTGATTCGTCGTGAAACTTTCGCAATTAGAAACAAACCGCAAATAGTTGACCCGAAAATCAGTTTCACTGAAACCCCCGCCAAGCAGGGGAAACGAGGCCCTCTCGTTCCTATTTCCGGGTTCGCTCAGTACCCGAGGCGATCAAGGGATTTCGACCGACGCTGCCAGTCGCGATCAACTTTCACATGAATATCGAGGTACGCACCGGACGGGAGCTGCTCTCGCACGGCCACTCCCACGGCTTTCAACACGTTGCCGCCTTTGCCGATCACGATCGGCTTCTGCGAGTCACGCTCCACCAGCACCTCAACCCGAACGTAAGGACCCTTCCCCTCACGTTCCTCCCATTCGGTGACCCGACAGGCAATCGAATGGGGCAATTCCTCGCTCGTCATGTGAAGCAGCTGTTCGCGCACTAACTCGGCCACCCAGAACGTCTCGTCGACGTCCGCCAAAATATCGGTTGGGTAGTACGCCGGACCTTCGGGCATTCTCGACACGATTGCCTCGGTAAGCACGCTCACGCCAGCTCCGGTGAGCGCCGACACCGGGAAGTATTCGGCGAAGTCAAACTCACCCGACTGCCGCAGCATCGTGAGCACGTCGTCGCGCCCCGCTTGGTCAATCTTGTTGACGACGAGCAATGCCGATTTTGGCGCGCGCACCGCAACGTAGCGATCCCCCTTGCCCAGTGGCATTGTGGCATCAAGCACCACGCAGACGACGTCGACATCACCTATCGAAGACGTTGCTGCTTGGTTTGAACGCTCGCCGAGAAGCGACCGCGGCCGGTGGATACCGGGCGTATCGACGAAGACAATCTGCGCATCGGGGCGATTAAAGATGCCTCTCACTTGTGTGCGCGTGGTCTGCACCTTGTCAGAAACTATAGAAACTTTCGTACCGAGTATTTGGTTGATGAGTGTCGATTTTCCAACATTCGGACGACCGACCAGGGTGACAAAACCAGACCGAAATATTGACGGTTCGAGCACGGCACGATGACCTGGTTGCGGGACAGATGGTTCGGGACTCTCCGAGCTCACGGCCGTCAATTTTCGTCGATATCGTCGTGCTCAGAGTCATGAACACGGGTAATGCGAACGCGCCCAATTCGGCGGCCCTTAACCCGTTCCGCCCGAAGTAAGTGGTGCGAGTATTCGATGGTCTCACCCTCGTGCGCAACATGGCCGAGCTTGTTAAAAAGCAGTCCTCCGACCGAGTCCCAGTCTTCTGATGGCCAGTCAACATCGAGCAGTTCGTTCAGTTCGTCGATCAACATCGTGGCCGTAACGACCACATCGCCGTTCGGGAGCTTTTGTACCTGAGCTTCTTCGACGTCGTACTCGTCGACGATTTCGCCAACGAGTTCCTCGATGAGGTCTTCGAGCGTTACGAGGCCCGCCGTGCCGCCGTACTCGTCCAGCACGATACAGAGGTGAAACTTCTGCGTTTGCATTTCCCGCATGAGTTCGGAGACCCGCTTGGACTCTGGGGAGAATCGCGCCGGTCGCACGATGGATGCCACGGGCGCTTCGCGTTTCCCATCGCGTAGCGCCCTCATAAGGTCCTTGGCGTAGACAACGCCAGCGATATCGTCCTTCGATTCTCTGATCACCGGGATCCGGGAGAAACCAGCCGAAATGGCCAAGTCCATCGCATCCTCGATGGACTTGTCGGCAGAAATCGTGATCATGTCGGTTCGCGGCTTCATGACTTCGCGAACAATCGTGTCGCCGAACTCGACGATCGAATGAATCATCTCCCGTTCGTCACGCTCGATTACATCGTCATCGAGGGCGGCATCGGCAAAGGCCAGCAATTCGTGTTCTGAGGTCATCGGAGCGTCATCGATCCGGCCCGGGAGCAGCACGTTCCCCACACTCACCAGTCCGCGTGTGAGCATACGAATCGGCGGAAACCCCGTAAGACTCAAAACGAAGGGAGCAACAGCGAGAGCTACCTTGTCGCTGTTCTTCAGGGCATAATTCTTCGGTCCCAATTCGGAAAAGATAAAGATCACGGCGAGTTCAAGACCGATGGCTACCACCACGCCCCATGCCCCAAATACCGGTTCAATAAGCAAACCGACAATGGTCGACATAGTCAAATGGGAGAACAGAACGATGAGCAGCAGAGGACTTATATAGCGCTCGGGTGTCTCAACGATCTTGACAACCGCCTTCGACCCACGGCGTCCGTCTTCAAACAGACTCGACGCCCGAATCTTCGTGACCCGAGTCAATGCCGTTTCGGCCGCCGCCAGGAGACCAGAGAAAACAACCAGAAAGACAACGAAAAGAAGTTGACCAACTTCGGCAATGCCGAACGATGCCGACTCGCCGGCCGCGGCGACGAAAACACTCACGGGGTTTCCTGCGCTCTAGGTCGATGAAACAGCACGAGAAGTTCCTGCTCTCTGGCTTCCATGGCTTCGGCCTCGTCGTCTTCCATATGGTCCATGCCGAGCAAGTGCAGAATGCCGTGTACGACGAGGAGCGCCAGTTCATCTTCGAGCGTTCCGTTATGGTGATCGCTGACGTGTTCGGCGGCGTTGACCGCGGCCACCGACGGACACACCACGACATCGCCGAGGAGAAGGGGCAGGTCGTCGTCATCGTCATCGTCGGACGCCGACATCGGAAGTGGCGCGCCGATCGGCGCCGCTATAGCCAAAGGCGGAATGTGACGAGGCGAAGCTTCCTCATCAATGGGAAACGAAAGCACGTCCGTCGGCCCCGATATGCCCATAAATTGCTCGTTTAACGCGGCGATCGCCGGTTCGTCGACGAAAAGGAGCGACATTTCGACGCCATCGACACGGCGATCAACGCCTTCGGCGGAAAGAACCTGAACCGCGAGTCGTAACCATCTATCAGTGTCAATCGGGTGCGCGTCTTGCTCATCTGCAACGAAGACTTCAATAACCGTTGGTTGACCACCATCGCTCATTGCGGTTGGCCCTTCCCCCGCTGCAATTTCAGCTCGTCTTCTCGTTCGTACGCATCAACGATGTCGGCGACAATGCGGTGACGAACGACGTCGGCGCGGGTGAGGTACACGAACTCTAGGCCGTCGATTTGCCCGAGAATCTTCTCGAGCCCGGCCAATCCCGACCGCTCGCCCCGGAGGTCGACCTGGGTAACGTCACCGGTGATAACGGCTTTTGACCCGAACCCGATACGGGTCAAAAACATCTTCATTTGCTCGGGGGTGGTGTTTTGCGCCTCATCGAGAATAATGAAGCTGTTGTTCAATGTGCGTCCCCGCATGAACGCCAGGGGCGCCACTTCAATAACATTCTTTTCGATGAGCTTCGCCGCTCCTTCAGGATCGAGCATGTCGTATAGGGCGTCGTAGAGGGGACGTAGGTACGGATCGATTTTGGCCATCAAGTCGCCGGGAAGAAACCCGAGTTTTTCGCCTGCTTCTACCGCTGGCCGAGTAAGGACGATGCGGCTAACTTGCTTGGATACGAGGGCGTGGACGGCGAGAGCAACGGCCAAATAACTCTTTCCCGAGCCAGCAGGACCGATTCCGACGGTGATGATGTTTTCGTTGATGGCGTCCACGTAGCGCTTTTGCCCGCTGGTCTTGGCCTTAATCGACTTTCCCTTGGCCGAACGCATGGCCTCGGTGGACAACACCTGACTCGGACGTTCATCGTGACGAATCATGTCGATACTGCGATCGAGCCCGGCATCGTCTAGGGCGATACCTGCTTCGAGGAGCACGATCAACTCCTCGAAGAGTTTGACCGCCTGTGCCGACGACGGTCCATCGATGGTGATTTCATTACCCCGAACCAGAAACCGGCAGTCCGGAAATGCCGCCTCGATTCGACGAAGATGTTCGTCTCGCGAGCCCGCAAGGCGGGCCATTAGGTGGTTATTCGGAACAAAAACCTTGCGGCTGCCAACGGCGGAGGACGACGGGGTGGTCATAGGGCGAGCGTGGCGGAAGACCCCGCCCGGGGAGGTCGTAAGTACATGAACATTGGCGCAGGGGTGAGAGGCATTGCCTACGCAAGAACAGGGGGAAACGGCGGCCAGCCCATCTGGCGGCCACCAATCACGTGCATATGCAGGTGACTAATACTGTTGCCAGAGTCTTCGCCGATGTTGAAAACGAGTCGAAAACCTCGATCGGCAATGCCGTCGATGCGGGCCACTTCGTGCGCTGTCGTCATCATTTCCGCTAGTTCGGGACCGTGTTCGGCGGTGATTTCGGCGGCGTGAGCGATATGCGTGCGGGGAATGACCAGAACGTGGGTAGGAGCGGCGGCGTTGAGGTCGCGGAAGGCCACCGTTCGTTGCGTCTCGACGACCATCGTTGCGGGGATGTCACCTGACACAATCCGGCAGAACAGACAATCCATGGCTCTCCTTAATCTAGTCGGTGCTGATGCGATGCCCGCTCCTGCTCCTTGACGCTGAGCGAAACCGCAACCATCGCTGCAGCGTGAGGACCGTAAGGTTCGCCGCCGATATATCGTCCCCGAGCCCGTACCCTCTTCTTGGTCTCCGGCGAAACCCACCGGGCCGACGCTTCGCACCGATTTTGAAAGTTCGCCATGCCTGAAGGTCACACCATTCATCGTCTCGCCCGGGATCACACCAGGGATTTGGCGGGTCAAACCGTTAGGGTCACTTCGCCTCAGGGTCGAATGGCGGCCGGAGCGGCACTCGTCAACGGGCTCACCTTGCGAGCTATCGACCCCTACGGAAAGCATCTCTTCTACCGGTTTGCTCCGCCCGGGCGTCGGCCCCGACAGACCGGCCCGGACGCCGAGGTCACATCGGTGCACATCCACCTCGGCCTATTCGGCAAGTTCACCCGCTCCGCTGCACCTGGCCTCGAACCCCGCGACACCGTGCGAATGCGAATCTCCGGGGACAAGTGGACGGTCGACTTGGTCGGGCCAACCGATTGTCGGGTCGTTGACCCGGAGGAAGAACGAGTGATCCGGGCTCGGCTGGGTCCTGATCCGATCCGCAATGACGCCGATCCGGAACGGGCGTGGGCTCGAATTGTGAAACGGAGATCAACGATTGGAGAGGCGTTGATGGATCAAAAGGTGATGGCGGGAGTGGGCAACGTTTATCGAGCCGAGTCGCTCTTTGTTCACGGCATCCATCCAAGTCGCGCCGCCAACGAAGTCAGCCGCTGGGAGTTCGACGCGCTGTGGTCGACGATCGTCCGCATGCTTCGCCAGGGGGTGGAGGATGCTCGCATTATCACCGTGGCCGAGGACGAACTCGCCGCACTCGGCGTGCCCCGCCGACGAATTCGTAGCAAAGAGGCCGTCTATGTATATAAGAAGGACCATTGTCGACGGTGCGGAACGCCCATTCAGCGCTGGGACCTTTCCGGCCGGTGGGCCTACGCCTGCCCGACTTGCCAACCGGTCGGACCATCGCTGCGATAGATCGATCTCGGTTTCCTATGATTAGTTATGAACAATGGTTCACAACCGAACGGAACTTGGCCACACTACGTGGTCATGGCGGCGGAATCCTTGGCACATTCCGACCCTCTGCGCGATTTCCTCGATGACGGTCGCGCCACTGAAGGAGCAACCGCACGGTCAGCGGTGTACTGGCGGGGCCAAATTGAGGCCGAATCGTCGACACTGGTTGGTCTGCTCGTGTCCTGCGTCGAAACAGAGGAAAAGGTCCGTGTCACCCTTCGAAACGGGACTGTTCGCCACGGACAGGTCCTCTCCGTTGGACTTGACGTGCTCCGTCTCGCCACTGACCGCGGCTGCGACAGTCTGGTGGCAGTCGATTATGTGGAGTCCTTGCGGGGTCAGTCGAAACGACTGACCGCATCAGATCGGACGGCCGAACCGACCACGATGCGCCAGCAGATCGGGAGGATCGCTGAGCAACGAGCGATCGTACGTATCGTGATGCGCTCCGGTTCCGAAGAGCATGGAGTCCTTGTCGGCTGCGGATCCGATATTTGCGTACTTCAGAACAATCACCGCGAACACATTTACGTCTCGATACCGTCAATTGGCGAAGTTGTGGTGTCGTCATGACCGGTCACCGACGACGGGAAGGATCCTGGCTACCGCGCCTCGTCGGACCCCACCTTGGCGTCGGGGTACAGGTGATCGAGCGTGCCAGGAGCGATACGCGAAGCAGAGATGAAGGCGTCGACCTCGTGCTCGCGCAGTCGGATTACCCGCCCGAATTTGTACGCCGCGACGGAGCCCTCATCGATGAATTTGTACAGGGTTCTCAGGGAGACCCCGAGGCGTTCGGCGGCCTGATTGGTGCTCAGCCAACGTTGTTCAGAAGCCATGAAATACATCGTACATACTAGCCAAGAATCACTTCTGTGTAATTTGATGTCTTCTCTTGCTATTTGGTTACTCGGAGAGTAGACCGCCTGTCATGGTTGATGCAATTTCCTCGGTTCTGGACGACAGAGACCATCAAACCCGTCTGTCGAAGAACCGGCTCGGGCGGGTTCGAAACGTGGCGGGGCTCCCCCGCGCTCTCCCGAATACGCGAGCCGTTGTTGGCTCACTTCTCTGCGTCGCCTCAGCGCTTCTTGCCTGGTTCGCCGCCAGCGGTCGGGCCGACACTCCTCCACGCATGGTCGTTGTCGCCGCCCGTGACATCCCGAGCGGCGTCGTACTTACCGCAGACGACGTCAACGTTCACGCCCTCATCGTGCCCCGAGACTTCGGCGCTCGAGCCTTTTCCGTCGCCGATGATCTCGTCGGCGCAGTCGCCCTCGGGCCGATGAGCGTGGGTGATCCCGTGCTCCGAAGTGCGGTGATCGTCGGTCCGGCAGCCAATCCTGCCCGCCAACTTTCTCTGACCCTGCCGGTCGCCGCGGCGGTGGGAGGAACCTTGCGAAGCGGCGACACGGTCGACGTCCTCGCCACCTACGGCGACAGTGGCGACGTGTCCGCCAAGACGGTGACGCTTGCCCGTCAAGTCCTCATATCTCGTGTGTCGGGAGCCGACCCCAACGTTGTCACTCCGACCGGAGACCGCCTGATTACCTTCGCCGTCGACCCGCTCCTCGATGTCGAACAGTTCGTCAACGCTTCCGTGGTGGCCAAGATTCACCTCGTCCGGACGACGGGCACCGCGGCGCCTAACTCGCCCTCTCTGGCGGCCCGTGGGACGGGATCTCCTACATCGACGACGATCAAGTCGAGGACAAACAGGTGAGCGATCGATTCGTCCTTGTTGCGCTCGCTCGAGGCCGGGCCACATGGCTCGACCGATTCGTTCACATCGCCCATAGCGGCGCGATTCCGGTCGAAGTCCGAAAGGCCGTGGGCGTGGTCGACCTACTTGCCCAGTTGGCCAGTGGGCACCCGGCATCGGCCGTGCTCCTCGATGCCGGCGCGCCAGGCACCGATCGAGACATCATCTCCCGGATCCATTCGTCGGGCGCCGCCGTATTCGTCGTGACCGATCCTTACGTGATCCATGACTGGACTGCGCTCGGAGCCGACGCCGTTCTTACGCCGGAATTTACCGCCCACGAACTCCTCGACGCGCTCAACCACTCTGCTCGTTCGATTGCCCGCTCGGCCTTTCCCGACGACGCTCCGACGATCCCGGGGCAACACGACATCGCCCCGTGGGACGGTGCCTTTGTCGGCGTTGTAGGCACCGGAGGGACCGGCACGTCAACGGTCGCCATCGCTGCTGCCCAAGGAATGGGGAAGGCGGGCGGCCGGACCGGGCAGGTAGCGCTGGTCGACCTTTGCCTCAACGGCGAGCAGTCGATGCTTCACGATGCTGATCCATCTTCGCCCGGGCTGCTCGAACTGATCGATTACTGCCGTTTGGGATTCCCGGAGCCGGAGGCCGTCCGGGAGCATCTCACGGTTATTCATAAGCGCGGCTACGACCTTCTCCCTGGCCTGCGAAGGCGGAGACTGTGGACGCAACTTCGGCCAGCCTCAACCTCCAGCGCGCTGTCCGCTCTCCGGCGCGCCTACGACGTTGTGGTCGCCGACCTCGACTCCGATCTGGAAGGCGAAGTGCAGTCGGGATCGATGGATGTCGAGGAGCGCAACCAGCTCACTCGACTGGCGGTCATGCAGACAGATGTGACCCTCGTTGTTGGCCATGCGTCGATGAAGGGGATCCACAGCCTCACCCGACTCCTTCGAGATCTCGTCGATCTCGGCGTGGCTCCGTCGTCTTTGCAGGCCGTGTTCAACCACGCCCCGGCCAGTCCTCGAAGTCGATCGGGATACACCGCCGCCCTCGGCGAGCTGACCGACGGAGTGGGACTTCGTTCCACGCCAATCTTCCTACCGACCAAAGACATCGACGATCGACTGCGAGCGCTGGTTCCGTTCCCTTCGTCAATTGTCGAGCCCATCGCGGGCGCGCTGATGGCCCGGTTTACGCTCCCCACAATGGCATCGGCGAGGGTGTCGCCAACGACGCCCCGCTCCATTCGGCCCGGTTTTCTGGGCCGCGACGCCCAGGCCTCATGAACCCTGACACGTCCAACTCCACGGCCGTCGATCGTGGCCGAGGATCTGTCCGAAGCACCTACCCGGCGACGCCGGAGCAGATATTTTCGGCGTCGCCTTTGGCCGCCATCGAGGATCGGGTTCGAGCACGTTCCGGGGAGGAACGTCTCGATCCGATTATGTCGGGAAGCGTCGAAAGGCTCCGCGTCATCATCGACGACGAGATCGCGCTTTGGCGGGTCCGATATCAGCAGGGACTCGTCGGATTCGACATCTCCGACGGCGAGACACTGGCGCAACGGGCGCTACGCAACCTGGTTGGTTACGGTCCCCTCGAAGAGCTCCTGAGTGACGACGCCGTGTTCGAAATCATGGTCAACGGTCCGTCGGCGATCTTCGTCAAACGACACGACGGGACGAGCGGATACCACCACGACGTGTTCCACGATGACGACCACGTCGCCCGCACCGTCACGAAGATCCTCGACGACAACGCCGCCGGATCACACCGAAAACTCGATCCGGCCGAGGGTCTCCAGGATGCCCAGCTCCTGAACGGCGCTCGACTCCATCTCGTCCACAGCGACATCGCCGGCGATGGTCACCTACTGCTCAATATCCGTAAGCATCGCGGCTTGGCGATACGGAGCCTCTCCGAACTCACCCGAAGGGGCATGCTCGACAACCACGCCGCCGACGTGCTGCGCGCGTGTATTCGGGCCAAGAGCACGGTCATCGTGTCGGGCGCCCCGGGCTCTGGCAAAACCACGCTCCTGTCGTGCTGTTTGGCTGAACTCGATCCGTCCCTTCGAATCGTCACCGCCGAAGAGGTCTTCGAACTCGACATACCGCTTCCCAATGTGGCGGCGATGCAGACCCGTCCACCTCGAATCGATCGTCCAGAGGTCGACCTTAGGCGCCTCGTTGCCGGCTTCTTACGAATGGCGCCAGACATTGCCGTGGTCGGCGAGGTTCGAGACAAAGAAGCTCTCGCCTTTCTGCTCACGCTGTCCTCCGGAGTGAAGGGATACACCACTCTGCACGCCGGATCAGCTCGCCAGGCCCTGACACGCCTCCGGTTTGTGTCCCAGCTCGCCGACGTTGGAAGTGAGATTCCGTTGACTGCGCTCCAGGGTTTAATCAGCGAGGCGGTTGATGTCGTCGTCCACTGCGAGCGGACCGCGTCGGGTCCGCGGATCATGGAAATGATCGCCGTTGAGGACCATCAAGGCGGAATAGATAGTGCGTCGTTCACGACCACTGAGCTGCTCCGCCGGGCCCATCCGGACGCCGAGCTGCGCTGGGGTGGCCAGGTGCCGATTCGGCTGGCCCGTCATATGGAGAGCCGCGGAACCGATCTCGTTCCGCTGCTCCGGCGCTGCGAAAGCAACAGCAGCAACAACGGAGGAGCCCGGTGAGCGGAGATGCGCTTGCCCTCATCGCCGCCTTCGTCGCCGCTGCGGGGATGTTTGTACTCGTGCATCAACCTGATCGTCGGGTCAGCGAACGGCGACGCAAACCACATGATCGCGCCAACGACTGGATCCGTCAAGCGGGCGTCGAAGGCGTGAGCGTCGTGGAATTCAGCGCTGTTGAGATCAGCGTCTTCGTCGTCGTGACGACCATCTTTTGGGCGACCTTTGGTGCATTGTTACCGGCCATGCTGACCGGATTCGGAGCGATGGCGGCGCCCCTGGCGACCTATCGGAAGCGTCGGGCCAGCCTCGTTGAAGACGCCCGTGACGGCTGGCCGGCGATGCTTGAAGAACTTCGGCTTCAGGTCGGGGCGCTTGGTCGGTCAGTTCCGGCCGCGCTCCTTGATGTTGGCCTGCGATCGTCGAATGAACCGATGCGCTCGGCGTTCGTGGCGGCCAACCGTGAATGGTTGCTGTCTACGGATTTCCCGCGAGTCATCCGGCTCCTTAAGGATCGGCTCGCCAGCTCGACTGCCGACACCGTCTTGGAGACCCTGCTCGTCGCCAACGAAATCGGAGGCACCGATATCGATCGGCGCCTGGCGCGCCTCGCCGCCGACCGCCAGGTCGATCTGCGTCATCGCCACGAAGCCCTCAGTCGACAATCAGGTGTTCGATTTGCTCGATGGTTTGTTCTTATTGTGCCGTTTTCGATGGCTCTTATCGGACTTGGCATCGGAGACGGTCGAACGGCTTACGCCACTACCTCTGGCCAGATCGTGGGGGGCCTTGCGGTCGGCTTAGTGGGAGGGTGCTGGTGGTGGTCTGGGGCCATTCTCCGTCTGCCCGCAGATCGACGAATCAACACGGCGAAGGTCACGGACCGATGATTCGCCTCTTCGCGCTCGCGGCGCTGTTCGGAACGATTGGACTCTCCCTGTTGCTTTCTCGTGCCCCCTGGTTCCGTCAGCCAACGCTGGCCACACGGCTGCGCCCCCACACTCCTGGACTTTCGGAACGGCGCCCGAAAGTCCTCGGAGCCCGCAGTTTTCGCGATGCCCTGAGCCCGGCGGCAGAACAAATCGGTGGCGCCCTGGCCCGCGCTGTAGGCGTGAACGAGGACCTCGCCCTCCGCTTGCAACGGCTGCACAGCGAGCAGACTCCGGCACACTTTCGTCTGGAGCAGGCGCGCCATGCCCTCATGGCTTTGCTGGCCGCCAGCGTCGGGGTGACCATCGCCGGAATCCCCGTGCTCGTCACCGGGCTGGCACTGTTCTGCCTTCCGGCCCTGACCGTACTTATCGATGAGCAGCGTCTATCCGTCCGATCGGCCAGATGGAAGCGAGATCTTGCGACGGAATTGCCCCTTGTCGAGGAGCAGCTGGCCATGCTCCTCGATGCTGGCTGGAGCCTCGGTGGAGCGATCCAACACGTCTGTGAGCGATCGGACGGTCCGGCGGCCCGAGATCTTGCTCGCATGCTTATCGGCGTTCGCCGGGGCAATTCCTATCGCGACACACTCCGGCAATGGGAATCGATCGCCAGCATTCCCGGCGTGAACCGACTTTCGGCCATCCTGCAACTCGCCGACCAAGGAGCCGACCTCGGCCGTCTGGTCGCCGACGAAGCCCAGCTCGGCCGCGACGAGCGCCATCGCGAACTCCTCGCAGCAGTCGAACGCAAAGGCCAACAGGTGTGGATTCCCGTCACCGTAGCGGCGCTGGTTCCGGGTTGCATGCTGCTCGCCGTTCCATTCGTACGTGCACTTAGTTTTTTCTCCAATTGAGCACAACTCACTTCCCGACCGCAGCTTCCACCACCAACACCAAATAGGAGTCCCATGAACACCATGAACACCATGAACGCGATGAACACCATGAACGCCGAGAACACGCTGCTTGGCCTCAGCATCCGCATTGAACTTGCTGGGCGGCGCGTTGCGTCCCGGGCTGCAACCGCTCGCAAAGCTGCCGATGAGCGGGGCGAGGGCGTTATCTCACTGGCAATCGCCGTGCTCATCATGGCCGTGATCGGGGCGGCGATGTATCTCGTATTTTCCAAGTTGGCGACCGACGCGGGGACAAAGACAACCGAGAAAATCGCCACGATCAATTGACCCGTCGCCGCCCGACAACTCCCAGACCGACGCCCGGATCAACGCCCGGATCTGGAAGTCGGCTCGAAACTGGAGCCGGTCTGGTGACATCCGTTCTCGGCGCGTTCATGGTGCTCGCCACCGTGTTCGCGTGCGTCGAGATTCTCGTAACGATGCAGCGACGTACCGTCGTGACCGCCGTTGCTGATGACTTGGCGCGTCGCCTGGCCCGAGACTCATCGCTCGACCCCTCTTCCGAGGCGACGGCTTCGTCGCAAGGACTCGGTCGGGGAGTTACGATCACGGCGCATTCGAGTGGCGATGACGTCGTTGTGGCCGTCACCGCCAAGGGACCGCGTCTGCTCCGATTTGGACCTTTCGCCCGTTTCGGAAGAATCGAACGGACGGCTCGCGCCCACCGAGAACGATTCCGTACGCCAGCGGTCGCGACATGAGCAGACGACCACGACCGAGGCGCCGCGCCGCCCACTCGGCCTGCGACTCGCGAGAGGACGCGCAAGCAGGTGCCGAAGTGGTGTTGGGCGGGATTGTTCTTCTTGTTGGCCTCGCCCTCGCGCTGGCCAATGTATGGATCGTCCTCGACGCCAAAACCGCCGTAAGCACGACTGCTCGGGCGGGCGCGCAGTCCTTCATCGAGCAGAATTCGCTAGAGGCGGCCGAAGCGGCCCTCCAGGCGGAGGCCGAGCAGGCGCTCGAGCGACGCTTTCCGATGCGCTGGGTCGCTACCCCATCACTCACCGCTTTCGTTCGCTGTGCGCCGGTCGACGTCACGGTCAGTGTCCGAATTCCAGTCGTCGCTATCCCTTTTCTCGGGGCGATCGGTGGAACCAAACAGGTGTCGTCAACCCATCACACTCGAGTCGACCCCTACCGCAGCCGGGTCCCCGGCGAGGCCGAGTGTGAGTAGCACCGGGCGCCAGAAGCGGGCTGAACGAGGTTCGGCAATGTTGCTCATTCCGGCTGCCGTATTGATCGTTGTCCTCTTCGCCGCGGTCACCCTTGACTCAGCCGAGGCATTCCTCGTCCAACGAGAGTTGGCCGCTGCCGCCGACGCCATGGCGAACGACGCCATCGCCGGAATTGACCCGGATCTCGTCTTCACCGGTGCCGGAGCTCAGATCGACGATGAACGCCTGGTGCGCCTGGTGACAAAGAGTTTGAGCGAACGGGCGGCGGATCTAGCCGAGCCCGACGTGCCGGTGATCAGACGACTGGCGGGCGACGGCGTCGAAATCCAGCTTGGAGCCGCGGTTCACCCGTTCTTCGGTCGACTCCTTCACCCCGGTGGCTGGAAAGTCCGAGCGACGGCACGGGCGTTCCCCCGCCAGGCCGCTCCATAACGCTCGCGCGGGCCGGCGCGTTGGCGCCGACGCGCCTTCGCTCCGGCCGTTCAGCGCTCCGGTTTCGCGTCAATACGCCAACCGCGAGGCATGCTCGGGCAATCACCGGCGTGGCCTTTCGCTCGGATCATTTACCGGGCAACATCGGACGCATGCCGAATTCACCTGTGTGCCCTGCGAATCTCCATTCCGTCGCCGCCTCTCCGTCGGTCGACGCCGCGGGCCGAGAGCTCTTGTCCCTCCTTGGCGCCTCAGTCGGGGTGTTGGCAACGTCGATCGTCGTTGATCGTCGGGCGCTTCGGCTGTCACACGCCGGCCCGCGGCAATCGCGAATTACGCAGATCTTTGCCGACGGTCCCGTGACCGCAATGCTTCGATTGCTCCGCTCGGTCCTGTTCCTGGGGTCGTGTGCACTGTTGATTTGGCTCCTAGGGCTTATCGCCGTGGTTGTTGTTGGAAGCCGGGCGAATCAGCGAGTGGCTCGGCTTCCGTTCGGGCAGATCGTTGTCCGTGTTTTCGCCGCTTCGCTCGTCGTTGCCGTCACCGGTCCCCTGGTTGGAACGGGCGGAGCGGCCGGAGCCGCTGGAGCGGCGACCGGCGTTGAACGCACGGCGGCGAACTACACGGACTCCGGCGGCGGGCAACGTTGGCCGAACCTTGCGCCACCTCACACGGGAACGATCGCCACGGCGATCCCGGGAAATACACCCGCACCAGTAGCGACGACGATCCCCCCAACGGTCGAAACGACTACGGCGGTCCGTCGCACACCGACGACCAAGCTGAGCGCCACGACCACCACCGCACGGGGAATCACCGGTTTGGCCGGCCCGATACTGGTGTTTGCTCTCGCTCCCCCCGCTGCTGTCCCGGGCGCTGTGCGGCCGGAGTCGGGCGTCTCAGAAACGCCTGTGGCCCATCACGCCGTGCGGCGGGGCGAGTGTTTCTGGTCGATCGCAGAAACGTTGGTGCTCACGAGGATCGATGAGGCAACGGAGGCGGACATCGCTCACTACTGGCGACAACTGATCGAAGCCAACCGATCCAAGCTGCCCGATTCTTCCAACCCCGACCTGTTGTGGGCCGGCACGGTTCTCGATCTCCCGGCATTGCCAGCGGGACAGCCGCCAGCAAGCTGACTAGGACTTTTGCTCGACCGTGTTACTCCGAGCGGTGAACTTCGTTGAAGCCGCAATTCTCAACTTGCGGCTGACTGCATAGCGGCTGAATACTTCCGGGGTAGGAGAGGGACCGCGGCGTGCTCGATACTCCTCCTTGGATTCCTGGCCTTCGGTCCGGGTGCTTCTGCCGGCGCCCGGAACTGGGCACGCGTAACTGGCGGATCGGACAGCTCTCGCAGTTACATGGACCTTTCGTGGACCTTAACTGGACCTATCAAGAATCATCTCCGTCAATGGCGAACCATCCCAAGTGGTCTATTGGGCGAAGACCACGAACGCCTCGGAACGGCTCACTAACGGCAGGATCGCCTGCGAGACGAACCTCGACTTCTGACCCCTGTCCCAGCCACTGGAGGTTGGCGCAGCGCCGTCTGATCTGCCAGAAGGACCGAGCGTCGACTCGCAGTAGTCGTTGTGCGCAAAGACCGAACGTGACGTCGAAGACCGGGCGCGGCGCTCTTCTATCGGTCTTTCGCGCCGGTCCTGGTCTCTGAATTCTTGAAACACCGCCGACCGTTGCCTCGTGAAGCGATTAGCGAGCCCTCCCAGCAATCCAAAGTGTCGCGGCCGCCACGATGACTGTCGATACTGCAGGCGCCAACGTGAACGATGCGGTCCACTTCGTCGATTTACTGCCCGCGCCGCAATGTCAATCTGCTGCTTCCCATATTCGAGTGCTGCAGTTTGGGCCTCGATTTGCGCTGCACGTAGATTCTTGTCCCGCTCAAATTCACGGAATCGCAGCCAAGCTTCAATCGTAATTTTCCGTCCGCTATCGGTCCCTGCGTGCCGCAGCTCGGCGATCAACTGAAGGTCCGTCATCGATACCCGCAGCTTTTTTTCCGGTGTCTGCGTCGCATTAAACGCTTCGGTTTTATCTTCACCGTTCTTCGTCTCGAGAAACTTAGCGAGGCCTGAACACGAAACCAGACTCCTCGGAGTTACGAGACCGGAGGCCCGGGTTCCGAACAAGCCTCCCCTGACCGGTGATGCGTGCACCAGAAACGCCGCCAGCGGACTAGCTCAGGGACGGGCCCGTCAGCGCGCCGCCGTCGACCACCAGATGGGCACCGGTGATCCACGAAGCGGCGTCGCTGCAAAGAAACACGGCGGCACGGCCAATATCGTCTGGCTCACCAAGCCGGTGCAGCGGCATGTGCTTTGCTATGCGCGCTTCATTCGGTTCCCATAGCGCCTTCGCCATGTCCGTCTTGACCAAACCCGGAGCGATGGCATTCACCCGCACGGTCGGTGCCATTTCCGCCGCCATCTGGCGGGTGAGATGCAGGACCGCGGCTTTCGTGACGTTGTAGTAGCCGATGTTGGCTTCCACACTCAGCCCGCCGACGGAGGCGATGTTGAGCACCACTCCTCCGTGTTCGGCCATCCAGGCGTCCCACACCAACTTCGTCCATGCTACGTACCCGTATTGATTAACCGCCACGGTTTTCTCCGCCTGGCCGGCGTTGATGCCCAACAGCGGACCAAAGTAGGGATTGGTGGCGGCGTTATTGACCAGCACATCAACGCCACCAAATCGCTCCATGGCCGACGCCACGCACGCCGCCGCCTGGGCGGGATCTCCCGCATTTCCGGCGAACCATTCGACTCGGCCGGGTCCTCCCGCCCGAAGCTCGGAGGCGGCAGCGTCGAGGACGTCGGCTTTGCGGCTGGTGATCAGAACGTCGGCGCCAGCCTCCACGAAGCGAGCGGCTATCGCCTTCCCGATACCTCGCGAACCGCCCGTGACGATTGCGACCTTGCCGTCCATTCGTATGTCCATATCGGTGACCCTACCGACCGCGACAACGCCGCGGCCACCCGGTTCCCCCAGGCGAGCACGAACTCAGCCTCGTCTACGAAAGGCCGACCGGTAGGATGTCGTCATGGCCACACCGACCTGGACTCCGACCTCTTGGCGCGAGCGCACTGCGCTGCAACAGCCCGAATGGCCGGACCAGGGCGCCTACGAAGCGGCGTTGAAGAAGCTCTCGCTCGTTCCGCCACTGGTGTTCGCCGGCGAAGCGCGCACGCTGCTGTCGTCGCTCGGACGAGTGGCCGAAGGCAAAGCATTCGTGCTTCAGGCGGGTGACTGTGCCGAGAGTTTTAATGACATGGGGGCTCCGGCAATTCGGGAAAAGCTCAAGGTCATCCTCCAGATGGCGGCGATCCTGACGTACTCGGGCGGCCTGCCGGTCATCAAGGTCGGGCGTATTGCGGGCCAGTTCGCCAAGCCTCGCAGTGCCAACACCGAAACCGTGGGGAATGTGGAGCTCCCCAGTTTTCGCGGGCACATCGTGAATGACGATCCATTCGACGAGCAGTCTCGCCGACCTGATCCCGAGCGCATGATCACGGCATATCAGCAGAGTGCACAAACGCTGAACCTACTGCGGGCGTTCACCAAGGGCGGCTTTGCCGACCTCACGCGGGTGCATGCATGGAATCAAGAGTTCGTCCGATCTTCGCCCGAGGGCCAGCGCTACGGCTCGATCGCTGACGGTATTGCGTCGGCGCTCAGCTTCATGGCGGCGTGTGGCATCGACCTGTCCGAGTCGGCACCTATTCATCAGGTCGACCTGTACACGTCGCATGAAGCTCTCCTGCTTGGCTACGAGGAAGCGCTCACCCGCCAAGACACCACGAGCGAGCACGGCGACTGGTACGACTGCTCGGCCCACATGCTGTGGATTGGCGAGCGCACCCGTGGCCTGCAAGATGCGCACGTCGAGTTTCTCCGCGGGGTGAAGAACCCAATTGGATGCAAAGTCGGACCAGGCGTCACCGGCGACGACATCATTGCGTTGTGCGAGGTGTTGAACCCCGACCGTATCCCCGGCCGCCTCACCTTCATCAGCCGCATGGGAGCCAAGAAGATCGGCCGTACCCTCCCGGCCCTCCTCGCTCAGGTGCGAGATTCCGGCCATCCCGTCGTGTGGTCGTGCGATCCCTGCCACGGCAACACGTTTACCTCGGAATCGGGTTTGAAAACCCGCCATTTCGACGATGTGGAAGCCGAGATGGTCGGCTTTTTTGACGCTCATCGGGCCGAAGGAACATGGCCGGGCGGACTCCATGTGGAGCTCACCGGAGACGACGTGACCGAGTGCATGGGCGGGAGCGACGACGTGACGGACGCCAGCCTGCCCGACCGGTACACCACCGTGTGTGACCCGCGCCTCAACGCCCGCCAAAGCCTCGACCTCGCATTTCGTGCCGCCGAACTTCTCCGTCGTTAGGACGTGTCATCATGCGCAACGTAGAGGTCGACGCCGTTGTTGTGGGAGCCGGACCCAACGGCCTGGCGGCCGCGCTCACGCTGGCCCGGGCGGGCCGCTCCGTGCACGTCATCGAGGCCGCCGACACTATCGGCGGCGGCTCCCGCACGAAAGAACTCACCCTCCCCGGGTTTCGCCACGACGTCTGCTCCGCCGTCCACCCGCTCGGGTTGGCGTCGCCGTTCTTCGTCGAAGCGGGGCTCGAGGCGAATGGACTTCGATGGGTCCAACCAGAGATCTCCATAGCCCATCCCCTCGATGGCGGGCGGGCGGGAACCGTCGTTCGTGACCTCAACACAACGTGTGACGGGCTCGGACGAGACGGCGAGCGTTGGAGGTCGTTGCTCGGCCCGCTGGTGGATCGGTGGGACGACCTTGCTCCGATGATCCTTGGCCCGCTCACTCGGGTTCCGGCCCATCCGCTGACGCTGCTTCGCTTCGGCGTTCCTGCCTTGGCCCCTTCCTCGTGGCTTACCGATGCGTGGTTTCATACCGACGAAGCGCGGGCGCTCTTCGCCGGTTGCGCCGCCCACGGCTTCCTTCCGCTCGGCCATCTGCTCACGTCGAGCATCGCCCTGGTCCTACTCACCACCGCTCATCGGGTCGGTTGGCCGATCGCCGCCGGCGGCTCGCAATCCATCGTCGATGCTATGGCCGCGGCGATCGTTGCTGCGGGCGGAACGATCGAGACCGGGCAAACCGTACGTACGCATATGGATCTGCCAAGGTCGAAGGCCGTCTTTCTCGACGTGGCCCCTGGCCATGCCGCCCGCATCGGCGGCGAGCGTCTGCCCGAGCGATTTCGACGTCGCCTCACTCGCTTCCGCCACGGCCCCGGCGCATTCAAGGTCGACTATGCCCTGGACGGTCCGGTGCCGTGGACGAACGACGCGTGCCGTCGGGCCGGTACCCTTCATCTCGGTGGCACGGCCAACGAAATCGCCCTAGCCGAGCGAGACGTGGCCCAAGGTCGGCACCCCGAGCGGCCCTACGTGCTGGTGTCCCAACCTTCGTTGTTCGATCCGTCCCGAGCCCCTGCGGGCAAGCATGTTCTGTGGGCTTATTGCCACGTGCCGTCGGGTTCGACGGTGGCGATGACTGATCAGATTGAAGCCCAGATTGAACGATTCGCCCCGGGCTTTCGCGATCTCGTGCTCGCCCGCCACATTGCCGGTCCAGCGTGGTTCGAGGAGTACAACGCCAACAACGTCGGAGGAGATATCGCCGGTGGCGCAAACAACGGCACCCAACTCATCGTTCGTCCGACGATGTCGTGGCACCCGTACCGCACTCCCGACCCGGCAATCTTTCTGTGCTCGGCCTCCACTCCTCCAGGCGCGGGGGTCCACGGCATGTGCGGCGCCCAAGCTGCGGCCGACGCGCTCGCGACCGTGCTGCGTTAGAGCCCCGTGACAAGATCGCGGGCGGGACGCCGCACCGAGACAGAGCCCTAGGATCGGCAGACGTGGACGGACACGGCGATACAGACAACCAAGGGTGGTTCGACCCTTTGGCCCTCAGCGCGCGTGAGCGAGCATGGGGCGCAACGATGACGGGCCACACGGACGGCGCTGCGGCGGTAGTACACGCGCATACTAATTCGACAGCAGCGATCTCACTCGTCCAACCCCTCTTGCGAGAAGAGCGCGAGGAGGTGTTGCGTCTCACCGCCGCCACGGGAGCCACGATGGCCAAGGGTGGGGGCGATCGGTTGCGAGAAGAAGAGCCGGATCCGGTCCGCACCTGCTTCGAACGCGATCGTGACCGCATCCTGCACTCGTCGTCGTTTCGCCGTCTGGCGGGAAAGACCCAGGTGTTCGTCTTCCCCGGCGACCATCAACGCACCCGGCTGACCCACGCCCTCGAAGTTGCTCAGGTCGCCCGATCGGTGGCGCAGGCCTGTCGGCTCAATGTGGCCCTCGTCGAAGCGATCGCCATCGGCCATGACTGCGGTCACGGGCCCGGTGGACACGCCAGCGAAGACGCCTTCGCTCCGTACGTGGAAGGCGGATACAACCATGCCGTATGGGGCGCCGACGTGTCGCTCCTCTCGCTCAATCTGTGCCGCGAGACGCTCGACGGAATCCGTAATCATTCGTGGTCGCGACCTGCGCCGGCCACGCCTGAGGGCGAGGTCGTGAGTTGGGCCGACCGCATTGCCTACGTCTGCCACGATGTGGAGGACGCTGTTGCGGCCGGGGTGGTGCGCATGGACGAGCTTCCGTCGATGGTTCGAGATCTCTGCGGCGTCACCCGGTCCGATCAACTCAACGCGTTCATCGCTGCCATGGTCGAAGCGACGGCAACCACCGGTCAGATCGGGATGACGCCGCGATTTGCCCAGGCCCTGGCGGCGTTTCGCCTATGGAATTACGAGCGCATCTATCTACGGGACGAGTCCCGGGCCCAAGCCGGACAAGTGATCAAGCTTCTCCGCGCCCTCGTCGATCACTACGCGATCCACCCAGACGCCATGCCCGCCGGTTTCCGGTCTGACTCCGCCGGCTCACCCACCCTCGTGCATTCCGCCGTCACCTACGTCAGCGGGATGACCGACCGGTTCGCCTGTACCCAAGCGTTGAACCTTCTGAACTGGGACCCATCACGCTTGCCCGCCGGCGTCGACGTGCTCGCGCTTCGCTAGAGGACTGTTGACGTTGCGGCGCTCATCAAACGCCGACCACGACGACTGCGGCGATGGGGATGCAGCGGCTCGAAGGACTCAGCCGTTGGGTACAGGCCCCCAAGCCCCGGGAGGGCACGGAACGGTTTCCATTCGCCGTCACGACGATTCAGACGATCAGCGATTACTAAAAGCGCGGACGGATTGAACCCCAGTCCGATGTGGCTCGCCTTCACTTCGACATTGTCGTGTTGATCGTCGACAACGTCGAGACACAGTTGCCATCTGACCACTCCATCAGTTCGCGTATAAATCGAAGTGGAGGGAACCGGCAGCGTCGGCTGAACGTAGTCCGGCTGCCAATGCCAATTCGGATCAAAATGCTTCTGTAAGCGCGCAGAGATCACCGAAGCGTTCGATCGGTCCTCGGGGGTCATCTGGATCGGTGAGCCGAGCGTGATCACCTGGCGCACCTTCTCCGGCATGTCCCTTGCCAGTTCTCGGGCGTAGAGGCCACCAAGACTCCAGCCGATGATCGTGACCTTCGATCCATGGCGTGAGTGCAACGCATCGAGGCGTTGGTGAATGCCGGTACGAATAGCGCGGGTCGGTCCGAAGTTCGTTCCGAGCCCCCATCCGTGCGCCCAGTACCCCCAACTCCGGATCATTGAGCGGAGCGCTACCGTCGACGCATCCCCTGCCGTAAACCCGGGCATGACGAGGACGGGGTGGCTGTCGCCGCGACCGACGCAACGCAAAAGCGGCGATGAAGCCAACAAGGCGCCCATTTCGAATACGGCGGACTGTTCGCGCAAAAAGAGGCGCGTGGAAGGAGCAGAGACTCGGCGACGCGTGGTTGACGTGGGGGCATCAATCGACGACATCGAACAACGTTATCCCTGTCGGCCGACTTACCGCATGATCCGAGAGACTCATCCGAACTGAGACCAGGCCGGAGTTTGGTAGGAAGGATGCCATGAGTCAGCCATTCGATTCGATGACGATGAGCGATGCGGCGGTAACGATTCGCTCCCTACCCCGGCGGTGCGCCGAGACCGTCGGCGGCCCCGTTGGTGACGATTCATGGGATCGCACGGTGCGTATCGTCGGCGGGTCGGGCCGAAGCGCCCTGGGCAGTATCGCCCGAATCGACGCCGAACTTGTCGCCCTCGGCACGGTCCTCGCGTCACTGCCGATGGAAAAGACACCCTCGGTCAATCTCGGACCAATCGATCGCCAGAACTACGAACCGTCCGGAACCACCGAAATTGGAGAGATACTGGCGACGCTCGAAGACAACGCTGGCCGCGCCGCTCGGGCCATCGAAGCCCGCGGCCATGAAGACTTCGATCGGTCGATCACCGTAGACGGTAAACCAATGACGGCGGCCGACTATGTCCGCCGCGCCATTGCGTCCTCACTCACTTTTCTAAAGGACGCTCGGGCGACGATCGACGCCGCCCTCGATCAGCACTGAACTTTATGTGTGCTGATTTTCAGCACACTGAAGATCAGCACACAGATAATCAGCTACGCCAGTTGTTCCACGAACCGTTCGAGTTGACGGAGGTTCCGACACTCAAACGTGCCGTCCACGTGAGCGGCATATTCGTTAAGGATGGAGTCCCCCGTGTTCCAGTAACTCTTCGGTTCCGGGTTCAACCAGTACACATGCCGGGCCTTGCGACGGATCTCCTTGATAACCCAGGCTTGCGACGCATGATAATTGTTGCGCGCATCGCCGAGCAGGATCACGGTGGTCTTTGGCGAAATTTCCTTGCCGTATTTGTCCCAGAACACTTCGAACGCGTGGCCGTAGTCCGAGTGCCCGTCCACCCAGATCACGTCGGCTTCGGTGTTGACCCGATGAATGGCCTCGGTAATGTCTTCGACCTTTTCGAAGTACTTCGTGACCTCATCGAGACCATCAATGAACACGAAACTTCGGACCTTCGAGAATTGCCCCGAGATGGCGTAGACGAGTTGAAGGGTGAAGCGGGCAAACGCCGCGACCGAACCCGAAATATCGGCGATCACGAAGATCTCCGGTTTGGCCGGGCGGGGATATTTGAACTTCGGGTCGGCCGGCACACCACCGTAGGACAGCGAGGTCCGCACGGTGCGGCGAAAATCCAACGGGCCCTTACGCCCGTGGCGGCGCTTGCGGGCCAGGCGAACAGCAAGTTTACGGGTCAAGGGATAGATCGCCTTACGCAACGACACCATTTCATCGCGCGTGGCGTGCATGAAATCGACGTCTTCGGGCAGGGGCTTCCGCAGCGTCTTGGCCATGGCCTCAACGCCTCGATCGGCCACCAGGCGTCGACGAATCTCGGCCTCGATTTCCTGGCGCATCCGATTGATGCGGTCTTCGAACTCGTCCTGCTCGAGCTTTTCTTCCAGCTTGGTGAGCTCGCCGGCCTGCTGGCGCGATGCCTCCATCAACTTCTCGAGCATGCTGTCGAGGTCCAGGTTGCGCAGGGTGCGGTAGAGGTAATAGGTGCCGCCAACCGGGCGACCCGGCTCCATTCCGCTGAAGCGGGTGACCGCTGCTTTGGCGATCGCCCGCATCATGGCTTCGTCGGCGTTGAGCAGAGCGTTGTACAGCATTTGCGCCAGTTCTTCCGGCGTCAGTCCCTCCAGACCCCCGCCGCTCCCCTGCTCGTTCGGCTGGCCGGGCATGTCTTGGCCGGACATCTCGGGATCGCCATCGGCGTTGATGGAATACTGAGTGCCGCGGAGGGAGAAGTAGACCTCGAAGACGGTTTCGAAAGAACGCCAGTGGGCGGCATTCTTGACCAACGTGCAACCGAGCGCGTACTTGAACGCGTCTCGATCCTCCATTGGAATGACCTTCACGGCCTCCATGGCGTCGAGATTTTCGGTCAGGCTCACCGGAAGCCCGGCCCGGCGAAGCTCAACGATGAACCCGTTGAGCAGGTCCGTCATCACGCTGCCGCCACGCGGGGCCACGTCCATGGTGTCGGTCATTACTTGTCCGAAAACTCTTTCGCCGCCTTGACGATGTCGGACTGATACTTCAGCAAGATGTGGAGCGTCTCTTTGTAGGTCTGCTCGTCAATCGTGTCTTTGCCCAGGAGGACCAGTGTCCGGGCCCAATCGAGGGTCTCGGAAACCGACGGTGATTTTTTCAACTCCAGTGAGCGGATCGAGCGAACGATGCGCACCACCTGGTCAGCGAGGTTCTCGGAAAGATCAGGCACCCGCGTGAGAACGATTTCCTTTTCCCGGTCCATCGTGGGGTAATCAATATGGAGGAACAGGCAACGGCGCTTCAGGGCTTCGGACAGCTCGCGAGTGTTGTTGGACGTGAGAATCACCAACGGGATTTGGGTGGCCACCACCGTGCCCAATTCGGGAATCGACACCTGGTAATCGGACAGGATTTCGAGGAGCAGGGCCTCGGTCTCCACTTCGACCCGGTCCACTTCGTCGATGAGGAGGACGACGGGTTCGGTGGCCCGGATAGCTTCGAGGAGCGGACGGGTCAGGAGGAAGTCCTCACCGAAGATGTCCTCCTCAACGTCGGTCCACGTTCCGCCTTCTTCGGCCACTCGCTGCGCTTGGATACGAAGGAGCTGCTTTTTGTAGTTCCACTCGTAGAGCGCCTTGGATTCGTCGAGGCCTTCGTAGCACTGCAGGCGAATCAGGCGAGCGCCCGTCATCTTCGCTACGGCCTTGGCCAATTCCGTCTTCCCGGTGCCGGCCGGGCCTTCACACAGGATCGGCTTTCCGAGACGATCGGCGAGATACACGACGCCGGCGATGCCGTCGTCGGCCAAATAGTTCTGGTCACGGAGACCGGAGCGGACTTCGGCGACGGACTGGAAACGGTCACTCACGTGGAGGTTCTGCCTTTCTTTGACCGACGGCTTGCGCAGGGCAAGACGGCGGTGATTATGTTCGGTGAGACGGGTGATTCGAAAACTGCGGGCCGTTGATGTTGTCCGTCCAATGACCCAACTGGCAAAACGACGGTCTCTACGACCGGACCTGGCCCTCGCCGCGAACGATGTATTTGCTGGTCGTGAGCTCGCGCAGGCCCATCGGGCCGCGGGCGTGAAGTTTCTGGGTGGAAATGCCAATTTCCGCCCCGAAGCCAAACATCTCGCCGTCGGTGAAGCGGCTGGAGGCGTTGACCACCACCGCGGCGGCGTCTACCTCACGGGTGAAACGGTCGGCGTTGGCGAGATCACCGGTCACGATGACTTCGGTGTGGCCCGTGCCGTTGGCGGCGATGTGGGCGATCGCCGAGCCGATCGAGGGCACGACCGCAATGGACAACTTGAGGTCCAAGAACTCCCGGGCAAAGTCCTCCGCCGTGGCCACACCGACACGGTCGGCACCCAGAATTGCCTGCGACACTGCGTCTCCGACGAACTCCACGTTGGCCAGCCTGGGCGCAGCCATGGCGAGAAACTCGGCCGCCACCGTCTCGTGTACGAGCAACGATTCCAGTGCGTTACACACCGACGGACGCTGGGTTTTCCCATTGACCAGGATCTCCAGAGCCATATCCAAATCAGCCGAAGCATCGACGTAGAGGTGGCAGTTCCCGTCACCGTCGATCACGTACGGGACGGTGGCGTTCTCCAGTATCGACGCGACGAGTGCTGGCCCGCCTCGCGGAATCAGCACGTCGATGTACCCCCTGAGCTGCATGAACTTTGTCGCTGCGGCGTAGCTCGTGTCTTCGACCAACACGAGCCCATCGGCGGGGAGACCAGCGCTCTCCAATCCTCGGCGCAGCACGACAGCGATGGCCTTGTTCGACTCGATGGCGCCACTCGAGCCGCGAAGAAAGGCCACGTTCCCGGATTTGCAGCACAGCGCAAACGCGTCGCTGGTCACGTTCGGCCGGTTCTCGTAGATGATTGCCACCACCCCGAGCGGCACCCGGACCTTGGTGATCCGCAGACCGTTCGGACGCGTCCAACCACTCACGACTTCGCCCACCGGATCGTCTAAGGCGGCGACCACTCGCAGACCCGTTGCCATTGCCGCCACGCGAGTTTCGGTAAGGCGCAGCCGGTCAATAACCGCTGCGGGCGTTCCCCCGGCTTCAGCGCGCCGCACGTCGTCGGCGTTGGCCGCCAAAACTTGTTCCACCTCCCCGACGAGCAGGTCGGCCGCCGCCCGAAGAGCACTGTTTTTGGTGTCTGTGGAGGCCTGGCCGAGGGCCGCAACTGCAGCTTTCGCTCGGATCCCTAGAGCGGCGATGGCGTCCGGAACCTCGCTACGCATGCCCTCATTCACGCCCCTCAGACTATCGGCCGGGGCCCTGACTGATTGGTCAAGTTTCATCAAACGCGCAACGGCCCGCCTGTTGCCAGGCGGGCCGGATGCGTTTCGGGAGCTGCCACCAGCAGCACGGCCATTTGCAGCCTTTGCCGCTAATTACGGCTTATAAGCCTGCGCCGTCTTGGAGTTGTATGGCTTGATCGCGGTCAGAGCACCACGCGATGCAAGGTCCACCTTATACATCACGCTGTCCGAGGGCGCTGAGCGGGTGGCCACGGGTCCGTAGGTCCACTGAGCGAACATGCCGCCGGTGTCGACCTTGCCGAGGGTGTCCATAGCCTTCTTCAACCCGGCCCGGCTCAGGTCGTTGCTTGCAACGGCCTTCTCCAGAAGGGCGACGACGGTCTGGGCCTGGGTGTATCCCCACTCGGTAGCTGGGTTCGGCACGTTGATCTGTTCCGGCGCGTACTTGCGGAGATCAGCCATGTGCTGCTTCATGCCCGGGACCGACTCGTCGCCCCATTGGGTGCCGTCGCCGACGGTAATGAGCTGCTTACCGAAGGCTTCTGAGTTTGACGGAACGACCGTCTTGGACGCAAACGACGGACCGACAGCCAAGATGGTCGGCGTGTAGTCAATCTTGGCGCCCGACGAAATCATTGACGGGGTGTGCAACTCCCCGGAAATCGTGGCCAGGATCGCATCGCACTTCTCGCTCTTCATCTGGCCCATGACCGCATCAGCAGAGGACCACTTGATCTTCGGACCAGCATTGAACTTCAAGTCCTTGAGGGCGAAGTCGAAACCTTCCTCGCCAGCGAGTCCATAGGCCGAGTTGAGGGCCACGGAGCAGATCTTCTTACCGGCGCCGCCCCCCTCTTTTAGGTAGTAGTCGATCAGGTTGATGGCCTGACCCTGATACGTGGCACCGACGGGAAGGGCACTTGGATCACGAATCCACGCCGCATCGAGGGAGATCGGGGTGGCGATCAAATTGTCCTGAAGGAGCGGCTTGGACAGCGCCTGCATGAGCGGAGTGCCATAGATCTGGCCAATCATGACGACCTTGTCTTTGACATCCGTATAGGCCTTGGTGGCCTCGCCAACGTCGTAGTACGTCTCCTTGTACAGAACGTTGATCTTGTATTTCCCGGCGATGCCGCCGGCGTCGTTGGTTCGGGCGATATAGGCGTTGTAGCCCGCTGTCAGCGACTTTCCGCCGTCGGCGAAAAATGCCGAGCTAGGGAACTGCGGGCTGGCGGCGACGTTGCCGAGATACCCGATAGTGATGGTCTTGCCATCAAATCCGGGCACGGTGGCCAGGCCTGCGGCCGGAGCGACGGTGGTTGCCACAGTCCCGCCAGCGGCGGGCGCAGTGGTGACGGGCGCGAGTGCAGCCTTGACGTAGACCCGCGACTTGCCCTTTTGCGTGCAGGTCAAAGTGCCAACGACTTGACCGACTTTGCGGCACTTCGCCCCCGCCTTGGCGGTGGCGGCAAACGATGGAAGACTGGGCAGGGCAACGACGGCGGCGGTGCCCAAGACGACGAGCGCTCGGGTGATGTGTTTCATGTATGGATACTCCCCCTGGATGGGACTGATGTGACGATAGTCACGCTTGGAAGACCATGAGCTTCCCACAGCAAACACCGCATGCAAGCTTTCCAGCGTTTTTTTTCGCTGGGGCTAGGAGCCAAACGGGAACGTACGAAGCCAACGACGCAACCGCTGCCAGAGACCGACGAGGCCGAGGGGGAAGAACCGAAGGAAGAGAACGATCAGGAGCCCGTAGACCAAGTCGACGATGACCGATGCGCTGAATCCACGTTTCGCCGGATCGGTTTGGACCCCCGGGATGTGTTTGAGCAGTTTTGTCTGGGTCTCGAAGAGTGTTCGGACGGCGTCGAAGAGCGCAGCAAAGGCGATTGCCCCGAGGACCGAGCCGAGTATCGATCCGACGCCCCCGATAATGATCATGGCCACGAAGTTGATGGAGAAGCCAAGATTGAACGACGACGGGTTGACGTTTCCGAGGAACGACCCGTACAGCGCTCCCGCTAAGGCCGCACATGCGCCAGATAGGGCAAACGCCCACATTTTGGTGTAGCGCTGCTCCACTCCGATGACCTCAGCCGAGAGGTCACGGTCGCGCACGGCCATCATCGCTCGGCCTTGGCGAGATCGCAAAACATTCCGAGCGACGATCACCACGACTCCAACGACAAGCCAGGTGAGCCAGAAGTACCCCTGTTTTGAGTTGAAGAAGAAGTTGTTGAAAAAGACGGTTTCACCGGTGTCGCTGGACTTGAAGTCGATAGATTTCCCCGGAACGATCGAGAAAAGAAAGCCCGGAAGATCGGTACGTGGCGCGGCGTCGCCGCCGGTCAGCGACTCCCAGTTCTTCGCTAGGTGCTCTGCCAGGAAGACGAGAAAGAGTGACACCATCGCCAGGTAATTTCCCCGCAAACGCAACGCAAACGGTCCAATGGCGGCGCTCACCAGGGCTCCCAGAACGGCAGCAACCAGGAGCCAAACCGCAGATGGCACCTTGCCATCGAGCAGGTCGACGCCGAAATACCCGGTCGAATACGCACCGAGCGAGATAAACGCCGCGTGTCCGAGCGAGATTTGTCCGGTGTTACCGATAAGGAGGTTAAGGCCGATCGCCCCGAGGGCATACACCCCGGCATAGACGAAGGTGGTCAGCCATTTCTCGTTCATCGGCAAGCCCGGAACCAGCTGATTCGGCAGGTGGAGGGACCCGATGCCGAGCCAGGAAAAACCGATAGGAGCGGAAATAAACGTCAACACGCCAACGATGAGACCAACCTTCGAGCCGGTCGTTTTGAAACGCCGGTGATCGTCGGCGTACGTTGAGGCGAAACGCACCGACGCGTCTCGTCGGGCCCAGGCGACCATCGCCACCACCGAGGCAGCAATGGTCAACAGAGTAAAGACTGCACCGCTCATCGTCAGACCCTTCGCACTTCTTCAGAGCCGAACAAGCCGGTTGGACGGAACAGAAGAATCGCAATCATCACGATGAACGGAGTCAGGCGATTCACGTCAAAACCGACGAAGCTTTCGATATGGCTCTCATACGTGGCAGTGAGCTGTTGCACCAGACCAATAATCAGTCCGCCGAGCACTGCTCCCTCGAGCGAATCGACGCCACCGAGGACCATCGCTGGGAAACCGAACAGGGCGAGCAAGCCCAGCGATGGAGAGACCTGCGTGACTTGCGAACCAGCTCCCGAAGCGAGCAGCGTTCCGGCGATGCCCGCGAGAGCACTGGCCAATGCCCACGATAAACCAAAGATCACGTTGGGACTGATGCCCTGGGCAATCGCCGCTTCCTGGTCAAAGGCTGTGGCCTTCATTGCGGTGCCCAGCTTGGACCGTTGAAACCCAAAGAAAAAGGCGATGGCAATCGACGCGGTCACCGCCAGGGTGAACAAATCGATGTGCTTGATGCCCACACCGCCAACTCGGATGAACTTGTCTCCGAACGGGCTATTGAGGTTCGTCGGACTCGTGCCCCAGATGCCACTCATCAGCGCACTAATCACCACGCCAACACCGAGGGTCACCATAATTACGGCAAAGACGGGACGGCCACGAAATCCACTGATCACGAATTTGTTGACCAGCCATCCGAGTCCTGCCATCAGGAGAGTGGAAATCGGAAGCGCCAGCAGGTAGGGAAGCGCAAGCAAGTGAGGCGGCGAATCAAAGAGCAGCCCTTTGACCGGGCCACTGAGTGCATACGTTAGGTACGCACCGAGGGTCAGAAATGCCCCTTGCCCAAAGTTCAGTGTGTGCGTTGACCGATAGATGATCACGTAACCGAGAGCGATCAAGCTATAGAGACCGCCGAGCGCCACCCCGGAAACGACAGCGTTGAGAAACTGCGTCACGACTGCGCCCCCGCACGAGCCGCCAGGAGCGACGACTGAACCCGACTGACGATGCGGCCGGCGACCGGCTCCAGAGCAACCAACGGAACCCCTAACTGACCGAGGAATGCGATTCCTGCGTCCGGCACTGAATTGCTCGCTACGAGCGACTGCGCCCGCCCCAGTCCGTATCGACGGCGAATGGGCACCGCGACCGCGCCCGGCACCCACGCAAGCAGAAGGATCGAAACGATCCCGAGGACGGCAAGGACGAGCAGCCGCAACCAGTCGTTCAACCCGGTCGAAACGAGCAGGAAAACGAACGAGACGACGGACATGGCAAGGCCGATGAGTCGGCTTGGCGAGAACGCCGACCCGTGGCGCGCCGTGAGGCGCGGGGCCGATTCCGATAAGCCTTTTCCGAGAACAAACTTCTTTATGCCGGTGGTCTCAACGTGTCGCTTCTGCGCATCGGCGGCTATTCCGGCGAGCCAACGACCCGACGGACGGAGATGGGTGGGCTGGACCTGAGCAACTTCGGACGGTCCAAGGACGCCTCCCTCGCCAAAGACGACGGTGGCGCCAGTCAGTACCGCAGCCCCGACCGAAAGCACCTGCTCGTCGGCCTCGGACAGCGACCGCTGCGCCAAAATTGTGCTGTCTGGCTGGAGGCGAAGCGAAGTGGCTGCTGAGGTCGCCGCGGCGATGAGCTCGGCGTGAGTTGATTCCGTTAAGACGACGTCGTTGCCAACGATCGAGCCCAGTCGGACCGCAACTTCGCCGGCGGAGCGCGCTGCGGCGAGGGCCAGCCACGATGCTTCGGGCCCGGCATCGTCGATAAGTTGGCGCATCGTGGAGCGCGTGGCCCGATCCACCCGGCCAGCCATCTCCAGCTCCCGCAGACCACGGGTGGCAACGACCACAACGACCGCCGGGCTGGGCGTTTTACCGTCGAAGAACTTGTCGTACTGCTCTTGATCGCCGACGATCACGACATTTGCCCCTTGCTCGCGGACCAGCGCAGCCGTCGTTTCCGGGGAGTAATCCGGAGGCAGCACCAGTGCCACGGCACCGAGTCCGACTACGGCATGTTCCGCTGCGAGGAGTTCCAGGCAATCGTCGCCAATAATGGCGACCACATCACCGGGTTTTACTCCCTTTGCCGCCAACCCATTGCCGATCCGCGCCGCATCGTCTCGTAGCCCGGTCCAGGTGATCGGCGTCCAGATGCCGAGCCGACGCTGGCGTACGGCGATGGCATTCGGTGTGGCCGCACACCGCTCGAACAGCAACCCCGAAAGTGTCTCTGCGCTCATGCTGGCGTCCCTAAATATGCCTCGCTTGATCGCGCCCGACACGAACCCGTCGTCATGCTGGCGTTCCTAAATATGCCTCGATGACGCGATGATCGGCCTTGATTTCCGCTGGCCTTCCTTGGGCGATTTTTTGGCCGAAATCGAGCACCATGATCCGTTCGGCGACCTGCATCACCATATGCATATCGTGCTCGACGAGGATCATCGAGATACCGAGAGCGTCCTTGGTTTCCAAGATATAGCGAGCCATGTCCTCGGTCTCGGTGGCGTTCATCCCAGCTACGGGTTCGTCCAGCAGCAGCAGTTTCGGCTCCATGCACAACGCACGAGCGAGCTCCATACGCTTTTGCACTCCGTACGGCAGCGAACCAACAGACTGGCCTCGGTAAATGTGGAGATCGAGCAGTTTCATGATTTCTTCCACCCGCCTCCGGTGAACGATTTCTTCGCGCTTGGCTATGCCCGTGAACAGCATGCCGGCGAGGAAGCCACCCTTCATCAAATGATGGCGACCGAGCATCAGGTTGGCGACCACGTCGAGGTTGGGAAACAACCCAATATTCTGGAAGGTGCGGGCAATTCCTTGAGCCACGGTGAACGGTGGCTTGGTGCCGATGATTTCCACGCCGTCGATCTTGATCGAGCCTTCTTGGGGGCGATAGACGGCGTTGAGGCAATTAAAAATTGAGGTTTTTCCTGCCCCATTTGGGCCAATCACGGCGAAAAGTTCGTTGCGAGCGACGGTAAAACTCACCCCGTTGATCGCCGTGACGCCGCCAAAGCGCATGGTGATTCCGTCTACCACGAGCAGCGGGGACGTGTCCGCATACCGCCCAGGCAGCGTGGAGGTCTGGCCGAGCACAGTCATGCGGTGTACTCCCGAGTGCGGCGGTAGGACTTGAGGCTGCGGTAGGAGGTTTCGTGGGAGTCGCCGCCGAGATACAGCGCTTCGATCTCGGGGTCGTGGAGGAGGTCAATCCCCCGTCCTTCTTTGGCCACCCGCCCGGTTTCCAAGACGTAGGCATAGTCGGCAACGGCGAGGGCCTTGGCAGCGTTCTGTTCAACGATGAGCACGCTGACGCCGTCGGCGTTGATGGCCTTCACGATGTCAAAAATTTGCTCGACGATGAGTGGAGCGAGCCCGAGGGACGGTTCGTCCAGGAGGAGGAGACGGGGGGCAGCCATGAGCGCCCGGCCGATCGCCAACATTTGCTGCTCGCCACCGGACATGTATCCGGCCACCTGCTTCCGGCGCTCCGCCAGTCGGGGGAACAGTCCCATAACCTTGTCGTACGAATCCTTGATGCCCGCTTTGTCCTTGCGGGTGTACGCACCTGACTTCAGGTTCTCGTCGACGGTAAGCGGGGCAAAGATTCGTCGCCCTTCCATGACCTGGGCCATACCTGCGCGCACCAGCGCCGAGGTGTCGCCAGCGGTCGTGTCCTGCCCGTCGAAGCTGACGCGGCCCGCCGTGATTGCCCCGTTTTGGTAGAGCAGTAACCCGGAAATGGCCCGGAGCAAGGTGGTTTTCCCTGCGCCGTTCGCTCCCAGGATGGCCACCACGGCGCCCGTTGGGACGTTCAGTGTCACCCCACGGAGGACCTGAATGGCCCCGCCGTAGACAACTTCAACGTTTTGCGTTTCAAGAATGGGAGAGTTGGTGACTCGGGTCACAGGCCGTCATGATGGCACACCCCATCGGCGCACACTCGCCAACGTCTTCGAAGCAATCGTGGTACCTGCACCGCCGAGCGATTTGACCTGGGCAAACGTCGGAGAAGGACGACGCGAGAGAATCGGTGTGCGAACATTTGTGCGTGGTGTCGCCCGGATCTCAGGTACTCACTTCAACCGTCGAGGGGTTCGTCACGCCGATTGCCCGGGTGGTTCACGACTTAGCCATGCGGTCCGGTCGACCTTCGTCGGTCAACCGCGCGAACGACGACGTAACTCTTGAGGCGTTCAACCTCTGCTGCGCCATGGTCGACGCCGACGGCCGCCACACTGACGACGAACTATGGGCCCTTCTCGCCACGTTCGGGCCGCGATTTCCCACACAACTGGCGATGGCGTCGCCCGATGATGTGCGGCGCTCCGGCCTTCTCGTGGGGAAACGAACATGGCTCGAAGCGCCATCAGCGTTGTTCGATCTCCTCCTCCACGCCGACGCTGGCGAACAAACGACCAACGCCTGGACGTATTACTCGGGCGCCATGGCCCTGGCCCAGCTCGTCGTTGCCCTCGATACCCGTCCCACCCAGACTGAGCTCGCCGCCCTGGATGCCTTCCGGACGATGGCGGTGCAGGCCATGGAGAGTAGGGGCATCAGCCGATCGGGCGTCCGCCGGCCAACCCCATCAACGGGATCACCGCAGACTACGTCGGGTGCGAGCTCGGTTCCCGCCGCACACGAACCGCCAGAAGCCAAACCGCTTCCCCCGCCAGAGCCCATCGACGACCTGCTGGCCGAGCTGGATGCTCTGGTCGGCTTGACCGGGGTGAAGACCGAAGTGAAGCTGGTGACCAACTTGCTGCAGGTCCAGCGCCTACGTAAAGAACACGACCTTCCGGTGGTGGAAACGAGCAAGCACCTCGTGTTCACTGGAAATCCCGGTACCGGCAAGACCACCGTCGCCCGCCTTCTTGCCCGGATTTACCGATCCCTCGGCGTGGTCGAAAAGGGTCAGTTGGTCGAGACTGACCGCTCACAACTCGTCGCCGGGTTTGTTGGTCAGACGGCAATCAAGGTCACCGCAATGTTCGACGAAGCCGACGGCGGGATTCTCCTCATCGACGAGGCCTACGCCCTGGCTCGCGGCGGGGCGAACGACTTCGGCCGCGAGGCGATCGACAGCATCGTCAAGCTCATTGAGGATCGACGCGATCGCCTTGCCGTCATCGCCGCTGGCTATCCGGATGAAATGGATACCTTCATCGATGCCAATCCAGGTTTGCGCTCTCGCTTTCCCAAGGTCATCGGCTTCGCCGATTATTCGAACGACGAACTCTTCGCCATTTTTTCATCCCTCTGCAAAAAGAACCGATACGAACCAACCGCTGACGCGACCGAGAAACTTCGCGGCCTGTTCGCCTCGCTACCACGCAATAAGGGATTCGGGAACGGGCGCCTCGTGCGCAATCTGTTTGAGGATGCCGTTGCTCGCCAAGCCTCGCGGCTCATGGCGACGGGGGCCGATGCCCAGCCGTCAGCCGAAGAACTCCAGTGCCTGGAAGCATCCGACGTGGGCGAGCGCGTGCTTGGTGCCCCACCCGAAGCCGCAGAAGCGGCCGAAGACGATGTCCACGCCGCGTCGGCCGGACGCATCGCCCGATGAAGCGGGTGCTCGCTGCGCTCGTCGCGGTAGTGCTTATTGGCGCAGGATTCTTCGCTCATGCCAAGCGCACCGACCCCGAACGGGGACGGGCGCCGCTGCAACTGTGGTGTGTGGCCGACGCCGCCAGCGTGTGCCAGGCCGTCCAGTCCAAGGCCTCCGGCCGAGTCGTCGTCACCATCGCCTCGCCGCTCCAAGTGGAACCGGCGTTGGCCGCAAACAAGCCCATCGACGCCATCGTCACCTCGCCCGCCTGGATCAAGTCGCTCGATGACCAATCGCGGCTTCGGGTGCAAACGCCCCTGGCCTCGGCGGCTGTCGTGGTCGCCCAGCGCTCAGGTGCCACTGGATGTGTGGACCTCACCTGCCTCGTAGAACCGAAAACTCGAGCGGCCCTCCCGAAGGCCGACACGCTGGCCGCGTCGATCGTGGCGGCGGGCGGGATCAAGGACAAAACCGAAGAGGAAATTCCCAGTCAGATCATCGAACACCTACGGGCCGGGGGCGCCGGAACAGCCGGGTTCGATCCGCTGACCGCACTGGTCAACGCCGGGTTGATCGCCGCCGTCGTGACCCTGAAACCATCGACCGGTGGACTGGCCAACGTGACCGTCCGGCCCGTAAGCCCAAGTGCGTCGTTAGAACTCGATCTGGGATGGATAACCGAGGACCCGCGCCTTGACGACCTTGGGCGCCGTCTCACCACCGAATTTCGCCGGCAGGGTTGGGATGCCTCGATCGCGTCACCTCCGGGACCGGACTCGACCGCAACGCTTGCTGCATACGGAATACTGAATCGATGACTTCTTTCCGACGAGCCGCGCGCCTTACGCTTGTCTGCCTCGTCACATCGACCATCGCAGCCTCCTGCACGGTGAAGTCGTCGACCGACACGACCCCCGGCGGCGGGTCGGTGCCGAAAGGCCGCGTCGCCCTCACCGTGACCGTCTCGTCGGAAAAGGTGGCGCTGCTCACGGAGCTTGCCCGTACGTTCAATGCCGACAAGACCCTGTCCTCTTTCACCGATTCGGCAGGAAAGAAAAAGCGGGCCTTCGCCACGATCGTAAAGAAGGCGTCGGGAGCCGCCGCTCAAGCACTGGCTGCCGGCTGGGATGAGAACACCGATGGTCCGCAGCCCACCATCTGGTCCCCGGCGGCGAGGTCGTGGGGAACGATCCTCAATCAGCGCCTGGCCGGGCAAACGGCGATGGCGCCAACCGACGCTCCGTCGTTCATGCTCACACCTCTTGTCATCGCCATGCCCAAGCCCATGGCTACGGCCCTCGGCTGGCCGAAAACGCCGATTGGGTATGCCGACCTTCTCGCCCTGGCGAAGGACCCGACCGGATGGGCGAGCAAGGGCCACCCGGAGTGGGGCTCGTTCAAGCTCGGCAAGACCAATCCGAACTTCTCCACCAGCGGACTGTCCGCCACCATTGCCCAGTACTACGCGGCAACTGGTAAGCGCACGAACCTTACCCTCGAGGACCTCAACAAGCCCGAGGTGCGGGACTTTTCGAAGGCGGTCGAGTCATCGGTCGTGCACTACGGCGACATCACCATGACCTTTCTCAACAACTGGTTTCGCGCCGACCGGCGGGGGACGGCGTTGACGTACGCCTCCGCCGTTGCCGTCGAGGAGAAGTCACTCATTGACTACAACCTCGGAAATCCCGACGGTGTTCTCGACCCCGGTGAGATAGCCCGCAAGCCTCGTGTCCCGCTAGTAGCCGTATACCCGAAAGAGGGCACGCTGTTTAGCGATAATCCCCTCTTCACGCTGAACGCGTCATGGGTGTCAGCTGACCAGAAGCTCGGCGCCGCCGCCTTCGCTTCATATGTGCGCTTACCGGATAACCAGAAGCGGGTCCTTGAGTTCGGATTTCGCCCGGGGAACGCCAGTGTGGGCGTTGGCCCGCCGATCGTCGCCGCTAACGGCGTCGATCCAAGCGAACCCAAAGCCGCGCTCGACGTGCCCGCGCCGAAGGTATTGGTCTCGCTCCTCGACCGTTGGGCCGAGCAACGAAAGGGGGCGCGCGTCCAGTTCGTGGTCGACGTGTCGGGGTCGATGGGTGAGCCCGCCGCCGACGGATCATCCGATACCAAACTCGATCTCGCCAAGCGAGCCACGATCGCCGCTCTGGACGAGTTCAAGAGTTCGGACCTCGTTGGGTTGCGAATCTTCTCCACCGACGTGGGCGGAATCGGGATCGACTCGGTCGAAGTAATTCCGGTGGGGCCGATTTCGGCCAACCGAGAGAAATTGGCCGAGGCCGTGCGCAATCTCACCCCGGTCCAGGGAACACCGCTGTACGCCACGGCCATGGCTGCCCTCGAAGACATGAAGAAATCGCTTGATCCGACGTTGATCAATGCGGTGGTCCTGCTCACCGATGGTCGAAATGAGGACGGCAACCCCGACAACGACAGCCAGGAACTCGATGCGCTCCTCGCTGCGGGCCGACAAGGCTCCGAAGGACGGTTGCAGTCACCCGTGCGCCTGTTTCCGATTGCCTACGGCACCGATGCCGACCTGGCCACGCTGCGGCGCATCGCCGAATCCACAGATGCTGTGGCCTACGACGCCAGTGATCCGGCGTCGATCGAGAAGGTACTGGTTGCCGTCGTGTCGAACTTCTGATGGCTGGAGACGCCACCGGCAAGGCCATTGCCACCGTCGGTCCCCGCCGTCTGGCGCAGGCGATCACTGCACCCTCGTCGCTCGTCGCCGCCGGAGCGGCGGCGGGACTGGCTGTGGCTGCGACCGGGCCTGTTGGTTTGGTCGCCGGGGCCATCGTGTGGCTGGCGATGACGGCGTTTCGACTCCGCCCGAAAACACCGTCGCAGGCGGCCCGTCAAGCCCGCGAGCGGATCGACCCGTTTACGCTGTCCGAGCCGTGGCGGCGGTACGTTCAGTCGGCGCAGGAGAGCCAGCGACGGTTCGACGAGACCGTTCGATCGACGCCGAAAGGACCGGTGCGCGACCAACTCGAAGGTCTACGCGACAACGTGGCGGGAGCGGTTGACGATTGCTGGCAGACGTCGAAGCGGGGGGCGCAGCTCGTTCGCGCTTACCAGCAGGTCGACGTGGAACGAGCCCGACGCGAACTCGACGAGGCCCAACAACTAGCCCGGTCGGCCGGTGGTTCAACCCGGGCCGAGTCGCTCAATACGACCGTCGAGTCGTTGCAGACCCAGATCGCCACCGCCGAGCGCCTTCGCTCGGGAGCGACCAACGCCCAGGACCGCTTGCGAGCTCTCGACGCCCAACTTGACGAGATCGTCGCCCGTACCGTGGAACTCGCGGCCACCGCCGACAGCGTGGGGGTCCTGGACGATCTGGGGGCTGACTTGGATCGGGTGCGGATGGAGATGGAGGCAGTGCGGCAGGGCTTGGAGGAGGCGAGTCAAGTAGAGCGGGCAGCCTTCGGCAACGGTTGAGCACAGCTTGGAGGAGGCGAGTCAAGTAGAGCGGGCAGCCTTCGGCAACGGTTGACTCCGACGGGGGTAGTCATGGATGAATCAGGGTTGTCCCCGAGCGCGATTCGTCGTTCGTGGTCGCTACGATGTCGGGCATGTTCAAGCTTGTGCGACGCGCCTGGTCCTACATCACCGCTGCCCTCACCGGGAAGTTCAATGAGAAAGCCGACCCCAAGGTTCAGCTGGAACAGGCGTTGATCGAGGCCCAGGATCAGCATCGGCGTCTCACCCAGCAGGCGGCCAACGTCATCGCCAACCAGAAGCAGGCGGACATGAGCCTCAATCGCAAGCTCGAAGAACTGCAGAAAGTCAACGCATCGGCCCGTCAGGCGGTCGTCATGGCCGACGAAGCGGCAAAGAAGGGCGACGCCGCCAAAGCCGGCGAGTACACCCGCACAGCCGAAGTCTTCGCCAACCGTCTCATTGCCCTGGAGACCGAAGTGGAGGGCCTCAAGACGCTGTCGTTGCAGTCCACGCAGGCCTCGGATCAAGCGAAGGCCGCAGTGTCGCAGTCGTCGACCCAGCTCCAGAAGAAGCTGTCGGACAAGCAGAAGCTCCTCTCCCAGCTTGATCAGGCGAAAATGCAGGAACAGTTGAACAAGACCATGGGTCAGCTCACGGCCACCGTGGGCGACGACGTTCCGTCGCTCGACGAGGTGCAGCGCAAGATCGAGGAGCGCTACGCCAAGGCCATGGGCACCGCCGAGCTGCAGGGTTCGACCGTCGAGGCCCGCATGCTCGAGGTGGAGCAGGCCTCGCTCAACACCGAGGCCCAGGCTCGCCTCAGCCAGATCAAAGCCCAACTCGGGCTGGGCGACGCCGTCATTGCCGCACCCGCCGTTGAAACGCCGCAAACCGGCACCTCGGCGTAACCCGCACGGGTATGCCAGCTCGCCAAGACGGTCGCTGACCAAGCCATGACGGAGAAGCTTGCCTCGCTGGTCATCGTGTGCCGCGGGGTCCCGGGCCTCGGGGGATCACCGATCACTGCCCGCCTCGACGAACAGCCGATCTTCCTCGGTTGGGATGTGGCGGCGGAATTCGTCGTTCCGGCCGGTGTGCATGGGCTCGACATCGCCTATGAACCGTTGCGCTGGCCGTTTGGTGCGAACAAGCTGTCGAACTCGATCACCCTCAACGCCGGATTTAAATATACGTTGACCTACACACCACGCGTTCTGCCGACGATCCGTCCCAAGGTCACCATCACCGTGGACCGGTTCTCCGGTCGCTGATCCGCCGTGAGGGCCTCCCGATTTTGCGGTCACTGTACAAGTGGCGCGAGCAGCACGAGATCGTCGGCGTGGACAAACACCACTGAGGCGTCCGCCGGGAGTTCCGAACTCCGTCGCCCCTTGGACCTTCGGGCCAGCTCGGATGTAACCCGACTCAGGCCACGGGCGACGGGGCGACGGTCCAGCCCACAAATGACGACAATGTCACCTTCGTCAAACTCGCCCGCCACTTCCACCACACCAGCGGGCAAGAGCGAAGCACCGCGCTCGATGAGCGCTCGTTTGGCCCCGTCGTCAACGACAAGCGTGCCCCGCTCATCGCCGGCGAAACCGATCCAGAGCTTGCGCGCGGTTAGCTGACGAGCCTGGGGAGCGAACACCGTTCCCACCCCCGCGGCGCCGTCCACGGCATCCACGAGGGCGCCGGGCCTATCCGCCCCGGCGATGACCGCACGGATACCCGAGAACGACGCAATCTTGGCAGCCCGCAACTTCGAGGACATCCCGCCACTCCCCCGGAGCGTGCCCGCAACGCCAGCCGCCGCCTCCAACTCCGCCGTCACGGCATCCACGTGTTCGATGAGTCGGGCGTGGGGGTCGGTGCGAGGATCGGCGGTAAACAGCCCCGGGGTATCAGTCAGAAGGACCAATACATCGGCGCCGATCAGGTGGGCGATGAGCGCAGCAATGCGGTCGTTATCCCCAAAGCGCAGTTCATCGTCGGACACGGCATCGTTTTCGTTCATTACCGGTACCACCCCGAGAGCGAGCATCCGTTGCAGGGTGTCGCGAATGTGGAGATACTGGCGGCGGTCAAAGAATTCGTTGGGAGTGACGAGGACCTGGCCACTGACCAGCCCGACGGCTGCGAATGCGTCGTCCCAGACGCGCATGAGCCGAGACTGACCGACCGCTGACACGGCCTGGAGGGTCAAGATATCCGACGGGCGAGCGGTAAAGCCGAGCGCTTCGAGGCCCGCCGCCACTGCCGCCGAGGTCACGACGATGACGTCGTCTCCCCGGCTTCGAAGTTCGGCCACCTGCGCGCACACGGCAGCGATCGCCTCCGTGGCGATGACACCGCCGCCATCGGTCAGCGATGACGTGCCGATCTTGGCGACAATCGTGGAATTTCGAGACACTGCCATCGCCCGTTTTCGAGCTATTCGATATCGAAACTAAACGTACCGATGCGAACAATGTCACCGGACTTGGCTCCCGCCCGAAGAAGCGTTTTGACCACGCCAAGCCGATCGAGCTGTTTGCGCACATGGGCCAAGGCCAGGGGATTCGTCAGGTCGGACACAGCAACAGCGCGCGCCGCCGGACGGCCGAGTACGGACCAAGAACCGTCGTCGTTGCGCTGCACCTCGACGCCCTCAGTCTCTGGACGGTGGACCACAAAGGTGTCCGACGCTGGCGTCGAAGCACGCACCTGGGCGATCATCGGAGCGAGCAGCATCAACATCGAACGCATGTTTTGTCCAGTGGCGGCGCTCACGAGAACCTCCGGACAGCCAGGTAACAATCGAGCGATTTCTTCCTCACCATCGAGAGTGTCGAGTTTCGTTCCGATCACCAGGCGGGGACGTTCGAGAAGTTCGGGCGAATACTCCCCCAGTTCTCGAATCAGGATTTCTTCCTGCTCAGCCGGAGTGAGCCCGGCGGCGTCTACCGCGCTCAGGTCGAGCAACACCAGCAGCGCTCGGGCCCGCTCCACGTGACGCAGGAACTGGTGGCCGAGGCCCTTACCTTCCGCCGCTCCCTCAATCAGCCCGGGAATGTCCGCCATGATGAACTCGAAGTCGCCACGGGGATCAAGCGGAGTACCGAACCGCTCGATGCGAACCACGCCAAGATGGGGCTCCAGCGTGGTGAACGGGTACGCGGCGATTTTGGGCTTGGCCGCGGATACCGCGGAAATCAATGTGCTCTTGCCGGCGTTGGGGAACCCCACGAGGGCGACATCGGCCATCAGCTTCAGTTCGAGGTCAAACCAGAATTCCTCACCGACCTCCCCCTGCTCGGCAAAATCTGGGGCTCGGGTGCGGTTCGAGAGGAACGATGCATTCCCTCGACCACCGCGTCCACCACTGGCCGCCTTCCATCGATGGCCTTCGGTGGCGAGGTCGGCGATGACTTGACCGGTCAGCCGGTCCTTCACGACGGTGCCGACCGGAACGGCGACGACCTCGTCTGTCCCCGTTCGGCCGTTGGCCTGCTTACCGCGGCCGTGCTCACCGGGAAGGGCGGCGTAATGCGGGTGATCGCGAAACCCCAACAACGACGCCACGTTTCGGTCGGCCACCAGCCACACGGCGCCACCGGCCGCGCCGTTGCCACCGTCTGGGCCCCCCCGGGGCACGAACGGCTCCCGACGGAACGAAACACAACCGGCCCCACCGTTTCCGGCCTTCACGTGTAGCTGGGCTTTATCGACAAAGACGCTCATGACGGACCCAACGTGGTGGTGTGGCGGAGTGGAGGAACGGCATCGAGATATCGGGGATTACCGGAACGCGGTTGAACCGAGCCCAGACGC
The DNA here is from genome assembly GCA_043775075.1 of Acidimicrobiia bacterium. GTDB lineage: Bacteria > Actinomycetota > Acidimicrobiia > Acidimicrobiales > JANYDT01 > JANLQX01. Next base: position 54,857 of record JAYVSS010000059.1, read on the forward strand.
GAAAACGAGCCGGCGCAAACGCACCGGCTCGCAGTGGCATTTCCGAGGACTTCAGTCCGTCGTGACGTGGACCAGCTTGCGGCCCCGGCGCTCACCAAAGAGCACTTTGCCGTCGGTCAGAGCGAACAGCGAATCATCTGAGCCCTTACCGACGTTGTTACCCGGGTGGAAGACGGTTCCCCGCTGGCGCACGATGATCGAGCCGGCGGACACTGCCGACCCACCAAACACCTTCACGCCGAGGCGCTGGGCGTTGGAGTCGCGACCGTTGCGGGTTGAACCGCCACCTTTAGTCTTTGACATAGAAACAAACCTCCGAGGAGTGCCGACGCTGGCGCGTCAGACAGAAATTCCGGTAACGGTGACGGTGGAGTAGTTCTGGCGGTGGCCCCACTTCTTTTGGGCCCGAGCCTTCGCCTTGTACATGTAACCGGTGATCTTCGGGCCCTTTGCGGTCCCGACGACCGTGGCGGTCACGGAGCCCGACTTGGCTTTGTCTCCAGCGAGGACGGTTGATCCATCGACAATGAGAAGTGGCTGAAAGGACACGGTTTCACCGGCTTCTTTGCCAAGAAGCTCGACTTGCAGTGTTTGGCCTTGGGCGACCTTGTACTGCTTTCCACCCGTTTTAATGACGGCGTACATAAGGGGATCGAGTGTACACGAGCCGACTGCGCAGGCGGGGCGCTCCGAGCCCGGACGCAGCACCTTCCAGGCACGACGATCAGCGTTGATCAGCCGATCAAGCTGTCGTCGAACGTAATGCCCCGACCCCCACAGGTCGGACAGGTCCCGGACAGGGCCTCCACCAGCCCTTCGGAGATTCGCTTGCGGGTCATCTCCACGAGGCCAAGTTCGGAGATTTCAAAGACCTGGGTCCGAGTTTTATCTCGGCTCAGCGCCGACCGGAACGCCGTCAGCACGGCATCGCGATTGGCCCGAATCTCCATATCGATGAAGTCGATCACGATGATTCCACCGATGTCTCGAAGGCGCAGTTGCCGGGCGATTTCATCGGCGGCCTCGAGGTTGTTTCGAAAGACCGTTTCTTCCAGGTTCGACGACCCGACGTTCTTCCCAGTGTTGACATCAATCACCGTCAGCGCTTCGGTGCGCTCGATGATCAACGAGCCGCCCGACGGAAGCCACACCTTGCGGTCAATGGCCTTGTGCAACTGTTCGTGAATGTGATTGCGCTCGAAAAGAGGGAGACCCTCCTTGGCGGTGTCGTAGAACTCAACACGATCGGCCAGCTCGGGCGTAATGCGCTCGACGTAGGACCGCACCTCGTTGAACAGCTGCGGATCATCGAGGATCACCCCGCGATAGTTGCGATTGAACTCTTCCCGGATTACTCGGACGGCCAGGTCGGGCTCCCGGTGGAGCAGGGTGGGGCCCTTCGATCGCTTGGCCTTGGCGTCCATCTCGTCCCACAACCGCCCCAGTTCAACGACGTCGGCCCGCAGTTCCTCGGCCGTCGCCCCTTCCGCCGCGGTCCGTACAATGAGACCGTGGCCCTCGGGCCGCACATCGTCCAGGATGCGACGCAGTCGCTTACGTTCGTCGTCCCCGAGGCGCTTGGAAATCCCGTACGTGTCGCTGTTGGGAATGAGCACGACAAAGCGGCCGGGCAGTGAAACTTCCTGGGTTAGGCGGGCCCCCTTGGCCCCAATCGGGTTCTTGGTGACCTGACAAACGATCAGCTGACCATTTTTCAACATGTCTTCGATGCGGCTGTCGTTCTGCTTCTTCTTGTTCGAGCGCGAGCCGGCCGGGCCCTCGACATCGGCGAGATCGACGGAGACGTCGCTGCGATAGAGCACAGCGTTTTTCGGCGTGCCGATGTCGACGAAGGCTGCTTCCATGCCGGGGAGCACGTTTTGCACCCGGCCTAAGTAGAGGTTCCCGTGGATCTGGGCGACCTGGTCGGTCGGGCGGCTCACGTAGTGCTCGATCAGCGAGCGGCCTTCAAGTACGGCGATCTGGGTGGCCGCCGGCCGGGTATGCACGCACATGAGGTACCGACCGATCGGCTTGCCGTTGCGATCTCTCGGCGCCTCACGGTGTGGTTCCGACCCATCCGCTCGACGCTGCTCGCGTCCTTCTGACCCCTTCCCCCGCTTCGCCCGGGGTGATGCTGCCGGTTGCTTCGCCGGTTCCGGCCGACGTTCGCGAGGAGATTGGGAGCGGGCTATACCGCCTGTTTTGCGCGGAGCGTCGGCCGACTCGGGGACGAGCGTCGCCATCTCGTCGCTCGGCGACTCGTTCCGAACCTCACCTTCGTGGGGTGGGTCGGGCAGCTCGGGATCGCGTTCGCTACCGGTGAGCTCCGAGCCGGAATCACCGGCTGGGCCTGCTGGCTTGCGGCGGTTCTTCCCACCACGCGAACCCCGCCGTCGTTTACGTGGTGCGTCCCCATCACGTTCGCTTGCGCTTCCACGAGGCGAGAGAGCTTGGCCGCCAGCACTCGCGGCATCACCAGCACTCGCGGCATCACCAGCATCTGCGGGATTAGCGGCGGTGGGGCCCGACGCTGGGCGCGGACGCGATGAAGACGGTTCCACCGCCCCAGCCCCCGAAGGAGACTCGGCCGATACGGACGCAGGATCTAACGGCATAACAAGACCTTTCAGCGACCCTCACGACATCGGGGCCGGATGGGCGAGGCGACATCGCTGGTGATGAATGGCTCGCATCCGTCACGTTACCGCCGCACAGACCGAAAGGAGCGGAGTTAGCAGCGGGCTTGCGGCGCCAGACCGTTGCTAACGAAAACGGCTGGCGGCCACGTTCAGGACGAGGCCGATGGCAAAAAACGCCGTGATCGTCGAACTTCCGCCGTAGGTCAGGAACGGGAGCGGGATGCCGGTCACCGGCATAATCCCCATCGTCATCCCCACATTTTCGAAAATTTGGAACATGAACATGCCCAGGACACCGCCGCAGAGCAACATGCCCTCGGTGTCTCGGGCGACCGCCGACGCCCGCCAAATTCTCCAGCAAATGATCCCGAACAACCCAACCACGACGAACCCGCCGACGAAGCCCAGCTGCTCGCCGACCACGCTGAAAATAAAATCGGTGTGGCGGGCAGGAACCCAGGAACCTTTGGTCTGCGTCCCCTGGAACAATCCTTGACCGGTCACTCCCCCAGCGCCAATGGCGATCTTCGACTGGTACACGTTGTAGGCCGCATCTCGTGCACTGGCGCTGGCATCGATGAACGAGGTCAACCGTTTGACCTGGTATTCCTTCAGAACGCCAAGACGAATCATCAGCCACGCCATCACCACGCCCGAAACGATGAGGCCCACAATGTGTTTGCCCTGGGCCCCGCCCAGCCACAGCATCACGATCACTATCGAGAGATAGACGAGGGCCGTTCCCAGATCGGGGGCAAGAAAGACGAGCAACGTCGGGACCGCAGCAATGGAGAGGGCAACAACGAATCGACGCAGATCAAGTTCGCTTCGTTGCGCCGCCCCGTAGGCGGCGAGCGAGCCGATGATGATGATTTTGGTGAATTCAGCCGGCTGTAGCTGAAAGAGGCCGAGCTGATACCAGCCGTGGGCTCCGTTGTGGGCGGGGACGAGAAAGAGTCCAATCAGGGCGACGACCGCCACGCCGTACGCCAGCGGCATGCGGTCAAGGAGCTGGCGGTAGTCGATCCGGACACCGACGGCCATCGCGACTAACCCGAAGGTCATGAAAATAATTTGCTTTTTTACGTAGAGGCCGGGGTCAGCACCGATCGCCGACAGCGAATCGCGGCTGGCGGCAAACACCATCACGAGGCCGATGCCAGAAAGGGCAAGAACAGCGCCGAGGAGCATCACGTCGAGCCGCTTCACCGTCGAATCAGAGCGAACCGCGGCGCCGGCACTGGCCCGGGGGGCGAAGTCAGTCATCTCAGAATTCCTTTCCGCCGCTAACTACGGACCGCACCGGCTCAAGGGGAAGTCCACAGAGGCCCTCGAATAGGCGGCGAACCCCGGCCGCCGCCTGACGACCGAATCCGCCTTCTTCGATGACGATTACTGCCACATACTTGGGGTTGGGAAGGGGACCAAACCCAACAAAGAGTGAGGTGTCCTGTTTCGGTTTGCGCTGGGCGGTGCCCGTCTTTCCACCGACGCGACAGGTTCCTGAGGGAAACCCGGCGAATGCTCCTCTCGCCGTTCCACCGTCGGCCGACGTCACATCTTCGAAACCATCAAGGAGCACCGCCCGTTCGGCTTCATTGAAGTCGAGATGGTTTTCGACAATTGGCTTCACGTTGATCGGTGGCAGCGTTGGACGCACCGGAATCCCCAGGGAGGTCTCAAGGCCTGCAGAGCCCGGTGCGGTCGTCGTTACAGTCGCCCGATTATCCAGACCGGCGCCGCCGAGAAGCCCGCCTGTAACGACGGTGGTGGTGCTCAGCGAAACCGGGCCGGCGCCTGGTTCGACCGAGGAGGACGGCGCGACGTTGGTGCTGGTGGCCGAACTCGCCGCGCGCACTGTGCTCGCCGTCGGACGCGTGCTCGGCGCGGGGCCGATGACCCGTTCACGGGCTTCAAGGTCGATCTTGGCATCGACCACGGTCCCGCCGTTCACGAACGTTCCGTAGGCACGAGCGATTCCGAGCGGCGACGCCAGCACCTCACCCTGACCGATCGACACGTTGATCGTGTCGCCGGTGAACCAGCTGTCGTTGGGGAACTTCTTGCGTCCATAGGTGGCAGTTTGCTTCTTACGGTACGTCTCGTCCGGGACGGCTCCCCCACGCTCGTCGGGTAATCGGACGTTGGTCGGTCGCCCCAGTCCCATGTCTTTGGCCATGGCCTGAATGCCGTTTTCTTTGGCCTTGGAAAGTTCGGCGAATGCGTTGCCAATTGTGTAGAAGTACACGTCACTTGATTCCCGGATCGCTTTGCGCAGCGTCGTCGGGCCCAACGCCACCTCACCGGCGTTCCGCCAACGCCATTTGACGCCCCGTTTGCGGAGGTCCTGGCGCTCAAACGCGCCCTGATCATTGATGACGGTGTCGGGAGTGATCATGCGGGACTTCAAGCCGGCCAAGGCGGTGAACAGCTTGAACGTCGATCCCGGCGGGTAGAGGCCGTAGGACGCCCGGTTGGTCAACGGAGAGCCCTTGTCGTCACCTTTGTATTTCGCTTCGAACAGGTCCTGAGTAATGCTCGGGACGAAGTCACGCGGGTCATACGTCGGGAGGCTAGCCATGGCCAGCACTTCGCCGGTGTTGGGATCGGTGATGACCCCGGCGCCTGCAGTCGCCTTAATGAAGATGGACGTGTTGTCGGCGTCCACGTTCTGCCGGGCCGCTCGAATCGTTTGCGCCAGCGTATCTTCTAAGAGTTTTTGGATATCAATGTCGATCGCCAGACGCACGTCCTTGCCCGGAATGGGCTCTTTGACCACCTCGCGGTCGACGACTCGACTGAGTCGATCTTTGGTGATCCGTTCCGCCCCCGGACTGCCCCGAAGTTCGCGCTCAAAGGATCGCTCGATGCCCACTTTGCCGATGTAGTCCGCACCCGCGTATCCGAGGCTGACCGGTTGACGAGCGAGGTCTTCGGCCGAGACTTTTCCCACATACCCCAGTACATGGGCGGCGAGCATGCCGTTCGGGTACACCCGCTCCCACACCGTTCCGACACTGACCGAGGGATACAGATCTGCGTGTTCGGCCAACTCCACGGCGACCGACTCCTTGACTCGACGGGCCACCTCACGGGGGGCGAATTCGCCACCGATGTTGGAATCGAGGTTCTTTTCAAGTTGATAGAACGGCACGTTGAGGAGGGTCGAAAGCCGGCTCAGGACGCGGATGCGGTCCGCCTTCTTTAGTTTGGTTCGATCGATCCGCACAACATTGAGCGCCAGGTTGTCCACGAGGATGCGGCCGTGGCGATCAAGTATGCGGCCTCGCGTTGGCTCGATGGCGACGGTCTCGAAAATGTTACGCGCCGCTTGGCGTTTGGCGGCAACTGATTCGACCGTCTGGAGGACGCCAAGTCTGCCGGTCAGGGCCACCAACAGAATGAGCACAAAGACTCCCACCACGCGTAGTCGTTGTTGGGTGTTCATCGGGCCGCTTCCGCCGGAACGAACAAGCGACGCACGGCGACCAGAAAGAGCGGTGTCAGAAGCACGTTCCAGAACGTGGCAAACACGAGAATTGTCACAAATCGCAGGGGGGTGGGAAAGGGTTGCTCGGTCACGGCAAACGCCAGCGAGGGGTAGAACACCAACCCCAGCACAGTGCCCGACAGCACTGACACCACCAGGGTGGCACGTTCGCGGTCGGGGCTCAGCTGGTCACGAATCGAACCGAGGCCCAACCCAATCAGCCCACACACCAAGAGCCAGAGGCCGATCGGGCTGGCCGAGATCAGATCAGCGCCGAGACCGGCGGCGCACCCAAGGAGCGCTCCACCCCGCGGTCCGAGGTGCAGCGCGCCAACGATGGCCACGAGCAGAAACGGCTCCGGGCGCACGGCGAACAGGGAGAACCGACTGAACAGCAGCACATGCACAACCAGTACGGTCAGGGTGAGGAGCGCCACTCGGGCAACGGGAAGCGCAGCGTTGCGGTCAACGCCCCTCACCGGGAATACCCCGGAGTCACTGGCCGGTCCATAACAAGACAGAAACCTGGCGTCACTGGCCGGTCCATAACAACATAGAAACCTGGCGTCACTGGCCGGTCCATAACAACACAGAGATGTAGACGCTGCGCTCAATATCGACCACGGGCCGGACCGAGACCTTTTGGTGGATAGTGCCCGGGCGGACCCGCTGCACCCGACCGAGCGGAATTCCCGGCGGGAACCGGCTCCCCTGCAGCCCACTGGTCACGACCGGCTCTCCCACGGCGATCTGGGTGTCGAGATCGATCAAATCAAGATCGAGCGGCCGACCGGTGGCCGTGCCCCGGGCTATTCCGGCGTCACCCGACACGGACAGACGAGCGCCCACGGCCGAAGAGGCATTGGAGATCGGTATGACCCGAGCGCGCCTGGGTCCAACGCCGACGACGATGCCCAGCAGACCAGCGCCGGTGACCACCGGCATGTCGACCTTTACGCCCTGATTGGCCCCGACATTGATTTCGATGGTTTCGTCAAAGTTCGAGATGGGCCCGTCGATGACCCGTCCTTCCACCGAGGAAATACCGATCAACTCACCGTATTTGCGCAGCTCAAGGAGATCGCTGCGCTCGCGCAGGGCGTTCTCGTAGCGCAGCGACGACGCCCGCGCGTTATCCAATTCGCGCCGCAGCGTGGCGTTTTCCTCCCGCAACGCTTTGTCACCGCCAAAGCGGCCAAGGCCCACGCTGATCCCTGATGTTGCTTTGCGGCCCAGATCGCGAACAGGATCAAGTTCCGCCCGGACCCGGTCCCGGACTGGCGTGAGGGTCGACGACGCGGCTAAGAACGTGAAACCCGTAAGTAACACCAGGGCGAGCAGAAAACGGGGCCGGGAAGACGACGTCACAGCCATTGCCCCGAGTGTACCGACCACGACGTGAGCGTCCGGTGGGAAACCTGGCCTTCGCCGCACACAGTCGGCGCGTGGTGCGACGGACTACGCCCTTCGATCGGAGTCGAGAACGCCCTTCAGCATGTCGTAGTTCTCGAGGCACTGACCGGTCCCGATAGCGACGGCGAAGAGGGGATTGCGGGCCACGTAGACAGGCATGCCTGTCTCGATCGAAAGACGGTGCTCGAGACCACGCAGCATGGCTCCACCGCCGGTGAGGTAGATGCCCTTTTCCATGATGTCGGCGGCCAACTCGGGGGGAGTTTTGTCCAGCGTGATTTTGACCGCGTCGCAAATTGCGGTCACCGGTTCTTCTATCGCCTCGCGGATATCTTGGGTGGTCGTCACGATGGTTTTCGGTAGCCCGGTCCGAAGATCACGGCCCCGTACTTCGGCACGCAGTTCCTCGTCGAGCAACCACGCCGACCCGAGGGCAATCTTGACCTCCTCGGCCGTGCGTTCGCCCAGCGCCAGGTCGTACTCTTTGCGGGCGTAGGCGATGATGGCGTCGTCGAGTTCGTCGCCGCCGATGCGGATCGATTGGCTGGTGACGATTCCGCCGAGGGAAATAACCGCCACCTCGGTGGTTCCGCCACCAATATCGACGACCATATTTCCGGTTGGTTCGTGGACTGGAAGACCGGCGCCGATGGCCGCCGCCATAGGTTCTTCTATCGTGTGCACCTGGCCAGCACCGGCGAAGCTGGCAGCATCTTCGACGGCGCGTTTCTCCACGCCGGTAATTCCTGACGGGATGCAGATGATCATCCGGGGTTTGGCGAAACGCCGCTGGTGCACACGATGAATGAAGTAGCGAAGCATCTGTTCGCACACCTCAAAGTCGGCAATAACGCCGTCTTTGAGCGGCCGGATCGCTTGAATATGGGCCGGCGTGCGCCCGAGCATGCGTTTGGCCTCGAGCCCCACGGCGACCGGGCGATTCGTCCGGATGTTTATGGCGACGACCGACGGTTCGTTGAGGACGATTCCTCGCCCGCGTTCGTAGACCAGGGTATTGGCGGTTCCTAGATCAACGGCGAGATCTCGCCCCATGAAAGAAGACATTGCGGGCCCTTTGCGTTCACGCGGCTCCATCGAACCCGAGAAG
>JAYVSS010000060.1:0-8283 GCA_043775075.1 Acidimicrobiia bacterium
TCTCCGATATCGACGAGCACGGGCGAGAGGAGGTTTTCGCAGAGTTCCAGAATCGAAACGGAGCCGTCGGAAAGACGATCCACGAGCGCTCGAGCGGCCAACTCGTCGCCCTCCAGGAGCGTCTCCATCAGTCGCTCGGCGTGATGCTCCCAATCGCGCACCAGGATGCGAGTGGGGGGCGCAACGGGAACGAGGCGACGGGCCAAAAATCGGCGGACCTCATCGTCGGTGACCTCGTACGAGTTGGACGGCCCCTTGGTCGCCGTAAGTGACCCATCGCGTACCCAGCGATAGGCGGTTTGGTAGTGAACGCCGATGACTGCAGCGGCGTCTTGCAGGTTCATGGCATCGAGTCCTTTGGTTCTTTAACGTAGTTTAGCGCGAATTGGTTTCGGCCCGTCGGTCGGCGGCCAACCAGGCGTTGGCCAATGGGTTGTCCATCCGGTTGACAAAGTTGTGCGCCGCCTGTCCGCTGTGAGTATCGTCATTGGACTTACTCACATCCTCCGGAGCGCGCCATGACGATGACCTCACCCCCGCCACCGATGCCCATCCCCCGTCGTCCGAACCGTGGTATCCAACGGCGTGCATCCTCTGCGAATCAAACTGTGGCGTCGAAGTACGCCTGGGTGAGCCGGCGCGCAACGGGACGAGCCGTCGCTTCGACCGCATCCGGGGCGACAAGGCTCATCCGGGATCGGCGGGATACACGTGTGAAAAGGCCCTGCGCCTCGATCACTACCAAAACGGGGCCGAGCGCCTCACCAGTCCGTTGCGTCGTCGGGCCGACGGCACCTTCGAAGAAATCGACTGGGACACGGCGATTTCGGAGGTGGCGGCCAAGTTCATGGCTATTCGTGAGGCTCACGGGGGCGAGACGATTTTTGCCTACGGAGGAGGCGGGCAGGGCAATCATCTCGGCGGGGCTTATAGCGGGGCGACGCTGCGCGCCCTGGGGTCGACCTTTCGGACCAACGCCTTGGCCCAGGAAAAGACGGGCGAGTTTTGGGTCAACGGCAAGATGTTCGGTGGCGGCATGCGGGGCGACTTTAAGCACTGCGAGGTCGCCCTTTTCGTGGGAAAGAACCCGTGGCAGTCGCACGGATTCCCCCATGCTCGGACGACGCTGAAGGAGATCAGCGCCGACCCGGTTCGGTCGATGATTGTTATTGATCCGCGTCGAACGGAAACTGCCGACCTGGCCGACTTCCATCTCCAGGTTCGTCCCGGCACCGATGCCTGGTGTCTCGCCGCGCTCGGTGCGATACTCGTCGACGAAGGCCTGATGGCCAAGGCGTGGGTGGCCGAGCATGTGAGCGGTGTCGACGAAGTCGTCAGCGCGCTTAGGGCTACAGACATCCCGGCGTTTGCCGCCCTGTGTGACGTTCCTGAGGAACTGCTGCGGGCTGCGGCGCGCCGGATTGCGTCGGCATCGAGTGTGGCCGTGGCTGAGGACCTCGGTATCCAGATGAGTCCGCACTCCACGTTGTGTAGCTACCTTGAAAAGTTGGTGTGGGTACTTACGGGTAACTTCGGTCAACCCGGGGCGCAGTACATCCCATCCTCGATTGTTTCCATCACCCGATCGGGAGGTCCGTCGGCGGGCAAGAAGGACAGGGTCAGCCCGGTAGTAGGTGCACGGATTATCTCCGGTCTGGTGCCGTGCAATGTGGTGCCCGACGAAATCCTTACCGACCATCCGAAGCGCTACCGGGCCATCCTCGTCGAGTCCGGCAATCCCGTGCATTCCATCGCCGATAGTCAGCGGATGCGCGAGGCGTTCGAGGCGCTGGAACTCGTCGTCGTGATTGATGTGGCGATGACGGAGACCGCTCGGATGGCTCACTATGTGCTGCCCGCGCCATCGCAGTTCGAGAAGGCCGAGGCCACGTTCTTCAACTTCGAATTCCCGGAGAACGTGTTCCATTTGCGCCATCCGCTCCTGCCCGCCCTCGCTGGCACGCTGCCCGAACCAGAGATTCACGCTCGTTTGTGTGAGGCGCTCGGAGCGCTCCCGGCCCACAAGCTGGCGCCCCTTCACGACGCCGCGGCGCAGGGCCGGGCGGCATTCGCCGATGCGTTCTTCGCCGCCACCACGGCTGACCCCGAGCTGGGGGCGATGGCGCCGGTGGTGCTCTATCGCACCCTCGGGCCGACGCTGCCGGACGGTTTGGCCAGTGCTGCGTTGCTGTGGGGCGCGTCGCATCGCGCGGCGCTGGGCAATCCGGCTGGCGTTGCTCGTGCCGGGTTCACCGGCGAAGGTCTGGAACCGGGCGAGAAGCTTTTCGACGCCATTCTTTCCAGCCCCCACGGAGTCACCTTTTCCATCGATGAGCATGACGATTCATGGAAGCGAGTACGCACCGCCGACGGCAAGATCAACCTCGACAACGAGGAGATGATCGCCATGCTCAGCGCGCTTACCACTGATGCCTCGTCCATACCGGGTGATCCCGATTTCCCGTTCGTGCTGTCGGCGGGGGAGCGTCGAAGCTTCACCGCCAACACGATCTTTCGAGATAACTCGTGGCGTAAGAAAGACGCCGACGGAGCACTGCGGGTGTCGCCCGCGGACGCCGATTCCCTTGGCCTGGTTCATGGGGGCCAGGCCCGCCTCACCACGAAGCGGGGTTCGGTCACGGTCAGCGTAGAGATCAACGAACGTATGCGTGCTGGCCATATGTCGCTGCCCAATGGCATGGGGGTCGGCACCTCCGACGACGTCAAGGGCATCGCCCCGAACGAGCTCACGGATTCGTCATGGCGCGATCCCATCGCCGGAACGCCCTTCCACAAGCACGTTCTCGCCCGCGTCGAAGCCGTCGTCGCGTAAGCCGTCCGCCCAGGGGACGCGCACGTGCGTGCGTAAAACCTTGCATGGACGTGCTACCTTGGCTTGATGCGCACGACTGTTGAGTTCGATGCCGACACCGCTCGCGCTATAGAGGCATTCCGACGTGAGCGGGGAACAGGCGTCAGCGAGACGGTCAACGAGCTGGTCCGCCGGGGAATGCTGGTGCGCGATCGGCCGTCACCATTCGTGCCGATAGCCAGAGAGGTCGGGCTGATGATCGATGTCTCGAACATCGCCGACGCGCTCGATCTCCTCGAGGGTCCCAACGCTCGCTGATGCTTGTCGATGCGAACATCCTTCTGTACTCAATAGATGCATCGAGCCCGTTCCACGAGCGCGCCAACCGCTGGCTTACCGATGCCCTTAACGGAAACCGACGTGTCGGTCTCCCGTGGATCTCGCTCAACGCATTCTTGCGAATCGCCACTAACCCGCGAGCATTGCGCCGCCCGCTGACGCCGAGCGAGGCATGGGAGCACGTTGATGGATGGATCGATGCGCCTTCGGCTTGGGTCCCCGAGCCCGGACGGAGTCATCGCCTGATACTGCGCGAACTCGTCATCCGGCTGGACCTACGCGGCGGGCTCGTCACCGATGCCATCCTGGCGGCGATTTGCATCGAGCATGGACTCGATATCGTCAGCGCCGACAGCGACTTCGCTCGGTTCACCGAGATCACGTGGACCAATCCTGTCGCCTAGTGCCAACGGCGGGCGGCGAATCGAATCAGTACAGTAAACGGACTATGCGTCGCACCCGCTTTGATCAGGACCAGTGTCCGATCGCTCGAACCACCGATTTGCTCGGTGATTGGTGGACGCCCATGGTCATGCGGTCGGCGTTCTTCGGATGTCGACGATTCGAGGAGTTTCAGTCCACCCTCGGAGTAAGCCGTACCACTCTCACCCAACGCCTCAGTCGCCTGGTCGACGAAGGCATGTTGGAGCGCATCCCCTACCAAACGAACCCTGTGCGCCATGAGTACCGGGCCACGGTGAAGGGCCGTGAGTTCTTCGACGTGATTGCTGCGATGTGGACGTGGGGGGATCGATGGATGTTCGACGGCGGCCCGGAGGGTGGGGGCGGGCAGCTCCGCATGGCTGACCGCGAAAGCGGCGAAACAGTCGTGCCGGTCGTCGTCGACGAACGCTCGGGCCAGCGCGTCGATTTGCGCAAAATACGCATCCGCCGCAAGTCCACTGACGCATCACCCCGGCAGGTCACCAGCTGAACATTTTGCCTCGCCCTGCCTTGCGCGACCGGTTCCTGGCCGCTCGGCGCAGGTCTGGCAAAACTGCTGCCTGGCGAGCGCCACCCAAAACCGACGCGGCTGGGAGTTGTGTCTCACCCGTACCGGCATACTTAGGAGCGTGGGCATTCTCGAAGACGACATTGCCCGGGTGCGGGCGGCGACCGACATCGTGGCCGTCATCTCCGAGCACGTCGCCCTGAAGCGGGTGGGACGCAGCTACAGCGGCCTGTGTCCCTTCCACGGCGAGAAGTCGCCGTCCTTCTCCGTAAGCCCGGAGAAGGGTATCTACCACTGCTTCGGGTGTCAGGCGAAGGGCGACGTCATCACGTTTTTGCGTGAGGTTGAGCACCTGGACTTCAGTTCCGCCGTCGAAAAGTTGGCGGCCAAAGCCAACATCACGCTGAACTACGACAACGAGGCGGCGTCGAAAGACCGAATCAAACGTACCAAGCTGCTCGAAGCCACCGAGCGGGCCGCCGAGTGGTACCACCAGCGCCTCCTCACCAGCCCAGATGCCGCCCCCGCCCGCAAGTACCTGCGCAGCCGGGGTTACGACGGCGAAGCGATTCGCCGCTTCCGCATCGGCTGGGCCCCCGAGGGCTGGGACACCCTGTGCAAGGCCTTGAACCTTCCCGCCGACGTGGCCCGGGACACCGGCCTGGGCTACGTCTCCAAGATTGGCAAGCTCAACGACTTTTTTCAGAGCCGCATCCTGTTTCCCATCTTCGACGCCCAGGGCCTGCCGATTGCGTTCGGGGGTCGCAAGATGCCCTCCGCCGACGGACCGAAGTACAAGAACTCGTCGGAAACCAAGCTGTATTCCAAGAGTCGGGTGCTGTACGGCCTGAATTGGGCCAAGGCCAGCATCGTGGAGCAGGGCGAGGTGATCGTCTGCGAGGGCTACACCGACGTCATCGCCTTTCATCGCAGCGGGCTGCCCCGCGCGGTGGCCACGTGTGGCACGGCGCTGGCCGATGAGCACTTCCAGATCCTGAAAAACTTTGCCCGTCGGATCGTGTTGGCCTACGACGCCGATGGGGCCGGGCAAAACGCCGCAGAAAAGTTCTATGCGTGGGAACGTAAATACGAAATCGATCTGTTCGTCGTGGCCCTTCCACCCGGTGAAGATCCCGCCGAACTGGCCCAACGTGATCCTGAGCGGCTCGCCGCGGCCGTCCGAGACGCCCAACCGTTTCTGCGGTTCCGCCTTGAGCGCCTCCTCGCCAAGGCCAACCTGGCCTCGCTCGAAGGACGGGCTCGGGCGTTCGAAGCGGCCATTGCCATCGCCTTTGAACATCCGAGTGCGGTGGTGCGCGAGCAGTACTTGAACGATGTCGCCATGCGCTGTCAGGTGTCTTCAGAAACAGTGAGCGCGGTACTTGCCGACCCAGCCAAGTACCTCCCCTCGTCGCCCGCAGCGAAGAGCGCCGCCCGGCCCGCCAGCCGCCCGAGTTCGGGAGGGGCGCCGTCATCCTCGTTGTCCGGGCGAAGCGGGCGCGAACAAACCTTTGCCTCCCGTCCGGCGGTGGCGCCCACCTCCTCGGCCGCACCAAGCTCCCTGGCGGCGACAGCATCGAGCCGCCCTTCGAATCGTCCGAGCAACGATGAGCCTCGCCACGAAATGGCCGAAGGTCGGTCCGTCGCCAACGAACCACCCGAGGCCGCTCCACCGATCGATGACTCCTGGGCGCCGTCCGACGGGGGATACGAACCATTTGACGGGGGGCCGAGGGGACGACAGGGGTCGGGTCGTTCGTCATTCGAGCCGTCCCCCCGGTACGGCGGGTTTTCGTCCGGCCGACGACCCGGCGGGTCCAGCAACGGGGCCCAGAACGGGCCGACCAACGGGTATGGGCGCCCCGGGCCGCAGGGCCGCGGGTCGTCTTCGTCATCGTCCGCGTCCCGGTTGGGAGGGCGGGCCTCCTCGGCGTCGCTCGTGGCCAAAGCGGCCTTCGATCACTCCCGGGGGGCCGAGCTTGAAGTGTTGCGGTGGGTACTCGCCGATCCGGGCCGGGTCCTTCCCCGGCTGGAATCGAACCTCTTTGTCGACCCGATTCATCAGGCCGCGTTCGCGCTTGCGGTCGAACAGCCCGACCTTCCGGCGGCGGCGGAACTGGTGGCTGAACGGGGCGACGATCCCGAGGACACGAAGGCCCTCGACCTGTTGTTCCGTCTTGCCGTGGAGCAGCCCACCCACGAGCCAGACGACGCCGTGTCGCGCATCGTCGGCAATGCCACGGCCCGGGCGATCGCCGATCTCGCCGCCCAGGCTGCCGCCGGCGTGACCGATCACCGGGTGGACGTCTCGGCGATGGCCCAACTCAAGTTGCTGCAAAGTCGGCTGCACGACACCGAGGCGTCGGTCCGGTCGGAGACGCTCGACCTGTTGGTACCCTGGCTAGCAGCATGGGGCCAACGGACGTGAGCCAGTTCCCCGAGGACGCGTCGGCAGAAAAGCCCGTGGCGGAGGAAGTCACTTCGTCTCAAATGCGTTCGGCCTACATGGGCCGGGGCAGTTCGTCGTCTGATCCAGTTCGCCAATACCTGCGCGAAATCGGACGTGTTTCGCTCCTCAACAGTGAAGGTGAGGTGGCGCTGGCCACCCGCATCGCCTTAGGCATCACCGCCGAAACCCGCCTCGCTGAACTGGCGGCGAACGGCAAACTCGACGCCCTCTCGTTCGCCGATCGCCGTCGCCTCGACCGCACCGCCAATGACGGGCTGCGGGCCAAGGAGGAACTGACCGAAGCCAACCTGCGCCTTGTGGTGTCTATCGCCAAGCGTTACGCCGGGCGAGGGATGACGCTGCTTGACCTCATTCAGGAGGGCAACCTCGGATTGATGCGGGCGGTGGAGCGCTTCGATCACACCAAGGGTTTCAAGTTCTCGACCTACGCCACATGGTGGATTCGCCAAGCCATAACTCGGGCCATCGCCGATCAGGCCCGCACCATCCGCATCCCCGTGCACATGGTCGACGTGATTTTGCTCGTCACCCGTACCCAGCGCGAGATGCTGCAGGAGCTCGGCCGCGAACCGACCACGGCCGAAATTGCCGTACGCGTGGATATGTCGGCCGATCGCGTTCGCGAACTTCAGCGCATGGCGTACGACCCGATCTCGCTTGAGTCCCCGGTGGGCGAAGACGACGGCAGCACGCTGGGGGACTTCATTGAAGACGAATCAGCCATCGCCCCGGCCGAGGAGGCGGTAAAGCGCGTGCGGCGCGAGGCGGTCGAACGGGCGCTTTCGGAGCTCAACGAACGCGAGCGTGAAGTGGTGCGTCGGCGGTTTGGGCTCGACGATGGTCAGCCCCGCACGCTCGAACAGGTCGGCAAAGAGTTCAACGTAACGCGTGAGCGAATCCGCCAAATTGAAACGAAAACGTTGGCCAAGCTTCGTCATCCGCAGCGCAGTCAACGGCTTAAGGAATACCTCGAGGAGTAGCCGTTTCGGCTACCACTAGGCCGATGACTGGGTTCGGTCAGGACCCGAGGTTGGACCACCGGGTGGTGGCGCGGCGGACTTCGTCCATGCCGAGCAGAGCTTCGCTCAGGAGTTCCTCGATACCTGGATTTCCCGAGGTGCGCGCTCGGTGGGCCACGCCAATCCACGGTCGCAGCGCCAGTTCGTGGCCGTCGAACATGATGGGAGCGCTGAGCGATTCGGTGATGCGGTCGGCCACATCCACGGCGTAACTTCGCCCGATGTCTTGAGCCATACCTCCAGCGACAGCGATGAAGACATCGTCGGCGTGGCGCCCTCGGAGGTCCTCGGTCCGTAGGGCCGATGCCAGGCGCGCCGCCGATGCCCGCACAACGTCGTCGGCGATGCCGGCTCCGAACGTTTCGTTGATCGCTTGGAGCCCGTCGAGATGAATGGCCAAAACCGCAAGATGTTCGCCGGTTCGCTTGGCGCGGTGCAATGCCGCCTCGCCCAGTTCGATGATGCGTTCCCGGTTGGCCAGCCCACTCACCGGATCAAGCGCGCCGACGTTGCCGAGGCGCTGCATCAGGTGATGTCGATCGGTGGCGTCAATAAGGCGCACGAGGGTGCCACGCAGCGACGGATCGTCGGGCTGATGCATCACCAGGTCGACGGTCGGGGTGCGGCCGTCGTGAAGCTGTAGGTGCACGTTTTCCGCGACCACCGGGCGGGGACGATCGGTATGGGCGCG
>JAYVSS010000061.1:0-9309 GCA_043775075.1 Acidimicrobiia bacterium
CAGATCGGGATTGACCGCTTGCTCACCTACGATACGGACCAATTGTTACGAAGGCAAGCGGAAGTGAACTATTTCCGTCACAAAACCGTCACAATTGACCGTGTGAGACGCTCCGCGCGTAACCGGACATGACACAACACCCACCGTGAGCAGCGCCAGTCGAGAACGCGCGAACTCATACCCGGGCGGCGAGCGTGCGCGCCGGCGACGAAACCACCCGCAGGAGAGCGGGGCCGGCGACGGCCATGGCCACCAGCGCACCGATGCCGATGCGAGATCCTGGTACCAAAGCGTGACGCGGATCGACAAGGTTGACCACAACACAACTCAGACACCCGGCAAAGACTGCGAGGAGGGCGGTACCCCATCGATCGAAGGCCTCGTGCAGGGACACAGCTAATCCGGCGAGGCCGAGGAGTAGGTGAGCGCCGAGCAACGCCACCACGTCGTCAACCGGTCCGGCGCCGGACCACGCCCACACCAGGATCGGGACCGAACACAGCACCGCCCCACCGAGTAAGCGGAGGATCGCCCCGCCGAGAAGCGAGCGGACAACGGTGATTCCGCGAGCGTTTACGGAAAAAAGTTGGTGCACGAGGGCCTCAGGGAGCACTTTCCAAAGACGGCCCATATGCCAGCCGCCCCACACACTCCCGAGCAGAGCCGGAACCACCGTTACCGCCACCAAGGCGGGGCCGCCGCTCCACGCAAACCGTGGCTCGAGCACCAAAATCCCGCCCACGCCCGCCCCGATGAGTCCGGCCGCAACGGCCCGGGGAGCGCCCCCCGGAAGGCGGTCCGACGGCCGATGACGACGAACCCCGTACCCGGCGGCGACGAGGGTGGCCGCCGCCATCGAAGGAAGGACCAACCGGGGGTTGGCACCGCTACGGAGGAGCCCAGCACCCGCCAATAGAGCCGCTCCAAACGCGAAACCCCATCCCAGGCGGGTAATGAGGAAACCGCCGACCCAAATACCGATGAGGCATGCCGCCAACCATCCACCCCGCGGAACCACCGAACAGGCCGCCATGACTCCGGCGATGACGGCCGGGACCCGGCGATCGTTGCGTAACCGCCCGAGTCCGTCGGGCCCACTCAGATACCGACGTCGCATCCCCCACTGCAGAGCGAGGGACAGCGGGAGGGCGATACGCCATGCCGTATCAACGGTGTTGGCACCCAAATCGGCGGTGAGCGTGGAGAGGTAAAACCCCATGCCGAGTATCCCGACGACGAACCCGATGTCCCCGAGGGCCAGCGCAGGATCGAGCGGCTCAGAACGGACGGCACGGGCCGCAAACGGTGGGTACTCGGGCGTTCGACCGGCAGCGACCAGACCAAATGCTTCCCCAGGGGCGATTCCGCCCCACGCTTCGAGAACCACGGCTGCCTCGAGACCATCCTGGGTCGGACGTTCCAAGTGATCATCGGCAAAGTCCCACCCAGCCAGATCGGCACCTGTCGAATTCATGGCTTGCGCTCGGCCGGGCGAACAGCGCCGAGTTCCCCAGGCACCGCCCCACGCTCACCCTCACGTTCACCCTCACGTCCACCCTCAAGTTCGGCACCGTAGTCGGACCCTCCAAGCGAGGCGTCACCGCTCGCATCGCTCACTGTTGCGTCAGGACAGGCAATCGAAGGCTCGGTTCCGGTGAGTTCGCCAATCAATGCGGCATAGGCCACGATGCAGCCTTCCTGCCCGAAGTCGTGGATAACTCTCTGCCGACCCCGGGCGCCTAACGCGTGGGCCAAGCCGGGGTCGTTGAGAAGGCCGACAATGCCCGACGCCAACGCCTCGTAGTCGCCAGGGCGAACGGTAAACCCGCAACCGCTCACCGCCTCGGGTACCCCACCAACGGCGGTCGCGACGACCGGCCGCCCGGCCGCCATCGCTTCCAGCACCGAGATGGGGAAGCCTTCGCTGATGCTCGACAACACCGAGACCCGAGCCGTGGCGAGGGCCACGTCGGGGTCGTCAATCGGCCCGCGGAAACGAAAGCGATCGCCCAGATTGAGATCAGCGTGCAGCGCCAGGCATTCCTCGTAATAGCGCTCGTTACCATCCGACACCGGGCCGTAGTGATCGAAGCGAGCGGCAGGTACGCGCTCGATGACCGACGCCGCCGCCCGTAGGAGCGTTTTTAGATCCTTGAGCGGATCAATGCGACCAATGGTGACGACGACGGGCTCAACGGGGAAGGGCGCAACCTTCGGCGGGACGAGCACACCGTTATGAATGGTGCGAATGCGATCCGGATCGGCCCCAAGGGCACGTTCCCAGGCGGCGTTGGCGTTGGTAACGGGGGCCACGACGGTGGCCACGGCATAGGTCAACCGGGCCAAACCCCGGGCCAGTCGAGTGTGGGTCCACCGCTCACCGGTGGACTCGCCCCGGCGAATAGCGGCGAGATACGCCTCACGCACGTAGACGCCGTGCTCGGAAAGCACCACCGGGGTGGCGTGAAGCGCATGATGCACCGCCGCCGGAATTCCGGCCCAGCCGGCGGCCGTGACAAGAATGAGATCGGGGGCGTTTGCCCCCTCCGGCGTCGGGGCGGCGGCCGCTTGGGCGACCCAGCACAGCGTTTGATAGAGGTCGCAGACATGCTGTTCATCGAGGACAGGGGCGACGCGATCCACATGGGCGGCGTCGGCGCTGAGAACGTCGGCCAACGCCAACCGGTAGGCCGCCCACGCGTCACGATGGCGCATCGACGCCCGGACCCGGGTGGGGTTGGAGCGACACCAGACAAGCGCATCGAGCACCGTCTTGGGGTCGCTTTCCCAGTGCAATAACGCTCGCACGAACTCGGCCGCCACGCCCGTGCGCAGCGATGAGCGACGCACTGTTCGCCGAGTCGTGACACGCTCAGACCAGAGATCGATGTGTCCCACCATCATGGCGTTGACCGGCAACTCGAACAGCAGGGGCCGCCGAATTCCCCCGGCGGTGATGGGAAGAACGGACCAGTCCACGCCGTCAATGCCGTTCACCACAATGTCGCACCACGTACTGACCCCGCCGTGGGCGAACGGATAGGTACCCTCGGTGGCGAGCAGCACCCGCGGCCGACGGCCGACAGAAGCAACGGGGCCCGAGGGCTCCGAACTCCCAACCGATGGCAGGAGTGGCGATGCGTTGTCGGGTGGCCGACTGCTCGCCGGGGGCCCGTCTGCGACGGTAGCGACTGGTGTTTGAGCAACCACAACGAATTCCTTCGCTGTCACGCTACCGGCTCAGCCCCGCCGTCCCTGATCGCCGAGTGCAGCGACGGCTCGCGGGACGTCCATCGGGTTGGCTGCGACTGGCGGGTGGACGGCCAGTCGCAGTGCACCCTTCGCTCGACGGGAAACTGTTACGCCGTTTTACGCGCGGCGTTCAGAACGGTACCCAGACCAACCTGGTCACCATCGGCCTTCCACCAGCGAGTCTCGCACCGGCCGCAGGAATGCAGTTCCAGTTGACGCTGGTTCACACTCATCGAGATCGTGACGAGGTTGGCGATGTGACAGAGCGGGCAAGTCATTGCGATGAAATCCTTCTAGCGATGTCCGCGTGTGGTGGCGGGAGTGAGGGAGGATGGAGTCAGCTTCGCGGCGACACTCGGGGGTGAGTCGAGGCAGCATCGATGGCGTCACTTTTCATCGGCAGGACCCGCTGCATACTTGAGCGACGGTTCACCTTTTTGAGCAGTTGGACTTAGCCGAGTGCTCCGCTTGACCTATTTCCGCAACCTTGCCGGGGCGGGAGCGTCCCGTCGCCTACTTGTCCGCTAACTGCGAGGCCAGGGCCACCACGGTGGCCAGGTTAAACCCGGCGTGCAGGCAGATCGACGTAAAGATCCGCCCGGTCGTGAGCCGAGCCAAAGCGCAGGCGATGCCGACGAACACCAGCGCCGGTAACTGCAGCAACTGGAAATGAATCAGGCCGAACCACAGGGCGCTCATCGCCACGGCCCCGGCCACGCCTGTCGTCACTCCGGCTGGGGACCCCAGGCGATCTGCCCCCGATCCATCAGACCCATCGGAGCCAAACGCTCGGCGGAACGCGTTGAGTACCAGCCCTCGGTAAAACAGCTCCTCGAAGATCGGCGCCCCGATCACCACGAACACCGCGAGCACGGCGAACGTCAGACCCAACCCCCCAGTTCGGTCCGTGAGCTCCCGGGCGGGCGCCGAAACCTTCTTGTCGTCTGTTCCTGCGACGTAATAGGCGAAGCCCACCCCAAATTGCAGGGCGATGCCGACGACGATCATGCCGAGGTCGATCAACCGTACCGACGTCGCCCCCACGAACCGCGGCCAGGAAACTCCTCGACGACGGGCCGCCACGACCACCCCGGCAGCGAGCACAGGCCACGCCGCGGCCAAGCCGACAAGGACGCCGCTGATACCCGGTTTAAGTTGTCCGTTCGACCGTAAAAATGGCGTGATGGCCAGCGTGGCCAGCACAATTGCGCCAAGTTGAAACGCCAACGCGAGCCCTAGCTCGCCACGACCGGTCCGTGGCCCCGTAGGCGGAGGGCCATCGTCGCCGGCACTGGTCACCGTCAACCGAGAACCGAACTCAGCCCGATTCGTTCCGATGCGCTGACGGGGCTGGCGGGCGACCACCCGTCCAGTGTGGCCGCGGTTTCGTCGGTGCCGTTATGGTTCACGGCGGTCGGCCGCACTCGGCGGATGGTCCAACCGTTCGGCGGCGTCAAGCGGTCGACGTGGAATCGGCAGAGGTCATAAAACGCTGGATCGCGTTCGGGACTCAACCCGCCGAGGTACACCGTGCATGCCCGCTGGTCATAGGACATGGTGGCCACGGCCTGGCGGCTGCACGTGGGTCGGGCGCAGTACCGATGCGGTGCCTGCGCAACTTCCGCCCCGTCAACATCACCGATCGGCTCGAGGGTGGCAGTGTCCACGGGCTGACGGCGCCCACTTGACCCGGTGGGACGTCCGGATGGATGAAAGCCAAGCCGATAGGAGCCGGTGTCGACGGTACGCCGCAGTCCCGCCAATTCGGCCAGCCGCTCGTTTCGGGGCGCCACCCCGAGCCCCGCTGCTCGGAGGGTGCGCGTGGCGGCGTCGTCGATGGGCATGACATTCGAGGTTAATTTCCGTGGGGGCCCAATCGACGGATGCCGGACGGGACGAAAACCCCATAGGTGAGCGTTTCGTCGCTCGTCCCGCCTCCGAAACGGGTCCGAGCCACGGGCGGTGAGCACCGGTCGTCTGGCCGTGCTGAACCCCTAGGCTGATACTCGGTGGCTGACGACGCGAACCGCCCGAGCACCATCTCGTCCCTGACGTCGACCGATGCCGCCACGACATGGCGCACCGTGTCGGAGCCCGAGGGTCGATTCTCGCCGCGCCCGGTGCCCCCTCGGCCGCCCGCGGCAACCCTGCGCGAGCGCCTTACGTCGTCTCGGCTCCCGGCGGGATCGTTGCGGGTCGCGAGCGGCTCCAATCGCTCGCCCTGGTGGCGGCGTCGACCCCCGATCTGGACCTTGGTGGTGGCAACGGTGCTGGTCATCGGGGCTGTCACCCTCCCCCGGCTGGGCCATCAGGCGCCGGACACGTTTCCCTGGACGACGTTTCTCGAACGCGCCGCCGGCGGACAGGTACGTTCGGCCACGTTCCGGAACGATTCCGGTGTGGTCACCGGCGAGATGGTTGACGGATCGCCCTTCCGCACCACCGGCCCGACGCAGCTAGCCCAGGAGGAGCGGCGTTCCATCGCCGCCACCACCGAGCTGCGGTTCGCCGCCGCCCGATCGAACGCCATCGATCGGTGGGGACCGATCATCGCTTCCCTGGTCATCGTGCTGATTGCCATAACTCTTCTGGTTCGCCGCCGATCGGGCGACGGGCCCAAAGGAGCGATGACCAAGTCCCAAGCGCGTCGTGGGTCCGGAGACACGGCGGTGAGTTTCGAAGACGTCGCCGGAACCGAGTCCGTGAAGGCCGAACTGGCCGAGATCGTGGATGTCCTGCGTCATCCGGAGCGGTACCGGTCGATCGGTGCCCGGCTTCCGAAAGGAGTCCTGCTCGTCGGCCCACCGGGGACGGGCAAGACGTTGCTGGCACGAGCGGTGGCCGGCGAAGCAAAGGTGCCGTTCCTTTCCATTTCGGGCTCGGATTTCATGGAGATGTACGTGGGCGTGGGCGCCGCGCGCGTTCGCGATTTGTTCACCGAGGCGCGAAAACTGGCGCCGTGCATTGTCTTTATAGACGAGATCGATTCGGTCGGACGCAAACGAGGGGCGGGTGTGGGTGGCGGACACGATGAACGAGAGCAGACCCTGAATCAATTGCTCGCCGAGCTCGATGGATTCTCGCCGTCGAGCGGAATCGTGGTTCTTGGAGCCACGAACCGACCGGACGTACTGGATGCGGCCCTCCTGCGTCCGGGCCGGTTCGACCGTCACGTGGATGTCACCCTGCCCGATCGCGACGATCGACTCGCAATACTACGTGTACATGCAAATGTACTTTCGGTGCATCCCGACGTGGACCTGAACGATGTCGCCCGGACCACTCCGGGGATGAGCGGCGCTGATCTCGCCAATCTTTTGAACGAGGCGGCGTTGAGTGCTGTTCGACGGGGAAGCAACGAGATTTTCCCTCGCGACCTCGACTCTGCCCGTGATCGCGTCGTGCTCGGCGTGGAACGGCCGTCGCTCGTGCTTTCGGTGGAGGAGCGAACGATCACGGCGACCCACGAAGCCGGACATGCCGTTCTCGCGGTGTTGCTGCGCTCCACCGGTCCCTTGCACAAGGTCACCATCGTGGCCCGGGGAGCGGCCCTCGGACTGACTATGTCGCTCCCGATAGACCGCCAGATGTTGCGCCGGGACGACATCTTGGACCAACTGTGTTTGGCCTTTGGCGGACGATGCGCGGAACAACTGGGCTTCGGACAGGTCACCACTGGGGGGGCCGACGATCTCACGCGCGCCACCTCGCTGGCCCGCCGCATGGTGCGCGAATGGGGCATGAGCGAACGAATCGGTCCGATGGCCTGGCGGTCAGACGAACACGTGTTCTTGGGTGATCAAATGACGCGGAGTCGCGAGGAATCCGACGCCACAGCGCTCGCCGTGGACGAAGAAATTCGGCGGCTGTTGTCCGAGCAGGAGCGTCGGGCCACGCAGCTCCTGACGAAGCACCGTCGGGCTCTGGACGCGGTGGCGGCGCAGCTCCTTGACCAAGAAACGCTGACCGGCGACCGCGTCCGACGCATTGTTACGGGAGCGGGATAGCCCCATTTACCGAGGTTCCGAGCTTCGCCGTACCGATGCGTGAAACGACAGCCTGTCGGCGCTCCGTGCCCGGCAGCGTTACTGGAGGCGTGCTGGTCGAAGGGGCGGTCGGTGGGGTGGTCGAAGGAACGGCCGTCGACGTCGTGGTCGGCGAACTAACTCCGGTGGGCGTAGTGGGCGTCGAGCCGGGTGCCGTTGAAACTGAAGCCGCGGACGATGGCGCCGCGGATGCGAGGGATGTCGAGCCGGGCAAGCTCGACGGAGGCGGGGCGGTGGTAGAAGAAGACGGTATGGGCGCTGATGTTGTCGTGGACTCGCCCGGAAGTGTCTCCACGGTAAGCGCGCGTAGCGAATCGTCTCGACCGGGTGAAGGCAGCGGATCAACGAGTGGACGACTCCCGGTCCGCTCGATGAGCTGGGAGGACCGTTCAACCACGATCGGGGCGCCGGGGGACAACACCAGTAACGACTGCTGATCGAGGGCAACGTAGTCCCCCAGACGGATGTCGAGTCTTCCTGCTGCGGCGACCGAGACCGAGCGGGCCGCGGACACATTTTCCGAGCCATTCTTGCCCAGTGATTTCAAAGAAATCACTGCGTCGGTGTCCGTCGGATTGAGTACCGAGATCACATCGGACCGAGCCGGCGAGGCCACGACATCGGGCACAACCCAGGACTCGGCCGGAGCCACGATTCCGGGAGATGAGCTAAATCCGCGGCGAAGGCGACCCCGGGCGTCCACGGTTCGCTCCACCACTATTGCCGCGCCGTTGTCCGTGGTGACGACGACGCTATAGCCGACGTCTCGCGGAATTCTCGGCTCAGAGCCGGGGACCAGCTCCGCTGATCCGAGCGACGGTACGTCGATTTCGAACGGCTCAACTCCGGCCACGCCATCTACGACCACGTCAATGATGGCGGTGACTGGCGACCGGGTCGGGTTGAACAACGTGTACCGCTCGCGCAGCATCGAGGTGCTGCGGCCCGATGCGAAGTACCACGTGGGACTCGCCTCCGAGCTGGCCGGGCTCACCGTGGTGCCTTTCGATTTTCCGGACCCGTCGAACGTTGTCGTTCGCTCGACCACCACGCGACCAATACGTGCGCGTACGATTGCGGCGACGCGGGAACGGCGACGCACGTAGTCCCCAACGTTGAGGTCGTACACGCTACGCGCGGCAACCGACACACCCTGCAGAGCGGCGGGGACGGCGCTACCGCGGTCAGTCACAAAGCGAATGTCGAGCAACGCGTCTTCAGGGAACGGATTAAATATCGAGAGGGTGGTCTTCGCATCGATCGTCGTTGCGCCATCGGCAGTGAACCACTGCGCATTGGCCGACGACGAACAGGGCGCAATTGCGCCGCCCAAGGGACCCGAGATTCGATGATCAACGGCGATACCGCCGCCGTCAAATTCCGCCAAAGCAGCAATGGGACCACCGGCAATTTGTTCCGGCGCCACCATCTCCAGGTGACTATGTGCAGCGGCGAGCAGCGGCTCGACGACGGGCTCGCGCCCGACTACCCCGGCGAACCACGTGATGCGGCCGGGAACCTCAAGATCGGTCGGATTGGCAATCGTTACCGTGAGGTCAGCGGTGCCATCAGCGGTCGTTCTCCCTCCGGCGCAGAACCAGGTGGAAGCCCCGGCTGACGATGCGGTGGCCGACGGATTGATTGCTTTGGTGGCGTTTTCCACCGCTGCGCTCGGCCGGTCGACGAGGCGGTCCACGGCCGCCGGAGTGGCGAGGACCAGCCCGAGACCGATGACGGCGAGCGGCCTGCGCCACCGGGCGAGTCTCACTGCGGCTCCCCCGACCCGTCTGACTCTTCGCGTCGGCGCTCGGCAAAGCGGCTCCAAAGCTCGTCCGAAACCGATCCGTCGGCGGGCAACTCGTCGGTGCTATCGCTGCGCCCCGACATCACGGGCATTGACGTTGAAGATGACGACGCGGATGACGCGGATGACGCGGATGACGCGGATGACGCGGATGACGCGGATGACGCGGATGACGCGGATGACGCGGATGACGCGGATGACGCGGAT